>NZ_JAWHOP010000011.1:76582-158462 GCF_032586995.1 Pseudomonas syringae group sp. J248-6 | reverse complement strand
GACTATCGTGCCAATGCTCCGCGTTGGCATGCAGTTCGTGACGCTCCGCGTCACAAATTTGCGCCGCGCCGCTTACTTGGGACAGGACGCAGAGCGTCCAGAACGGCATTCCCACGCGGAGCGCTGGAACGATGAGTTACGCCTCAAGATGACTATCGTGCCAATGCTCCGCGTTGGCATGCAGTTCGTGACGCTCCGCGTCACAAATTTGCGCCGCGCCGCTTACTCGGCACAGGACGCAAAGCGTCCTGAGCGTTGGAACGATCATTTAAAAACGTCCAGCATCGTGATGCTCTCGTTATTGAGGGCTTACTGGAGTAGGGCGGTCACCCAGACAATCAGGGAGATTGGGGCCAATTGAGATCATTCCAGCCGATACCTCGCCCGATCCGCCCCCCCAGTCCAGCGGTCCACTCGCTGACGCCAGATCGTAAACCTCTGTCTCTGAAATCAACTCGCCAGTGCGATGATCATAGAGCCGAAAAAACGCAGGGTACTCCCACCAGGGTAGCCACCTTCTTGGCACCTCACTATCCGGGTGTGGCATCGAATGAAACATCATCGGAAGAACCCAGAGTGGTTTGAACAGCTCCACTCTGTAACAGCCTCCAGGGCTTATGTCAGGCTCGCCAGAGCGTTCCGCTAACCCTTTTTCCCACCATTCCGATGCGGTCCAGAGACTACCGGCGATAATAATGTAGGCTGTAAAAAATTTGAGCCGTTGTGGAAGTGGTTTCATTTACGGACTCCCAACTTTATGATCTGATCAGATTTTTTCCACAAAATGTTTGAGTAAATAAAAAAATCGCCCCCTTGACCTGTATCGCCACGATAGTTGCGAAAGTGGGAGTTTGTAACTGCAGCAAATGGTCCGTCTTTTAAACGGATGACCAGATTTCCTTGTGGCGTCAAGGCTATAGCGGTTTCTGCCTTGGTCAGCACGCGATCTTCTGTCCACGTGCCGAGATATTGTAATCCGCTAAAGTCGTAATGGTCCCGTATGTAGAAGCCTAGGTTTTTTATCTGAAAATACAGCTCGGTCTGCTGGGTGATGAAATTTTTCTTACTGAAAGCTCGTCCTGTAACACCAACTTTTAGTGTTGCAGACCCCAGCGCACCGTACATATCGTCCAGTGAGTCCCACGTACTGCCGAATATACGAAAATTTACTTGGGATAAAACATCTATCTGCCGAGAAGACAGTAAGTTGTTGCCCAGTTCAAATGAGCTATTCTCATCCCATTCGGCACGTTTCAAAAGTTTTCTCAATCTTTCAACCGCTTTTGCCGAGGATACGATGGACTCGGCCTCATCTACTGCTTCCCGACAACGCTCAAACTGCATTGCCCACTCCATTTTTACAATGCTTTCGTCACACTGTATTGCAGGTAAGCTCAAAGGGTCAGGTTGGGTTTTTGGCTCCTTCCACTCCTCCGGCATCTCCCACGCGGGACTGTCAAACCATCGCTGCATCAGCGCCGCTGCCGTGTTCCAACCCATGTTGCGCATGGCTCCGGGTATGCGGGAGAGGGCCAGGCTTTGGATGATGACTTCTTTGGCCGGGGTGTCTGTCGGGGCGTAGGTGTGTGAAGCTCCTTGGGGCAAGGCGAAGTAAGTGTCGGGGCCCAAGGCGTTGGTACGCTGGAAATCGTTCAGAGACATTGGGGTTACTCCATGACCGGCCAAGGGGCGGTGGTTGCGAGTTGCAGTGCGATGACAGCCGGGCTTTTATGGCTGCGGCTGTAGCCTTGCAGGTCAAGCGCGCCAACGCAGGTGCAGCGTTGGTCTTGCATCACCACATAGCCCAGATGACCCAGGCTGGAACGCTTTTGATTGAACAGACGAAAACGTTCGTCGCACATGATTGACTCTCGCTGGTCCACCAGCGAATTAACTGAATGCACAACCCGATCCACCACACTTTCGCTGGCCGCCTCCTGATCATTACCAACCGAAGGATCGGGCGCAGACTGCACAACACTCGACCGCCTCTCAACCCGAAAGAAACTTTGTTGCCTGGATATCAATCGAGCCCCGCAACTGGTGAGGTCGCCCTCCAGTGCGATGATGTTTTCTTCGATATGAAAGTTGTTTTCTTCACCGATGATTTTGCTGGCGCCATGCAGTGGGCAGATGACGTCACAGCCTCTGTGCGCCACAGGGAAACCATTGATGCGCTTTGTTTGATCGCCGTTGATAACAGACCCTCCGTGGTCTGTGGTGTCGCCCTGAACGATGGCCAGAAGTTTCATGCAATGCTCCTTGCACACTTTTTATCAGCAGCACGAGTCTCTGACGTCTGATAGGTTTAATCGACGTTTATGAACAGGCGCAGCGTTTTAATTAATGTGCAGGTAGAGATATCATTACTTTATGTTTTCGGAAATGACGGAGCGTCATTTGCGATAATTAAGGACTGAGCTTACGCTGGGCTGATAAGGCTCTTACAAATAGTATGGATATTTCCCACGGAAATAGAATATTCAGAGGCGGGTATCAGCAATAAAGAGGGTTCGCCATATTTGATTGATAAACACGGCGAACATACAGACTCAGAGAGTTATCGACTCAGTCGAGCCAATCAACCGCCGCCCAGGACCACACTCAGCGCATTGCGCGCATCGTCCAGTTGCACCAGCGAAGCATGGCGTGCGCCCAGTGCGTCGCGGTTCTGGATGGCGGTGAGGATTGCCTTGTGACGAGGCATGGCCAGTTCGTGCAGGTTGGGGCGTTTGTTGGAGTATTTGAGTGCTTCGCGCAACGCCAGTGACAGCATGTTGCACAAGTGCGCCAGCAGGTCGTTGTGGGTGGCGTCGGCGATGCGGCTGTGGAAGTCGAGGTCGGGTTGCAGCAGGTCTTCCGGCGTCGGTGCAGCTTCCATGCGCAGGTAGGCTTCGTGGATCGACTCGATCTCTGCGTCGGTGGCATGTTGCGCGGCCAGTGCGGCAACCGCCGGTTCGATGACAGCGCGCACACTGGTCAGCAGGTTGAAGAATTCATTCTGCGGCGAACTTTGCATCACCCAGTGCAGCACATCCGGGTCCAGCAGGTGCCATTCGCGTCGGGCCTTGACCACCGTGCCGACACGCGGCCGCGAGTAGACCAGCCCCTTGGCGACCAGAACCCGTGTGGCTTCACGCAGTACCGGGCGGCTGACGGCATACTCTTCGCAGAGCAGTGCTTCGGCAGGCAGCTTTTCGTCAGGCTTGAAACGGCCGGATACGATTTGCATGCCCAGTTCCTGGACAATGCGCGCGTGCATGCTTTTTCGGTCGGAAGGCTTTCGATAATCCATGAGAGCGCAATTGGGTCCTGGCGGTGATTGCTGGGCATCATACCATCGCGCAACAGTGACGGCGGTCCCCAGAACAAGGGACCGCCGCTTCTTTTAGTGCGAGTGGCGAGGCACTTCTGAACCTCTGCAACCGACCAGAAAGTCGAAGTCGCAGCCTTGATCCGCCTGCATCACCCGGTCCACGTACAGTTGACGATAGCCACCGAGCAGCAGTTGCGGCGGGGCCTGCCACTCGGCAAGACGTGCATCCAGTTCGGCTTGTGGGATGTCCAGATGCAAGCGCCCGCTGGCGCAGTCCAGTTCGATCCAGTCGCCTTCCTTGACCACGGCCAGCGGCCCGCCGGCTGCGGCTTCCGGTGCCACATGCAAAACCACTGTGCCATAGGCCGTGCCGCTCATACGTGCATCGGAAATGCGCACCATGTCGGTCACACCCAGCGCGAGCAGTTTGGCCGGAAGGCCCATGTTGCCGACCTCGGCCATGCCCGGATAACCTTTGGGGCCGCAGTTCTTGAGCACCATGACCGAGGTGGCGTCAATGTCCAGATCCGGATCGTTGATCCGCGCCTTGTACATTTCGAAGTTCTCGAACACCACCGCCCGGCCACGATGCTGCATCAGTGCCGGTGTAGCGGCAGACGGTTTGAGCACTGCGCCGAGGGGGGCGAGGTTGCCGCGCAATACGCAGATACCACCATCAGCGCGAATCGGATTGTCCAGAGCACGGATTACCTGGTCCTCGCCATAGATCGGTGAATTGCAGGTGTTTTCGCCAATGCTTTTACCGTTGACGGTCAGGGCGTCCGGGTTGGGCAGCAAATTGGCTTCGTTCATGCGCCGCAGCACGGCAGGCAGGCCACCGGCGTAGTAGAACTCTTCCATCAGAAAGCGCCCTGAGGGTTGCAGGTCGACGATGGTCGGCATGCCACGGCCCATGCGCGACCAGTCATCCAGGTCCAGGTCGACGCCGATGCGCCCGGCAATGGCCTTGAGGTGGATAACGGCGTTGGTCGAACCGCCGATGGCTGCATTGACCCGGATTGCGTTTTCGAATGCGGCCTTGGTGAGAATCTTCGACAGGCGCAGGTCTTCACGAACCATGTCCACCGCACGCATGCCGGACATGTGCGCCAGCACGTAACGCCGCGAATCCACTGCCGGAATAGCCGCGTTGTGCGGCAGCGAAGTGCCCAGCGCTTCGGCCATGCAGGCCATGGTCGAGGCCGTGCCCATTGTGTTGCAGGTGCCTGCCGAGCGAGACATGCCGGCTTCGGCGGAGAGAAACTCATCCAGGCTGATGGTGCCGGCCTTGTAGGACTCGTGCATCTGCCAGACGATGGTTCCGGCGCCGATGTCCTTGCCTTCATGCTTGCCGTTGAGCATCGGTCCGCCGGTCACGACGATGGCGGGGATGTCGCAACTGGCGGCACCCATCAACAGGGCAGGTGTGGTTTTGTCACAGCCAGTCAGCAGCACGACGCCATCAATGGGGTTGCCGCGAATCGCTTCTTCAACGTCCATGCTCGCCAGGTTGCGGGTGAACATCGCGGTAGGACGCAGGTTGGATTCGCCGTTGGAAAACACCGGAAACTCCACCGGCCAGCCGCCTGCTTCGATCACACCACGTTTGACGTGCTCGGCGATCTGCCGGAAATGCGCGTTGCAGGGGGTCAACTCCGACCAGGTATTGCAAATGCCGATGATCGGCTTGCCCTGGAACTGATGGTCGGCAATACCCTGATTCTTCATCCAGCTGCGGTACATGAAGCCATTCTTGTCAGCGGTGCCAAACCACTGGGCAGAACGGAGGGTCGGTTTTTTATCGGAGTCAGACATGATCGGCTCTCTTATTGTAAGACTTAATGGCGATACTGCTGGCTAAGGTAAGCCTAAAAAACGCGTATTGGAAGAGTTGTCAGTTTAAATAGTATTACTATATAGTCGGTCGTAGACGAGGGATCATCCTGGCGCATGTGCTGCATTATTCAGCCCCCAGGCACAGAGGCGATCCCCGCAGGTTCCATAACAAAAACAATGGGAGACCGCCTACATGAGCCAGGAACTGCGGCTTATACGCCGCATTACGTTCAAACTGATTCCGTTTCTTATCCTGCTGTACCTGATCGCTTATGTAGACCGCTCTGCCGTGGGCTTTGCCAAGCTGCACATGGGCGCGGACATCGGTATCGGCGACGCCGCCTACGGGCTGGGTGCCGGACTGTTCTTCATCGGTTACTTCCTGCTGGAGATCCCCAGTAACCTGATGCTCGAGCGTTTCGGCGCACGTCGCTGGTTCGCGCGGATCATGATCACCTGGGGCGCGATCACCATCGGCATGGCCTTCGTCCAGGGGCCGCACAGCTTCTATGTGATGCGTTTTCTGCTGGGTGCTGCCGAGGCGGGCTTCTTTCCCGGTGTGCTGTACTACATCACCCAATGGTTTCCGGTGCGCCATCGCGGCAAGATCCTTGGCCTTTTCATCCTCTCGCAACCCATCGCCATGATGATCACCGGGCCCGTTTCCGGCGGTTTGCTGGGCATGGACGGCATACTCGGTCTGCATGGCTGGCAATGGCTGTTCATCGTCATTGGTACGCCAGCGATTCTGCTGACCTGGCCGGTGCTGCGCTGGTTGCCGGATGGTCCGCAGCAGGTCAAATGGATGGACCAGGCCGAGAAGGACTGGCTGACCGGTGAGTTGAAAAAGGACTTGGAAGAGTACGGACAGACCCGCCACGGCAATCCACTGCATGCCTTGAAAGACAAACGCGTGCTGTTGCTGGCGCTGTTCTACCTGCCGGTGACCTTGAGCATCTACGGTCTGGGCCTGTGGCTGCCGACCCTGATCAAACAGTTCGGTGGCAGTGACCTGACCACCGGCTTCGTGTCATCGGTGCCTTACATTTTCGGCATCATTGGCCTGCTGATCGTGCCGCGCAGTTCCGACCGCCTCAACGACCGTTACGGGCATCTGGCCGTGCTCTATGTGCTGGGTGCCATCGGCCTGTTCTGCAGCGCCTGGCTGACCCTGCCGGTGGCGCAGCTGGCTGCATTGTGCGCCGTGGCATTCGCGCTGTTTTCCTGCACGGCGGTGTTCTGGACCTTGCCGGGGCGGTTCTTCGCTGGTGCCAGTGCCGCAGCCGGTATCGCGCTGATCAATTCGGTCGGCAACCTGGGCGGCTACATCGGGCCGTTCGTGATCGGTGCGTTGAAGGAAATCACCGGCAGCCTGGCATCGGGCCTCTATTTTTTGTCGGGTGTCATGGTCTTCGGGCTGCTGCTGACCGGCATCGTCTATCACGTGCTGGAGCGCAAGCATGTGCTGCCAGTGTCCGACTTCGCGGCGAGTGCCAAGGCGAGGTAGGTTTTCAGCGGCCCATTATCTGGAAGGAGAATTTCATGCGGTTAGTACAGTTTGAATTGAGCGACGGTCAGCGCCGGGTCGGTCTGGTCGACGGTGATCAGGTGCGTGAGGTCCAGGGTGTCGAGAGTGTTCGCGAGCTGGCGCTGGCGGCGATCGAGGCGGGTTCGGCTCTGGCGCACCAGGTCGAGCAGCGTGGGGTTGGCGAGACGCACGACTATTCGCAGTTGCTTGAGGAACTGCGGATTCTGCCGCCGCTCGACCATCCTGACCCTGCGCACCTGCTGGTCAGCGGCACCGGGCTGACCCATCTGGGCAGTGCGTCGGCACGCGACAAGATGCACCAGCAGTCAGGCGACGAAGCTTCGATGACCGACACTATGCGTATCTTCAAATGGGGCGTTGAAGGCGGCAAGCCGGTGGCGGGGCAGGCCGGTGTTCAGCCAGAGTGGTTCTACAAGGGTGACGGCAGCATTGTCGTGCGCCCCGGCCATTCGTTTTCCCTGCCGCCTTTCGCCGAAGATGGCGGGGAAGAGCCCGAACTGAGTGGCCTGTATGTGATCGGTCATGACCGCAAGCCGTACCGGTTGGGCTTCGCCATCGGCAACGAATATTCCGACCACGTCATGGAGCGTCGCAACTACCTGTATCTGGCGCATTCGAAACTGCGCGCCTGTTCGTTCGGTCCGGAGTTGCGCGTGGGCGACTTGCCGCAAAGCCTGTCGGGCACCAGCCGGGTCTGGCGCGACGGCAAGGTGCTGTGGGAAAAAGAGTTCCTCAGTGGCGAAGCGAACATGTGCCACAGCCTGGAAAACCTTGAATACCATCACTTCAAGTATGCACAGTTCCTCAGGCCCGGTGACGTGCATGTGCATTTCTTCGGCACCGCGACCCTGTCGTTTGCCGATGGCGTGCGCACCCAGCCGGGCGATCGTTTCGAGATCAGTCAGGCCGAGTTCGGCAAGCCGCTGGTTAACGGTTTGGCACCGAGCGAGCCGGTGTTTCAGCCGGGCGGCATCGGCAAGCTGTAAGCGCAGTCCCTGTTTGACTGCTCACCGTGCCAGCGCTCGGCGCTGGTACGGCTCTACTTGCGCTCCGACTGTATCTGCGCCTGCCTTTTGCCCTATCATTCGCGCTTTTGCTGGCCGGATGAATTTCATGACTACCACACCCACCACACTGCTCGCCGCACTCGAAGCCACCACCATGCTGGAAATCGACGGTCTGCACGCCTGGGACTTCTCTCTGGGCGAGGAATTGAACGTCGAATGCATGGACGGCCGCGAGCGCAAGGTATGGCGCTTCACCAAGGCGCAAGTCGATGCTGCGACCTTCGATGAATCCCTGCAAAGCTGGGTGATCAATGACGGCAACGCCGATCACCGGATCATCTGTCTGGATGCCTTCACCCCTTCCGACGAAGATGATTCCGCGCAGGATTGAGTAAATGCGGGCTGGCGCTGTCATAGACCCGACAGTGCCGTAACAGGCATCAATAATTTCGACAAAAAGGGATGCCCTCCATGCCCCATAAATTTCTGCCGTGGCTGGCGATTGCCAGTGCCATGAGCGCATTTACCCTGCAGGCCCAAGCCATGCCCGATACTGAATTGCTGATAGGTTCCTACACGCAAGGCAAGAGTGAAGGGATCTATCGTTTTGCCTTCGACAGCAAAACCGGGATGATCGACGCCAAGCCGCTGCAAGTGGTCAAAACCGAAAACCCGTCGTGGCTGACCGTCTCCAGAGACCAGCGTTATCTGTTCGCGGTCAATGAAAACGGCCCAGGGCAAAAAGATGTGGTCGGTAAGGTCAGCAGCTTTGCAATCGACCCGAAAACCCGTCAGATCACGCCGATCAATCAGGTTCAAAGCCGCGGTGAAGAACCGACGCACTCCAGCCTTAGTTATGACGGCCGCTACCTGTTCGTTGCCAACTACGCAGTAAACCCTGAACCGGGCGGTGCGCTGACCGTGGTGCCGGTGGGCAAGGACGGTACGTTGAGCGAGGCCGTTCAGGTCTTGCCGCTGGGGCCCGGAAGCAAGGTCAACAGTGAGCGGCAGATGTCGTCACATGTGCACCTGGCCGTGCCGACCCCGGATGACAAGTACTTAGTGAGCGCTGACTTGGGCGCTGACAAGCTGTTTGTGTATCGCTACGACGCGAGCCAGGCCAAGCCACTGCAGCCAGCCAAGGAGCCGACCGTGCAATTGCCGGGTGGCTCCGGACCACGTCACACCCTGTTCAGTGCTGATGGCAAGCATGCCTGGCTGGTGCTGGAAATGACGGCGCAGGTCGTGGTGTTTGACTACCATGACGGCGTCTTCAAGCAGACCCAACTGGTTGATATGAAGAACAAGGGTATGCAGGAGAAAAACGGTGGCGGTGCCTTGCACACCTCACCGGACGGCAAGTTTCTCTATGTGACCAATCGTGGTGACGCGAATCAGGTCGTGGTATTCCGTATCGATCAGGCCAGCGGCAAGCTGGAAGAAATTCAGCGCCGTTCCCTGGAAGGCAAGGAGCCACGCGAGTTCGCCTTTGACCCGACTGGCAAGTACATGCTGTTCGCCAATCAGAAGAGCAACCAGATCGTGACCGTGCGCCGTGATCCGCAGAGCGGGAAGATCGGTGAAACTGTGCAGAAATTTGATGCAGATTCACCTTCTTATCTGCGTTTTCTGACTGACAAGTAAGCCTTTCCAGCTCCAGCCCTCTAGATACAAGGGCTGGAGCCGTTATCATTCTTGATGATATGGGTTAGTGCTACAAAAGATTTCTGCTGAACCACCCTCGGGCGTAAGTTTGAGTCACGGCCAAGACGGCCAACACTTCAAGCAAACGCTAACCGGATAACGAGGGGTGACCGACATGAATTTCAATCTTTTCTCCATCATTGCTGCATCGGCTGTTTCCGCAAGCGTCGCGCTTCCAGCCAGTGCCAGTGTCGATGTAGCTGACAAAAAAGCCCACGCTGCTCAGACCTACACTCAGACCTACACCTCGAAATATCTGCAACAGAGCGCTAATTTCTACGCAGCGCTGGATCACAAATCCGCTCAATGATTCATCAGCCGTCACGCTTTCGCGAGCATGTTCGCCAACACAGGTCCCTGCGACTTACTGCCCACTGCGCGGCAGACCATGCACGGAATGTCAGGCGAGCCTGTTCGCGAAAGCATTGACGGCGATGGCGTATTCAAGACCGGACGCAGAGCGTCCAGAACGGCATGCGACGCGGAGCGCCGCACGATAGTTGAAAACGTCCAGAGCTACGGCACGATAGTTGAGATTATCGTTCCGCACGTTCCAGCGTGGGAGTGCCGTTCGTGACGCTCCGCGTCACAGGTCTCTCAGTTACCCACCTCGATTGTGCTCAACCCATTCCCCTGACGACGCACTTTGATCTGTACCGGAATCCGCTCGTGCATTTCCTGTACGTGGGAGATCACGCCGACCTTGCGGCCCTGCGCCTGCAAGCCGTCCAGTGCGTCCATTGCCAGTTGTAGCGATTCCGGGTCGAGGCTGCCGAAACCTTCGTCGATGAACAGCGACTCGATACGCAGCGTGCTGGAGGCCATCGAGGCCAGGCCCAGCGCCAACGCCAGCGAGACCAGAAAGGTTTCCCCGCCTGATAGCGAATGCACCGAGCGCAGTTCATCGCCCATTTCGGTGTCCATAACCAGCAGGCCGAGCATGCTGCCGCCGCGTTTCAGGCGGTAGCGACGCACCAGTTGTCGGAGCTGCGCATTGGCGTGATGGACCAGCAGGTCAAGGTTGTAGGCCTGGGCGATCTTGCGGAATTTGTCGCCTTCGGCCGAGCCGATCAGCGATGCCAGGCGTGCCCAGCGCAGGTATTCGTTGTTGGCGTCGATGATGCGCGCCTGCAACTCGCTGTTGGCGTTGCGGCGGCGTTGATCTTCGCTGAGTTCGGCGCGCAGGTCGGCGCACTGCTGCTCGCCGAGCGCTGACTGCTCCTGGGCCTGTTGCAGCGCTGCCGCCAGTTGCGTGCTGTCGTTAAGGTCGCTGTGTTGCGCCTGATGCTGTTGCAGGCGCTGATCGCGTTCCTGCAGCAATACTTTTGCCTGCTCCAACGCCTTGTCGGTAGCGTTCAGTTGCAGACGCAGTTGCTCAACATGCGCGTCATCGTAAGTCAGCAGTGTGTCGAGCGCGGTATCGTCCAGCTCGGGATGCTGGCCGCGCCACTCGCTGATCTGCACATCAAGTTCAGCCAGTTCCTGCTGTAAGGATTGCTGTTGTTGCCGGGCGGACTTGAGTTCGGCAGCCAGCTGGATCAACTGGCTTTGAATCTGCTGCAGAGCCTCGGCGGCCGAGCTTTCGGTTTGCCTGGCTTGCTCAATGGTGCTTTCCAGCGCCTGTTGCCAGTGCTCGGCAGTCGCATGCTCGCCCAGCAAGCCGGTCAGTGCCTGTTGGCTGGCCTGCTGTTGCTCGCCGAGCCGGGCGACTTCCTGCGCCAGTTCGGTCTGGCGGTGCAGGCGAGTCTGCTGCTCGATCTGCTGCTTTTCGATCTTCTGCTGGCGCTCGCTCTGCTCCTGCTGCTCTTCGTGTTGCTGCTCCAGTTGATCCAGACGCTGAGTCACCTGCTGCTCAAGCTGCATCACTGTCGCCGATGCATCACTGCGCAGCCCTTCAAGCACGTGTGGCGAGACCAGCGGCGTAAATGCGCTCAGTTCTTCTTCCAGCCGCTGCCTGTCGACGTCCAGCTGCTTGAGCTGCTCGGCAACATGGCTCGCCGCGGTCTGACTGGCTTCTGTGGCTGCCTGAAGTTGCTGCTGCAAGCGGGCGGCGTCTTTCTGCAGGGTCAGCAACGCTTCCTGGCGTTGCTCGTCACGGGTGATGACTTCGCTCAGGTTATTCAATTGCTGGCTCAACCAGCTGTCACGCTTGCCTGCGTCGTGGTCGAGCAATTGAGCCGCGAGGGGATGAGATTCCAGATCCGGTGCCAGGGCTTGATAACGCAGGGTGAGCTGCTCGTGTTGGCGAAGCAGCTCTTTCTGGCGGGCGATCACGCCGCCAACCTGCTCGCGCAATTGGTTGCGCTGTTCGGTCAGCTGGTCCACCGCCTTCTGCGCGCTGGCCTGCTCGTTGTCATCATGTTGCGTGAGGCTTTCCAGCAAAGCTTCCGGCTGATGCCAAGGGTGCTCAATGCTGCCACAGACCGGGCAGGGCTGGTCGTCCTGCAACTGGACGCGCAATTCTTCAACGCTGGCGCTGCGGGCCAGGCGTTGACGTTCCAGCAGTTGCCGGGTAACGGTCAGGGTCTGTTCGGCGACGGTCAGTTCATCACGAACGCGAATGCCTTCGCTGTTGAGCTGTTCGCGTTGCTGCTGAGCGCTTTGCTGTTGCTGCGCCAGATCGGCCAGTTGCCGGTCTACGTCCTGCTGGCTGGCCCACAGACGGGCCAGGTCTTCGAATGCGCGTTGCTGCTTGCGATTGTCCTGCAGCAGGCTGCCGAGAATCTGTACCTGTTCAGTCACCGCATCCACTTCGCAATCGGCTTCGCGGTACAGCAATTCCAGCGCGCTGCGTTGCTCGGTCAACTGTTGGTCAGCCGTGCTGGCACGTTGCTGCAGTGCAGGCAGTTCACTCTGCCCGTGCTTGAGGCGGTTGGCGATCAGCGTGAGGGACTTCAGGCGGTCGCGCCAGGCGCTCCAGGCCTGAGCCAGCGGGGCCAGTTCGCTGCTGTGCTCCAGTTGCTCGGCAATACGTTCAAGGCGCTGCGAAACCTGTTGCTGCTGGTCGAGCAGAATGTGCAGGCTGGCCTGACCCTCAGTACAAAGCTGTCCGGTTTGCTGATGCAGGTCAGACACTTTGGCCAGTTCCTGGGCCAGGTGGTTCAGCGTGTTCTGTGTGTCAAAAGCCTGCTGCAACAGCGGTTTGGCGGTGCTGTGGGTTTGCTGGGCCGCCAGCAGACTGGCGTGCGCCTGGGTGCGGTGGGTCTCCAGTTGTTGCTGCTGATCTTGCAGCGAAGCCTGTTGTTGCTGATGCTGGAGAATTTGCTCCGCCAACGGGTTGAGCTGGGCGTTCAGCGTGACCCGACGCGTGAAACGGTGGCGTTGCGGGCCCAGGCGTTCCAGTTGGCCGAGGGTCTGACGTGCTCCGCTCTGGTCGTCCCAGGCCTGTTGAGTACGGGTGATCGCTTCCTGAGCAGCAAGATGTTCGTCGCGCAGGCGGTGCAGCTCGATCAGCCACTGCTGTTTGATTTCCAGTTGCCGTTGCTGTGCCTGGTGCGCCTTGAGCTGCTGCTGCGCATCGTTGAGGCGTTGCTCCAGTTCGGCCAGCAGCTCCGGAGCCAGCGGGACGATGTTGCTGGCTTGAGCAGTGAGGGTTTTAAGCGCTTCCTCGGCCTCTTTGCTCTTGCTGTAAGCGCGCCGCCCGAGCTGGCTGTAGATGGCGGTATTGGTCAGCTTCTCCAGCAGTTCGCTGCGTTCCTTGTCGTCGGCCTTGAGGAAGGCGCTGAACTCGCTCTGGGCAAGCATCACGGCACGGGTGAACTGCTCGAAGTTGAGCCCCAGACGCTGCTCGATCAGTTGCTCGAATTCACGCTTGCTCTGGTTGCTGAGCACCTGTTCGCTGTCCAGGTCGGTCAGGGTCTGGCGGCTGGCCTGCAGCTTTTTGGTCGCGTTGTCGCGTGCGCGGTTGGTTTCCCAGCGCGCGCGATAACGCCGCTGATCGATGCCGATAAAGTCTACTTCTGCGTAACCGCTGCCCGTGCCACGCCGCAGCAGGGTGCGCGGGTCGCTGGTGGTGATGTCGCCGTCGATGTCCGGGACCTTGGACTGGCCGATATTGCTCAGCCGCGGAATCGCTCCGAACAGCGCCAGGCACAAGGCGTCGAGCAGGGTGCTTTTACCTGCGCCGGTCGGGCCGGTAATGGCGAACAGACCGGCGCTGGCCAGCGGCTCGGCAGTGAAATCGATTTCAAACGGCCCGGCCAGCGAGGCAAGGTTTTTCAGGCGAATGGCAAGGATTTTCATGGCTGTTCGCTCTCCTGCTGGACTTCACGCAGCAGCGTGGCGAAATCGGTCAGGGTCTGTTCGTCGACCTCGCTGCCGAAGTTGTCCTGCCAGGCACGGCTGAACAATTCCTGAGGCGTTAGCTGGTCCAGCTCGATCAGGGCGGCTTCACCCTCATTGCCGTCGGCACTGCCTTTACCGGCGTATTCAGCACCGATGCGCACCAACCGCACGGCTTTGCCCTGCAGCGCGGTTTCTATCTGGTTGCGCAGGTCCGGTTGCGGTTCATCAAGACGCACGCGCACTTCCAGCCACGGCTGGCGGTCCGGGTCGGCAAGCAGGTCGATGTCCGGCAGCGCCTTGAGCTGTACCAGCAAATCGGCCAAGGGTGCAGGCCCCAGGCGTTGCAGGTTGACGGCGCGAGGGATGAGCAACGGCTCGACACTGGTCAGCGTCTCACCGTCGCAATTGATCTCGAGAATCTGGTGCTGATAGCTGATTTCCGAAAAGGACAGTGGAATCGGCGAGCCGCTGTAGCGAATGCGCTCTTCGCCGTTGACCCGCTGCGGTTTGTGCAGGTGGCCCAGCGCGACATAGGTGATGCTTGGTCCGAACAGGCTGGCCGGTAACGCTTCGGCGTTGCCGATGATCAGGCTGCGCTCGGAGTCTTCCGAGACCGAACCGCCTGCCATGTGCGCGTGGCTGATGGCGATCAGTGCCTGACCGGGCTGGCGCTTGAGGTTGGCTGCTTCGATCAGCAACTCATGAACCCGACCGATACCGCGCAGGTAGTCGTCACCCAGCGTCGGGCCGGTGACTTCGGCAGGGCGCAGGAAAGGCAGCGCAAGGCACCAGGCTTTGACGTTGCCTTCGGCGTCCGGCAACGGCAGCAGCAGGCGTTCGGCATCCAGCACACCGTCGTCCAGCCACATCACCCTGCCCAGTGCGTGAGTACGCAAGCGGCGCATCAAGGGTGCGGGGAGTTCGATACGCGAGCCGGAGTCATGGTTGCCTGCGATCATCACGATGGTCAGCAGCGGCTGCCGTTCATGGGCGTTGACGATGAAGTCGTACAGGCGTTCCTGCGCTTTGACCGGCGGGTTGACGGTGTCGAAGATGTCGCCCGCGATCAACAGTACATCAGGTTTTCGTTCGGCCAGACGGGCCAGCAGCCAGGTCAGAAAGCAGGCGTGTTCGAAATCCCGCTCCTGACCATGCAGGTTCTGACCCAGATGCCAGTCAGAGGTGTGAAACAGACGCATTGGTTTACCTTGTCGTGTAGAGGTGTTGCCTGAGCTGCATCCTCACTTGGGATACAGCGGTGGCAACCCGGCATCGCCTGCCGGGTCCTTGATATGTTCGGCGGCAGGCAGCTTGCGCACGGCGCGCCAGAGGTCTTCACCCAGCCACAGCTTGCCGGTTTCGCTATAAAGCGCGCCGTTCAGACCGTCCAGTGCATCGGACAGCGGCACGAAACGCGCGGCCATTTCGGCCAGGGTTTCCGGCTGCTGGCGTGCCCACGCGTCGAGTGCCTGACGGGTGCCTTGAGGGTCGTTGGCCAGACAGGCGCGTTTGAGGTCATCCAGTACGGTACGCGGGCTGGGCCCGGTCTGCACGGCACGGGCGATTGCCGGCTGCCCGCGGGCCCGCCACCACAGGGCGAAACCGTAAAAGGTGGTGCAAGCCAGCAACAGCGTGCTCAGTTGCCACGGCCAGACCGGCGGGCCGATCACCGTCACGCCGCCCATCTCGTTGTTCACTGGCGTGTCCACTGCCAGGCCGGGGTTGTTGCTGATCTTCAGTGTGCGGGCGGCCAGACTGGTGTGTTCCAGATGATCTTCACGGGTATTCCACCAGGTCACTTCAACCGCAGGCAGGTCGATTGCCCCGGCCCGGCCGGGCACCAGCGCCTCGCGTTCTTCGCGGGTGCCGATCAGGCCACGTTCACTGGGCAGGTTGCGCAGCTGCGGCTGATCCGGGTAACGCCGCAGGCCGGGCACTTCGGTGGGCGGCAAGGGTGGCAGTTGCGCACCGGCCAGGCCTTCGGCCTTGAGTATGAGGGTGCGGGTCAGTGAGTCGCCGACCTGAGTGGTGCCTGGCTCGGGGCTCCAGTTTTCTTCAAGGCTGATACTGCGCGCCGGTAACCAAGGAGTATCAGCCGGGTAGTCAGCGGGCTTGGGTTTGACGGTCAACGGCACTTCAGCGGACTTGACCCGCACGGATCGGCCTGGTTGCGGGCCGAACGGGTTGGCCTCCTGGCCTTGCGAGCCTTCGGCAGGTGTCTGCACCAGCTTGGCGCTGAACACTTGCGCCGGTATCTTCAGCACGCCGCTTTGCTGCGGATAGATCGCGTAGCGTGTTTCGATCACGCCATGACGCACACCATTGATCAGCTTTTCGTAGGTGCGCGAATCACCCAGTTTTTCGACCCGTGCGTCCGGTACCTGCAAAGGGCTCAGGCTGCTGTCATCGAACAGCGACACCGAGTGGTAGACGCGCAGGGTCAGCACGGCCTGGGCCTGAACATACACGCTGTCCTGATCGAGGCTTGCTTCGATGAAGATCGACGCCAGATGGCTGCCTGGGTCCTGGGGCTCGCTTTGCAGCACCTGCAGCGTCAGTGGCTGACTTTTCAGCTCACCCAGTTGCAACGACGGGATCAACACGCTGCCGGTCTCGCGAGGCAGCAGGGTAACGATCCAGCGAGTAGTGGCCTGGCTGCTGCCGTCCAGGGTTTTCAGGCTGTTGAGCTGACGCGTATCGCGCACCTCGAAGCTGCTCTCCAGAGCGCTCATGTCTGGCTTGCCAAACTGGGTGACATCGTCGGTTTCCAGCGTCAGCTCGACAGTTTCCCCGGCGTTGAGGCGCGTGCGGTCGACGCTGGCGGTCAGTTGCGCAGCCTGCAGTGACAAGCTGATCAGGCTCAGCAGCAGGCCGATCAATAAGGTGTACACGCGACTCATCGGGTCTTTTCCTGATGTTGCTGTTCGTAGCGAAATTTGCGCCGCAGCAGTTCGCCCGGATCATCCGGAATCTGCCTCAGCCACTGTTCCAGTTCCTGGCGCCGCTCGCCAGTGATAGGGGTGTCTGCGGCCTGCAGCGGTGGGCGGGTGGTTTGCTCATCGTCCATTGATTCGCCTGAGGTGGCCTGACCGCTGACGTCTGGCGGCAGGCTCTCGCTGGCACCGGGCTGATCCGAGCGGGACGGGTTCTGATCGGCTGGCGATGCACTGCTGTTGGGGTCCTGTGACGCTTGCTGGCCTTCTTCGCCCTGATCGGCCTTGTTCTGCTCATCCTCGGCAGGCTTCTGGACATCGGCCTTGTCCAGCAGGCTTTGTACCAGCGCCCGGTTGGCTTGTGCGGCGGGAAACTCGGGCTGGCGGTCCAGGGCCTGTTCGTAGGCATCCAGTGCTGCCGCCAGTTCGCCGCTGCGCGCCAGGGCATTGCCGCGATTGTAATGGTCGGCGGCGCTGTTGCCTTCGGCAAACTGCTGGGCGGCGCTGACGTAGTCTTCGGCCTGGTAAAAGGCCACGCCTTTCCAGCGCGGGTCTTCGAAGCGTTGTGCGGCCTCGGCTGGCCGATGTTGCTCCAGTAGCCGCTGGCCCTGTTGATCGGGACGCAGCCACAGGTCCTGAAACTCGAACGCCTGGCTGTTCTGCGGAAACATGAACAGCAGCGGCAGACAGAACAGCCAGCCGCGCCGACCAGCCAGGGCTGCGATCAACAATAGCGGGAGCAGGAACCAGTGTCCCTGATCGGCCCAGGTATCGAGTTGCACAACCTGCCCGTCGCTGCTCATGTGCTGGGGGCTGGCCAGCAGGCCAAGGCTGCGCAAATCTTCTTCATCGCCTCGTGCCTGACGATAGCTGCCGCCGACCTGATCGGCGAATTCGTTGAGGCTGTTGCTGTCCAGGCGCGACACCAGAATGGCGCCCTGATCGTCCTTGAGCAGGCTGCCGTTTTCCTGCATGACCGGCGCGCCGTCAGCCGTGCCGATGCCAAGGATCAGCAACGGCGGCGATTGCCCGCGCAACGCCGCACGGATGCCCTGACGTTCCTGTTCGCTCAGTGACGAGGTAATCAGTAGAATTCGCCCTTGGCCCAGTGCGCCCTGTTTCAGCAGGTGCAGGGCTTTCTGGACCGCCAGATCGGCACGCTGGCCGGTCATGGGCATGATCGACGGCCTGATGGCTTCCAGCAGGTTATGGCTGGTGACCAGGTCATCGGACAGCGGCACCAGCGTGTGTGCGCTGCCCGCATAGACGACGATGGCGGTCTGCGCATCGCTGCGTTTTTGCAACAGGTCCAGCAGTTTGCGTTTCGCCTGTTCCAGACGGGTGGGCGCAGTGTCGGTGGCGAGCATCTGCGGGGTGAGTTCAAGTATCACCACCAGCGGATCAACCGGTTTCTGGCTGATCTGTTCGACGCGCTGCCAGCTGGGTCCCAGCAACGCGAAAAGCGCCAGCAGCCATGCCAGCCCGAGTGCGACCCACGGCAGTTTACTGTTGCTGCCGCGCCCACCGTTGAGCAGTACGGCATGAAAGTGGGTCGGCAGAAGCATTTGCCAGCGCCCGGCGCGTTTCTGCCGATGCCAGAGCCGCCAGATCAACAGCGCCAGCAACGGCAGGATCAGCAGCCATTCGGGGCGAAACCAGTGCGGCCACAGAGAGGCGATCATCGCGACCTCCAGAGGCTTTTGACGCGCTCACGCCAGTTGACTGAACGCACGACAGTCAGCAGGCGTTGCAGCGCATTGTTTGGCCACAGTTCACGCAGCACCAGCAGTACGCTCAACAGCAGGGCTGTCGCCAGCGGCCATTGATAAAGCGTCTGCGCCGGACGTGCCTGGGTGGGCTGCTGGGCAACCGGTTCCAGGCTGTCCAGGGTGGCGCGAATCTTTTCCAGTTGGTCGCCGTCACGAGCACGGAAATACTGGCCGCCACTGAGGCTGGCGATTTCCTTGAGCGTCGGTTCGTCCAGATCAAGGCTCGGATTGAGGCCGAGGACGCTTTGCAGCGCGTCCTTGTCGGGGTCCGAGCCAATACCGATAGGGTAGATTTTTACGCCTTCTTCGGCAGCCAGCCGCGCGGCAGTGATCGGATCGATCTGGCCGGCGTTATTGGCACCGTCAGTGACCAGCACCAGCACGCGGCTGGTGGCCGGACGCAGGCGCAGGCGTTTCAGGCCCAGACCGATAGCATCGCCAAGCGCAGTATTCTTGCCTGCAATACCGATTTTTGCCTCGTCAAGCCAGACCCTTACAGTGCGCCGGTCATAGGTGAGCGGTGCCTGGACAAAAGCCTGAGTGCCAAACAGGATCAAACCGACCCGGTCGCCCTTGCGGCCCTCGAGAAAGTCACCGAGCAGCTGTTGCACCAGCACCAGTCGGCTGACTTCATCGCTTTTCCACTGCATGTCCGGGTAGTCCATGGAACCGGACACGTCGACCGCCACCAGCAGGTCGCGCCCGCTGGCAGCCACTGGCAGTGGCTCGCCCAGCCATTGCGGTCGCGCGGTGGCAATCAACAGCAACAGCCAGATCAACAGAAAGGGCGCGCGCTGCCTCCAGACCGGCAGATTGGCCTTGGCGCGGCGTCCACTCAGCCCTTCGAGTTCACTGAGAAAACTGACCTTGAGCGCCGGCTCGCCGCTGTCGGCCATGGGCAGCAGGGCGCGCATCAGCCACGGCAGCGGCAGCAGGGCGAAAACCCAGGGCCAGACGAACTCAAACATGTTTGCGGATCCAGGTATCAACCGCCTGGGTCAGCCCGGTGATGGCCTTGTCGTCCAGCTTGCACTCGGGTTTGTAGGCACCTTCGACCAGAATCATCCAGCGCGTCAGGCCTGCCGCCGGGCAGCGGTTGTCGAGGAACGCCAGCCATTTTCGGCCGTTCAGCGTGTGGCTCTGGCTGTGCGGATAATGGTTGCGGCACAGGCGCTTGAGCAGGCCGTTGATCTGCTGCAGCCAGGCACCTGCCGGGGCGCCATCGTAGGGCTTGGGCAAGCTGGCGAGTTCCGCCAGGGCGGCGAGGCGAACCGGGTCCAGCGGTTGTTCGCTGCGAACCTTGCGCGCCTTGACTGGCAGCAGTACGCGCAAACGCCACAGGCCCCAGCCCGCTGCCGGGATCAGCAACAGCAGCAGCCACCACCCCGGGGCAAGCGGCCAAAAGCCGACGGCTTCGGGAGCAATCAGCGGCTCGAGCTGATCAAGCGGATTCATTTGCGCTTCACCGGACGCTTTGCGTTGAGGTATTCGCGCAATTGTTCAACGAGTTCCGCCTGGGTGCTCAAGGGCATGAGCAATACCCGCAGTTTCTGCGCGAGCAATTCCCAGCGCGCAGAGCGGTCTTCGCCCTGTTGCCGGTAGGCGCGGCGCAGTTCGGGGTTGAGGGTATCGAGTTCCAGCTGCGCGCCGCGTTCGGCAAAGCGCAGCAGGCCCGCAGCGGGCAGCGCGCGGTCCAGTGGGTCGGACAATGGCAGCAACAGCAGGTCGCTGTGGCGTGACAGCAGGCTCAACTGTTGTTCGGCAGCATCGGAAAGGGCGCGTTCGTCGCACAACACGATGACCAGGCTGCCAGGGCGCAGCACTTCCCGGGCGCGACGCAGCGCAGTGCCGAAGGCATCGCGGTCTGCCGGGATCTCGGTGTGCAGTGACTGATTGACCCGCACCAGTCGGTTGAGCAACTGCAACAGGCTTTGTTTGCTGCGTCGGGGCTTGATCTCGTAGTGCTCGTTATCGCCGAACACCAGCCCGCCGACCCTGTCGTTGTGTTCCAGCGCTGCCCAGCCGATCAGCGCGGCAGCCTGGGCCGCGAGTACCGACTTGAACATCAGACCGGAGCCGAAGAACAGTCGACGGCTTTGCTCCACCAGAATGAAAATCGGCCGCTCGCGTTCTTCGTGGAACAGCTTGGTGTGCGGCTCCTGAGTGCGTGCGGTCACGCGCCAGTCGATGCTGCGCACGTCGTCACCAGCCTGATAGACCCGCACCTGATCGAAATCCACGCCGCGCCCGCGCAGTTTGGAGTGGTGCAGGCCGATCAACGGGCTGCGTTGGCTGGGCGTAGAGAACAGCTGAACTTCCCGCACCCGATGACGCATTTCGATCAGCTCGCTGAGGCTGACGCGGATGCCCGGCTGGGGGATCAGGTAGGGTTGCATGGGCTCAGGCGACGGCCACGACGTCGAGGATGCGCTGAATCACGCGATCCTGATCGATACCGGCAGCTTCGGCTTCGAACGACAGGATGATCCGGTGGCGCAATACATCGAACAGCACTGCCTGAATGTCTTCGGGGCTGACGAAGTCACGTCCGGCCAGCCAGGCATGTGCGCGGGCGCAGCGGTCCAGCGAAATGGAACCACGCGGGCTGGCACCGTAGGCAATCCACTCGGCCAGCTCCGGGTCGAACTTGGCCGGGGTCCGGGTGGCCATGACCAGTTGCACCAGGTACTCCTCGACCGCATCGGCCATGTACAAGCCGAGAATTTCCTTGCGTGCGGCAAAGATCGCCTGCTGGCTGACACGGCGTTCCGGCTTGGTTTCGCCATTCAGGGCTTCGCCACGCGCTTGTTGCAGGATCTTGCGTTCGACGGCGGCATCCGGGAAACCGATCTTGACGTGCATCAGAAAGCGATCGAGCTGGGCTTCGGGCAACGGGTAAGTGCCTTCCTGCTCAATGGGGTTCTGGGTGGCCATGACCAGAAACAGCGGTGACAGGTCGTAGGTGCTGCGGCCCACGCTCACCTGGCGTTCGGCCATGGCTTCGAGCAGCGCTGACTGAACCTTGGCCGGCGCACGGTTGATTTCGTCGGCCAGTACCAGATTGTGGAAGATCGGCCCTTGCTGGAATACGAAACTGCCGGTTTCCGGGCGATAGATTTCCGTACCGGTGATGTCGGCAGGCAGCAGGTCGGGGGTGAACTGAATGCGGTGGAACTGTGCTTCGATGCCTTCTGCCAGTTCCTTGATGGCCTTGGTCTTGGCCAGGCCGGGTGCGCCTTCGACCAGCATGTGACCGTCGGCAAGCAGGGCGATGAGCAGACGTTCGATCAGCTTTTCCTGGCCAAGGATCTGCGTTGAAAGAAAGGTTCGCAGCGCAATCAGCGCTTCACGATGTTCCATCGGTGACGGTTCCTGGCAGGGTAATCAGCTGTGTCTGGTGACTGCTGAGCTGGGGGCGATACTTTAATCCATCCAGGCAGGTATCGACTAACGACTACCGCGTTTTTTATTGCATTTAGAGACGCATACGTCATTTAACTGGGAATTGCCCTACATGTTCTGTGTATGGGCGTGTAGGACGACAGGGTCAGGCCGTCGAATGCGGCAGGGTTAGAGCCGATAGAATTCAGCTGCGTTATCCCACAACGCCTGACGGGCGCCGCCTTCACCCAGTGCGTCGATCAGCAATTCGATATCGTCAGGCTGGAAAGGGCGGGGCGCTCGCGTGGAGGGCAGGTCGGTGCCGAACATCAACGCATTCGGATTGGCGGCATGGATATCCCTGAGTGCTTCGCGCACCGGGAAGTCAACGCGTCCGAAACCACAGGCCTTGACCCGCACGCCGCGCTCGGCAAGACGCAGCAGCACGGGCAATCCTTCGGCGCTCAATCCCAGGTGATCGACGCTGATCGCTGGCAACTTCAGCAGACGGGTTTCTATTTCCGCCAGTTCTCGGGAGTCGATGTACAGCTCCGAATGCCAGCCTGCGCGTTCATGCACTCGCACGGCCAGCGCTTCCAGCTGGTCGAGCTGCTCCGAGCCGCCGCGCTTGAGGTTGAAACGCAGGGCGCGCACGCCTGCGGCATTGAGGGTGTCCAGTTCAGTATCGGTGACACTGGCGGGCAGTTGAGTGACACCGACGAAGCCCGGCCCCAGCAAGCGCAGCGCCTCAAGCAGGTAACCCTGATCAAAGCCCTGAAAGGAGCCGGACACCACCGCGCCACCCTGAACACCCAGAGGCTGGACTGTTGCAAGGTAGTCACCGACGCCGAACGGGTCCGGCAGGTAGCCGTTATTGGCGGTCAGCGGGAAGTGCGGATCGATGATGTGACAGTGGGCATCGAAAATGCGGTTCATGACGGGCTCCTGTACGGCGAAGTACTCACTCTAGCGGTTTTGCCCGTTAACTGATCGTGCTGGTGTACTCGCCCACGTTTTCAAGAATGATCTGTAACGTTTGGTGAACATCCTGCAGCTCGGCTGCGTCGGTGCCGTGCAGAATTTCATACTGGTGATGGCCATCGAGCTGCTTAGCGTCCTCCGGGGTAATTTCCACTAACAGACGCTCGGCACTGAAGCTGACTTTCAGGCTGGACACATTCAGTGACTTTTCATCGCTGACAGTGATTTCCACTTCATTCTCGTCCGGGAAGCGGGTCAGGGAAAACAGCACGCCGTTCTCTGCGTGGCAGCAAAGTAGCGCCATGTCGTCGTATTCGTCGTCGCACGGGTTGGCGATGAGGCTGGCGGTCTTTATTTGCATGGTGGGGCTCCGGGTCTAAGCAGTTGAGGCGTGAGGTGGATTTTGCCAGTCCCGAGTCAATTTTGTCGGGGGATGTTGGCACCATCGTGCGTATTTTAACGCGACCTGATGACCGAATATGTCGCAGCCTCGTAAGCAGCACGCCGTCAGCTCTCGTTAAGCTGCATGGCAGACGAGTGGTGTACGGTGTCGGATGCGCGCAGTTTTTTTATTCCCGCATTCAAATGTGACTACCCTGACACAGCGCGCGTTAGTACTTTAGCTTTACACTCGATCAGGTTATGCCCACGCAAGTGAATGTAAGGGCACACCGGTCGCAACACCTTCTTCAAGCCTCCCCAATAAAAGCCAAAGCGGAGTACCACAGATGGCGTTCTTCACCGCAGCCAGCAAGGCCGACTTCCAGCATCAACTGCAAGCGGCACTGGCTCAGCACATCAGCGAACAGGCACTGCCACAAGTGGCGCTGTTCGCCGAGCAATTCTTCGGCATCATTTCCCTCGACGAACTCACCCAGCGACGTCTGTCCGACCTGGCAGGCTGCACCTTGTCCGCATGGCGCCTGCTGGAGCGTTTCGAACATGCTCACCCGCAGGTCCGGGTCTACAACCCTGATTACGAGCGCCACGGCTGGCAGTCGACTCATACTGCCGTTGAAGTGCTGCATCACGACCTGCCGTTTCTGGTCGACTCCGTGCGTACCGAGCTGAACCGTCGCGGTTACAGCATCCACACCCTGCAGACCACCGTACTGAGCGTGCGTCGCGGCGCTGCTGGCGAACTGTTGGAGCTGCTGCCCAAGGGCACCACCGGTGAGGACGTGCTGCAGGAATCGCTGATGTACCTGGAGATCGACCGCTGCGCCAACGTCAGCGAGTTGAACGTGCTGGCTCGCGAGCTGGAGCAGGTGCTGGGCGAGGTGCGTGCTGCCGTCGAAGACTTCGGGCCGATGAAAGCGCGTCTGCACGAGCTGCTGGCCAGCATCGATGCCAACGAGTCCAACACCGACGTCGAAGAGAAGGCCGAGATCAAGGTCTTCCTGCAATGGCTGGTAGATAACCACTTCACTTTTCTGGGCTACGAAGAATTTGAAGTGCGCAACGACGCCGAAGGCGGCCAGTTGGTCTACGATGAGTCGTCCTTCCTCGGGCTGACCCGACTGCTGCGCCCGGGCCTGACCCGCGAAGAGCTGCACATCGAAGACTACGCAGTGAAATACCTGCAAGAGCCGGTGCTGCTGTCGTTTGCCAAAGCTGCCCATCCAAGCCGCGTACACCGTCCTGCCTACCCGGATTATGTGTCGATCCGGCAGATCGATGCCTCGGGCAAGGTCATCAAGGAATGTCGCTTCATGGGCCTGTACACTTCGTCGGTGTACGGCGAGAGCGTACGGCAGATCCCGTATATCCGTCGCAAGGTCGCAGAAGTCGAGCGCCGTTCCGGTTTCGACGCCAAGGCGCACCTGGGCAAGGAACTGGCGCAGGTCGTCGAAGTGCTGCCCCGTGACGACCTGTTCCAGACGCCGGTGGACGAGTTGTTCACCACGGTCATGTCCATCGTGCAGATTCAGGAGCGCAACAAGATTCGCGTGTTCCTGCGCAAGGACCCGTACGGCCGTTTCTGCTACTGCCTGGCTTATGTGCCGCGCGACGTGTACTCAACCGAAGTGCGCCAGAAGATCCAGCAGGTATTGATGGATCGCCTGAAAGCCAGCGATTGCGAGTTCTGGACGTTCTTCTCTGAATCCGTGCTGGCGCGTGTGCAGTTGATCCTGCGGGTCGATCCGAAGGTCAATCTGGACATCGACGTTGCCCAGCTGGAAAACGAAGTCATTCAGGCCTGCCGCTCGTGGAAAGACGACTACGCCAGTCTGGTGGTCGAGAGCTTTGGCGAGGCCCACGGCACCAACGTGCTGGCCGATTTCCCGAAAGGTTTCCCGGCCGGCTACCGCGAGCGCTTTGCTGCGCATTCGGCGGTGGTCGACATGCAGCACGTGCTGAGCCTGAGCGAAACCAATCCGCTGGTGATGAGCTTCTATCAGCCACTGGCCGGTGGCCGCCAGCAATTGCATTGCAAGCTGTATCACGCCGACACGCCGCTGGCACTGTCCGATGTGCTGCCGATTCTTGAAAACCTCGGGCTGCGTGTACTGGGCGAGTTCCCATACCGTCTGCACCACGCCAATGGTCGCGAATTCTGGATTCATGACTTCGCCTTTACCTATGGCGAAGGTCTGAACCTCGATATCCAGCAGCTCAATGACACCTTGCAGGATGCGTTCGTGCATATCGTGCGCGGCGACGCTGAAAACGATGCGTTCAACCGTCTGGTGCTGACTGCCGGTCTGCCGTGGCGCGACGTGGCCCTGCTGCGTGCTTATGCGCGCTACCTGAAGCAGATTCGTCTGGGTTTCGATCTGGGCTATATCGCCAGCACCCTGAACAACCACACCGGCATTGCCCGCGAGCTGACGCGTCTGTTCAAGACCCGTTTCTACCTGGCGCGCAAGCTGGGTTCCGATGATCTTGATGACAAGCAGTTGCGCCTGGAACAGGCGATTCTGACTGCCCTGGACGACGTGCAGGTGCTCAACGAAGACCGCATCCTGCGTCGTTATCTGGACCTGATCAAGGCCACCCTGCGGACCAACTTCTATCAGGCTGATGCCAACGGGCATAGCAAGGGCTACTTCAGCTTCAAGTTCAACCCGCGCCTGATCCCCGAATTGCCAAAGCCGGTGCCCAAGTTTGAAATCTTCGTCTACTCGCCGCGCGTCGAAGGCGTGCACCTGCGCTTCGGCAACGTGGCGCGTGGAGGCCTGCGCTGGTCGGATCGCGAAGAAGACTTCCGTACCGAAGTGCTGGGCTTGGTAAAAGCTCAGCAGGTGAAGAACTCGGTCATCGTGCCGGTTGGCGCGAAGGGCGGTTTTGTGCCGCGTCGTCTGCCGACCACCGGCAACCGTGATGAAGTGCAGGCTGAAGCGATTGCCTGCTACCGCATCTTCATCTCGGGGCTGCTGGACATCACCGACAACCTCAAGGAAGGCGTGCTGGTGCCGCCGGTCAATGTGGTGCGTCATGACGACGATGACCCATATCTGGTGGTTGCCGCCGACAAGGGCACCGCGACCTTCTCCGACATCGCCAACGGCATCGCCATCGATTACGGCTTCTGGCTGGGTGATGCGTTCGCGTCCGGTGGTTCGGCCGGTTATGACCACAAGAAGATGGGCATCACCGCCAAGGGCGCGTGGGTAGGTGTGCAGCGTCACTTCCGTGAGCGCGACATCAATGTCCAGCAGGACAGCATCAGTGTGATCGGCATCGGCGACATGGCCGGTGACGTGTTCGGCAACGGCTTGCTGATGTCCGACAAGCTGCAACTGGTTGCCGCATTCAACCACCTGCACATTTTCATCGATCCGAATCCGGACCCGGCCAGCAGCTTTGTCGAGCGCCAGCGCCTGTTCAATCTGCCGCGCTCGTCCTGGACCGACTACGACACCAGCATCATGTCCGCTGGCGGCGGGATCTTCCCGCGCAGCCTCAAGAGCATCGCCATTACCGAGCAGATGAAGGCGCGCTTCGACATCAAGGCTGACAAGCTGACTCCGACCGAATTGCTCCACGCGCTGCTCAAGGCGCCGGTCGATCTGTTGTGGAACGGCGGCATCGGCACCTACGTGAAGTCCAGCGAGGAGTCGCACGCCGACGTGGGCGACAAGGCCAACGATGCGCTGCGCGTCGATGGCAACGAGCTGCGCTGCAAGGTGGTGGGCGAGGGCGGCAACCTGGGCATGACCCAGCTGGGCCGTGTCGAGTTCGGCCTCAATGGCGGCGCGACCAACACCGACTTCATCGACAACGCCGGTGGTGTGGACTGCTCCGACCACGAAGTGAACATCAAGATCCTGCTCAACGAGGTGGTGCAGGCCGGTGACATGACCGAGAAGCAGCGCAACCAGTTGCTCGAAAGCATGACCGACGAAGTGGGCCACCTGGTGCTGGGCAACAACTACAAGCAGACTCAGGCACTGTCGCTGGCAGCACGCCGCGCTTACGAGCGGATTGCTGAGTACAAGCGTCTGATGAATGACCTGGAGGCCCGCGGCAAGCTCGACCGGGCCATCGAGTTCCTGCCTGCCGAAGAACAGATTGCCGAGCGGGTGGCGGCCAAGCAGGGCTTGAGTCGTGCCGAGCTGTCGGTATTGATCTCCTACAGCAAGATCGACCTCAAGGAAGCATTGCTGGAATCCCGTGTGCCGGATGACGATTATCTGGCGCGCGATATGGAAACTGCGTTCCCGCCATCGCTGGGTGCCAGATTTTCAACGGCCATGCGCAGTCATCGTCTGAAACGCGAAATCGTCAGCACCCAGATTGCCAACGATCTGGTCAACCACATGGGCATCACCTTCGTGCAGCGGCTCAAGGAGTCGACCGGCATGAGTGCTGCGGCTGTGGCTGGTGCTTACGTGATTGTGCGCGACATCTTCCACCTGCCGCACTGGTTCCGTCAGATCGAAGCGCTGGACTACAAGGTTTCCGCCGAGATCCAGCTGGCGCTGATGGATGAACTGATGCGTCTGGGGCGTCGTGCGACGCGCTGGTTCCTGCGCAGTCGCCGCAACGAGCTGGATGCCGGTCGTGACGTGGCGCACTTCGGTCCGCACCTTGCTGCACTGGGCCTCAAGCTTGACGAGTTGCTGGAAGACGGGCCTACCCGCGAGATCTGGCAGACGCGTTATCAGGCTTATGTCGAAGCCGGTGTGCCGGAACTGCTGGCGCGTATGGTGGCGGGTACGACGCACCTGTACACGCTGCTGCCGATTATCGAAGCCTCCGACGTGACCGGGCAGAACGCTGCCGACGTGGCCAAGGCGTACTTTGCCGTGGGCAGCGCGCTGGACATCACCTGGTACTTGCAACAGATCAGCAGCCTGCCGGTGGAAAACAACTGGCAGGCCCTGGCGCGTGAAGCGTTCCGTGACGATGTTGACTGGCAACAGCGGGCGATCACCGTGTCGGTCCTGCAAATGGCTGACGGTCCTTCGGAAATCGATGCGCGTCTGGCCCTGTGGCTGGAGCAGCACTCGCTGATGGTCGAGCGCTGGCGTGCCATGCTGGTCGAGCTTCGTGCGGCAAGCGGCACGGATTACGCCATGTACGCCGTTGCCAACCGTGAGCTGCTGGACCTGGCCATGAGTGGGCAGAGCCTCACGGTCTGATCCGCTTGTAACCGGTAGAGCCATGAAAAAACCGCATCGAGAGATGCGGTTTTTTTGTGGTGCGACAAGCATGGCGCGTTGCGCCTAAGCGCAACCAGCTTGGATGTGGTGTTCCGTAAGGAGGTCGTCTCGGTCTGCATGATGGCCGTGCTGATTGTCTTTTTTGTATTGCTGGCAGGGCTCTTTAGGGCAGAAAGGGGGCAGATTCACCCACACATTGTTTCAGCCGGGCAATAACCTTAGGAGATGTTTTTTCGATATCGACCCTACCAGCCTATCAAGGTAGATGTCTATCGTTGCCCAGCGCTTAGGTGTGATGTCGATGCATTTTCGTAAACCTCTGTCGGTCCACCAAAAGAACACCATGAAGAAGTTCTCATCAGGGAATACATGACCAAACTCCGATGTCGCCTCCCCCGGTAGCATTCGCTGTCGTGTAATCTGGTCGTGAGCGTTCCAAATTAAGCGCAGTTCGTCCGGGGTTTCTTTAGGGTAGTGGACAATTACGCCGGGAGCAGCAAAATACCAAGCCACCAGCGGAGCTATCAATAGGAAAAGGAACAAGTAACGGACCTTGATTTTTTTGCATTTGTGCTCAATAACACGTGTTCCCCATTCTTGGGCGGCTGGTTGGGCACCTTAAGGCCGGAAAGGATCAGCGTCACCCTCACATCTCTTCAAGCGAGCAATAACGTCAGGGCCAGTTTTAGCAGTTTCGATGCGGCCTCTGCCATCGAGGTAGATGTCGATCACGCCGCCCCATTTTGGCGTAATTGCTATACACCTCCGCAGACTCTTTTCATTCCACCAATCAAAGTTCATAAAGAATTTCTCATTGGGGAAAATATGCCCGGTATCGTATGTGCCCTGACCCGGTAGCATTCCTTCTTTATGGATGTTGTGCTGGGTGTTCCAAATCACACGAAGCTCGTCTGTAGCTTCTTTAGAATAATGGACACGAACGACTGGGGTCGCCACGTACCAGAACAGCGCTGGAATAACTATGAATGCCCCAATAAAATACCGGGCCTTAATATTTTTCACAGACATGGACACTGGCGCCATCTCCCCATTCTGACGGTGTGACAGCGAGTACTTTGTCCATGATCATTCTTGCCGTGACGCCTCCGTTTGGATTCTCATAGAAGAGTTTAACGCCAATGCTAATAGAAATCCGATCCGGGACGTCATCCCATGCGCGCATCCCTTCTACGCCCTCAGTGGCATGAGGTCCTTTGAGTCTCTGATCTTCTTTGGCTTCGAATATCTGCTCTCCCCACCGTCGTAATTGATCAGAAACAATCTGCTCGACACCCGCGCCGTCTAAAAGGACGCTCTCACTGAGTCCTCCGGCCATGCCCACATAGCCGTAATGAATGTTGGACCAAATATCGTAGTAGTAGTCGTACTTGCCTTGCCTATGGCGATACCTGCCAAACTTCGCGTGGATCTTTGGTTTGTGGTCCCAATCACGACCCTGGCCTACTCGCTCAGTCCAAAGGATCATGGCTGCCGCCACGTTTGAAGCGCCGATAGCTTGAGGGCTGGTGTTCCCTATTTGGGCGTACCAAGGCAGGTCCATTTTTTTACGAGTCTCTTCCGCAACGTCATAGTTGAGCAGCTTATTCATCTTCAAGACGGAGGAGTGGTGGATATTGTTGTTCATCTCGTCTGCGATGTAGGTCGCCAGCTTTTCCATCATGTTCGGATGCGTACAGCCTTCAGGTCCATCATTTGGTACAGCTTCCTCTTCAGGTTTCTCACGGGCCGCATTTGGATTTACCAAAGCGTTCGCCGCCAAGGCTTTCTCCGTGAGCTTCGGGTCAGCCAACAAGGTCGCCATCTTCTCGTCGTCCACGGAACCGTCTGGTCGTAAGGCCCCCAGCGCCATGAAGTTAATAATGGTCGCGCCACCCGCGTCACCCATGACGAAGCCGCCACCAACATTATTGGAGCCCGTGATGATTGTCCCGCCGTGACTGGTTGGGCTTCCCAGGTGCGCCATAGGACGGCCATTCACTTGAATAGAGGGGAAACCCGAAGTGATGACCGCCCCGCACCCACAGGTATCACCCACACGTGCCGCGCCCATGCCGTTGATGTTGACGTCACCGGATGCAGAAGTGATTGACGTTGTACCGTGACCCGGCAATGGGCAGGCGTGCTTGTCACCCAATCGAGCTGAAGAAATCATTGCAGGCCGTCCTTATGTCTTTGATCCGTAAACAATAACCAGCGTTTAGTTGACGCATGGGAGGCTATCGGAAACGTGAAAGGCGGTCTGTAGGAGAAGTCTTAATTTTCTCGTAGTGCCTTGAGAATCTGATCGGGATGTCATCTATATTTCTGGCTGTGCTGGGTGACATCGTTGTAGTGGTAACAAATCTTAGTGCCTGAAAGGTTCTGGCTGGTCGGCGGGGGGTGGTGTGAGAGGACGGCGGGTGTGAACCCGCCTCCTACTCGATTCTGCATTTATAGGTCTCGGGCCCTCAATCAGGCCGCCGCAGACAAGTGCTCATAAAGAATCGTTGCGCCAACCACGATCAGCACGATGCCGCCAACGATTTCAGCGCGCTTGCCGACCATGGTGCCGAGCACGCGACCGAGCATCACGCCGATGGTAACCATCACGGTGGTGGCCAGGCCGATAGCCAGCGCTGCGGCCATGATATTGACGTCGACAAACGCCAGGCCTACGCCGACCGCCAGTGCATCGATACTGGTGGCGAATGCGGTGACGGCAAGAATCCAGAACGAGTGCTGGCCGGGTTTTTCCTGCTCTTCATCGTCATCGTGCTTGATGCCGTTGTAGATCATGTGCAGGCCCAGCACCAGCAACAAGGTGAAGGCGATCCAGTGGTCCCAGCTTTCAGCGAAGCGGGCAGCGACCTGACCGATGCCCCAACCGATCACCGGAGTGATGGTCTCGATAGCGCCGAATATCAAACCGGTACGCAACGCTTCGATAAAGCGCGGTTTATGCAGGCTTGCCCCTTTACCAAGGGCCGCAGCAAAGGCGTCCGTGGACATGGCAAGCGCGAGAAAGAGGAGGGAAATCGGGTTCACGGTTATATCCAGTCGGGCTATGAGTCAACGACGCAACCACACGCCCGACTTTAGGCATGGATGCATCGTTGGTCTCGCCAACCAGAAGGTGTCCGCACCACGGCATGCAGCCGAGAATGTTGATGCGAACGCTCAGTGACCGGAGTCAAGAGCAGGCTACTCCCCAACAAGGGCCGCTACTATAGCCATCCGAATGTGAAAAATATATGTACGAGGGTGATTCAAGCCAAAAAAAACCCCATCACGAGGATGGGGTTCTTTTAACGCCTGCTTTCGTGCTTACACTTGAACGGCCGGGATGTTGGCGTTCGCAGCGGCTTCACGGAACTCGGCGATCTGATCGAAGCTCAGGTAGCGATACACGTCCGCTGCCATGGTGTCGATCTGGTTGGCGTAGCCCATGTACTCCTCGACGGTCGGCAGGCGACCCAGAATCGAAGCGACGGACGCCAGCTCGGCGGAGGCTAGGTAGACGTTCGCGCCGTCACCCAGACGGTTCGGGAAGTTACGGGTCGACGTCGACACTACGGTCGAGTTCGGTTCCACGCGTGCCTGGTTACCCATGCACAGCGAGCAGCCCGGCATTTCCATACGCGCGCCAGCTTTACCGTAGATGCCGTAGTAGCCTTCTTCGGTCAACTGGTGAGCGTCCATCTTGGTCGGCGGCGACAGCCACAGACGCGTCGGCAGCTGGCCCTTGACCTGATCCAGCAACTTGCCCGCAGCGCGGAAGTGGCCGATGTTGGTCATGCAGGAGCCGATGAACACTTCGTCGATCTTCTCGCCTTGTACCGAAGACAGCAGGCGGGCATCGTCCGGGTCGTTCGGCGCGCAGAGCACAGGCTCTTTGACGTCGGCCAGATCGATTTCGATGATTTCGGCGTACTCGGCGTCCTTGTCGGCTTCCAGCAGCTCCGGGTTGGCAACCCAGGCTTCCATCGCCTGAGCACGACGCTCCAGGGTGCGCGGATCACCGTAACCCTGTTCGATCATCCAGCGCAGCAGGGTGATGTTCGAATTCAGGTATTCGATGATCGGCTCTTTGGCCAGCTTGATGGTGCAACCGGCAGCCGAACGCTCGGCAGAGGCGTCGGACAGCTCGAAAGCCTGCTCGATGCTCAGGTTGTCGAGGCCTTCGATTTCCAGGATGCGGCCGGAGAATGCGTTCTTCTTGCCTTTCTTCTCTACGGTCAGCAGGCCAGCCTGAATCGCGTAGTAAGGAATGGCATGAACCAGGTCGCGCAGGGTGATGCCGGGTTGCATCTTGCCCTTGAAGCGAACCAGGATCGACTCAGGCATGTCCAGCGGCATGACGCCGGTGGCAGCGGCAAACGCCACCAGACCGGAACCGGCCGGGAAGGAGATACCGATCGGGAAGCGGGTGTGCGAGTCGCCACCGGTGCCGACGGTGTCCGGCAGCAGCATGCGGTTCAGCCAGCTGTGGATGATGCCGTCGCCCGGACGCAGGGAAACGCCGCCGCGGGTCATGATGAAGTCAGGCAGCGTGTGGTGCGTCTTGACGTCGATAGGCTTTGGATAGGCTGCAGTGTGGCAGAACGACTGCATGACCAGGTCGGTCGAGAAGCCCAGGCATGCCAGGTCTTTCAGCTCGTCGCGGGTCATCGGGCCAGTGGTGTCCTGGGAACCGACGGTGGTCATCTTCGGCTCGCAGTAGGTGCCAGGACGAACGCCTGCCACGCCGCACGCCTTGCCGACCATCTTCTGCGCCAGGGTATAACCCTTGGTGCTTTCGGCTGGCTGGTCAGGAGTCTTGAACAGGTCGAACTCAGGCAGGCCCAGTTCGGCGCGCGCCTTGCTGGTCAGGCCGCGACCGATGATCAGCGGAATACGGCCGCCTGCGCGGACTTCGTCGAGCAGCACCGGGGTCTTCATTTCGAAGGTGGTGATGACTTCGTCGCTGTCGTGCTTGCAGACCTTGCCAGCGTAGGGGTAGACGTCGATCACGTCACCCATGTTGATGTTCGAGACATCGAATTCGATTGGCAGGGCGCCAGCATCTTCCATGGTGTTGTAGAAGATCGGGGCAATCTTGCTGCCGAAGCAGAAACCACCGGCACGCTTGTTCGGTACGTAAGGAACGTCGTCGCCGAAGAACCACAGTACCGAGTTGGTTGCCGATTTACGCGAGGAACCGGTACCGACCACGTCGCCGACGTAGGCAATAGGGAAACCCTGACCGCGCATTTCTTCGATCTGTTTCATCGGGCCGATAGAGCCCTGAACGTCTGGAACGATGCCGTCACGGGCCATTTTCAGCATGGCAAGGGCGTGCAGCGGGATATCCGGACGGGACCAGGCATCAGGTGCCGGGGACAGGTCATCGGTGTTGGTTTCGCCGGTGACCTTGAAGACGCGCAGGCTGATCTTGTCGGCCAGCGTCGGACGCTTCTTGAACCACTCGCCGTCAGCCCAGGACTGCAGGACAGCCTTGGCGTGAACGTTGCCGTTTTTGGCTTTTTCGGCCACGTCGTGGAAGGCATCGAACATCAGCAGGGTGTGCTTGAGCTGTTCGGCGGCGACCGGCGCGAGGGTGGCGTCATCGAGCAGTTCAACCAGGGTGACGATGTTGTAGCCGCCCTGCATGGTGCCCAACAGTTCGGTTGCACGTTTTTTGTCGATCAGGGGAGAAGTGGCTTCGCCCTTGGCCAGGGCAGACAGGAAACCGGCCTTGACGTAAGCGGCTTCGTCAACGCCTGGCGGAACGCGGTTGGTGATCAGATCGACAAGGAAAGCTTCTTCGCCAGCCGGGGGATTCTTCAGCAGCTCGACCAGGCCTGCAGTTTGTTCGGCGTTAAGCGGCTGGGGCACGATGCCCTGGGCGGCACGCTCTTCGATGTGTTTACGGTAGGCTTCAAGCACAGTATTAACCCTCATCAGTGGTCCCAAATGGGTGTCCGGGACGCTCATCCAGAAATCGTCCGTACCCACGCAAGGCTTATTGAGCCTTGTTGGCAGGGTGTCGGCGATTCCTAACAGAAGCTGTTTTCAAAGTTTTACGCCTGCAGAACGGGGGGAGTGACGGTCGACACGGCCATTCTTGATGAGGGAATGGCCTGTCGACGCCGCAATGCGGGGTTAACCTGACTGTGCTCGTGACGCTTTGAAAACAGCTTCCAACGGACATTGGCGCCTTAAAAGGCTCGCTGATTCTACGCCAAAACTTCGCTAAAGGTAAGTTAGCCCCTACATCTTCGGGGGTGAACTTGCTTAGACAAAGGGCTAACATGAGCCCCTGTTTCGCCTTCCCCAGTCCTGCCTGACATGCCCGATTACATTATCAAAACCCCCTGCGTCGGCCTTTGCTCCACTGTTTACGGGGACCTTGTGTGCCGTGGCTGCAAGCGGTTCCACCACGAGGTCATCCACTGGAACGGCTATAACGAGGATGAAAAAAGAGCGGTATGGCTGCGTCTGGAACAATTGCTGGTCCAGGTGATGACTGCCAAGCTTGAAGTCTTCGATGCAGACAAGCTGCGCGCGCAGCTCACCCAGCGCAAGATCCGTTTCGTGCCGCACCAATCCGAGTATTGCTGGGCCTACCAGTTGATCGCGCGCGGCGCACGGGTCATCAGTCAGGTTGAGGCCTACGGCTTTGTGCTGCTGCCGGAGTTTCGTGACTGGACGCTGCCGGAACTGCGTGATGCGATCGATCGTGAGTTTTTCCTGCTGTCCGAGGCGCACTATCAGCGTTATATCGCGCCGGGCTTTCTGCGCGACGCATTCGGCGCCTGACAAACCGGCATGCTTTTGTCTCGCGAGGCCTCGTTGCTCCTCGTATAATGCGCGGCCGTGCCTCTCTGTCATTCTGTGAGCTTATGTACCCGATCCCCGAAATCGAAGCCTTCCTGCTTTGCCGCACCCCCGACAGCTGGGTTCAGGCCGCGTTGCGCAATCTGGACATCTTGCTGATCGACCATGCGAACAATGAGAAGAAGGCGGCCGGGGCTGCGTTTCAGTTCATGTTTCAGTACAACGACAAGTTCGACCTGTTGAGCAAGATGTCGCGTCTGGCCCGGGAAGAGCTGCGCCATTTCGAGCAAGTGATCAGCATCATCAGAAAGCGCCAGATCCCCATGGCCAACATCAGCTCGGCGCGTTATGCCGGAGCGCTGCGCAAACTTGTGCGTAATCACAATCCTTACCGACTGACCGACGCCCTTATCGTCGGGGCGATCGTCGAAGCCCGTTCCTGCGAGCGGTTCGCCGCGCTGGTGCCTCATCTGGATGAAGAGCTGGCCAAATTCTACGGCGGCCTGCTGAAATCCGAAGCGCGGCATTTTCAGGATTATCTCAAGCTGGCTTACAGCTACGGCGACAAGGCAGACGTCGATGCCAAGATCGAGGAAATCCGTCTGGCCGAGCGTGAGCTGATCGAAAGCCCTGATGAAGAGTTCCGCTTTCACAGTGGTGTGCCCGTCGCCGCCTGATTCCCCTCGCGCACCTTCAAAAAACGACCGCCTTGCCAGTGGTCGTTTTTTTATGAGTATTTAGTAAGCAAGCTAATAAATGCTTTGACAACGGCTGCCTAGGCAGTAATATTTTGTAATCACTGCCTAGGCAGCTATCTGGATGATTTCTTGAAACATTTCAGCCCCGAAAATTTCGATTCCAGCCTGATCGGGCTGCTGGTCGGTCGTACCAATGCGCTCAAAGACCGCATGCTCGACAAGTACCTGCTGCCTTATGACGTGACGTTCGCGCAGTTTAAGGTGCTGATCATCATTGCCCAGTTCTCGACCGACACCCCTGTGGAGTTGTGTCGTCACCTGTCGCTGGACAGCGGTTCGATGACCCGCATGCTCGATCGGCTGGAGCAGAAAGGGCTGGTTGTGCGCCAGCGGTCAGCGACTGATCGTCGTCAGGTGCGCCTGGCGTTGACGGAGCAGGGGCAGGCGCTCTCGGACCTGCTGCCGCAGATTGGTGCGGACGCCATGAATGACACCTTTGCCGCGCTCGACAGTGATGAGGTCGAGACCCTGACAAGGATTCTCACCAAGGTACTGGTGGCCGCCGATGACCACATCACCCTGACTCGTCTGAGCTTCAACCCCAAAGCTAAAAGCTGAGCGGCAGACCTGTCGGCAGGCGTGCGCCTGCCCCTCGTCCCTGTCTCGCCGTTTCGCTGATAAAAAGGTAACTGCCATGGCCACTGCCGCCACTGAAAACACATCTGCCCAGTCCTCACAGCAAACGCCGAAGCCCGGCAAGCGCAAGTTCCTGCTGATCGGGCTCGCCGTCATCGTCGTGATTCTTGGTTTGGCCATCTGGGCCTGGTACGAGTTTTACGGCCAATGGAGCGAAGAGACTGATGACGCCTACGTGAATGGCAACGTCGTCGAAATCACCCCGTTGGTCACCGGAACCGTTATCAGCATTGGTGCCGATGACGGGGATCTGGTGCACGAAGGGCAGGTACTGCTCAAATTCGACCCGAGCGACGCCGAAGTCTCGCTGCAAAGCGCCGAGGCCAATCTGGGCAAGGTTGTACGTCAGGTGCGTGGTTTATACAGCAATGTCGATGGCATGAAGGCACAACTGGCTGCGCAGCGTACCGCCGTGCAGACCGCTCAGGAGAACTATAACCGGCGGCGCAGTCTGGCCGCGGGCGGGGCGATTTCCCAGGAAGAGCTGTCGCATTCCAGAGACAGCCTGACCAGCGCGCAAAGTGAGTTGAACAATATTCAGCAGCAGTTGAGCACCAGCGTGGCGCTGGTCGATGACACGGTTGTCTCCTCACATCCCGACGTCAAGGCTGCTGCCGCCCAGTTGCGTCAGGCCTTTCTGGCCAATGCACGCAGTACGCTGGTAGCGCCGGTCACCGGTTATGTGGCCAAGCGCAGCGTGCAACTGGGCCAGCGCATTCAGCCGGGCACCGCGACCATGGCTGTGATCCCGCTGGATCAGTTGTGGATTGATGCCAACTTCAAGGAAACCCAACTGGGCAAGATGCGCATTGGTCAGCCGGTGGAAATCAGCTCCGACCTGTATGGCAGCGATGTGAAGTACAGCGGCACCATCGACAGCCTGGGCGCAGGCACCGGCAGTGCCTTTGCGCTGTTGCCGGCACAGAACGCGACGGGTAACTGGATCAAGATCGTCCAGCGTGTGCCGGTCCGTGTACATATCAACCCTGAAGAGCTGGCGAAGCATCCGTTGCGCATCGGTCTGTCGACCACCGTCGAGGTCAATCTGCATGACCAGAGCGGTCCGGTGCTGGCGCAACAGCCGCGCAAGCAGGCCGCTTTCAGCACTCAGGTTTACGCCGCGCAGCTGGCCGACGCTGATGCGTTGATCGCCCGTCTGATTCACGAGAACAGTGCTTCCAGTGGCAAGACTGCCGTTCAGCGCTGAACCGCCAATCCGTGAACCCCGGCCACTTGGCCGGGGTGTCGCACTCGTCTTCAGGGATTTGCGATGAGCAACAACGCCCCCGCTTCTTTTACCCCGCCAAGCCTGTTGCTGTGCACCATCGGTCTGTCGCTGGCGACCTTCATGCAGGTGCTCGATACCACGATTGCCAACGTGGCGTTGCCGACCATTGCCGGCAACCTGGGGGTCAGCTCCGAGCAGAGCACCTGGGTGATTACCTCGTTCGCAGTCAGCAACGCGATTGCCTTGCCGCTGACCGGCTGGCTCAGTCGTCGCTTTGGTGAGGTGAAGCTGTTTCTGTGGGCAACCATTCTGTTCGTGATGGCGTCGTTTTTGTGTGGCATTTCCCAATCCATGCCGGAACTGGTGGGGTTCCGGGCGTTGCAGGGCATGGTGGCCGGTCCTCTGTATCCGATGAGCCAGACATTGCTGATCGCGGTTTATCCTCCGGCGAAAAGGGGCATGGCGCTGGCATTGCTGGCGATGGTGACGGTGGTTGCGCCTATCGCCGGGCCGATCCTCGGTGGCTGGATCACTGACAGTTACAGTTGGCCGTGGATTTTCTTTATCAACATCCCCATCGGCCTGTTCGCGGTGCTGGTGGTGCGTTCGCAGATGGCTAAAAGGCCGGTCAGCACTGCTCATCAACCGCTGGATTACATCGGCTTGCTGGCCTTGATTGTCGGTGTCGGCGCGCTGCAGATAGTGCTCGACAAGGGCAATGATCTGGACTGGTTCGAGTCGAACTTCATCATCTTCGGTTCGCTGATTTCGCTGGTCGCGCTGGTCTTCTTCGTGATTTGGGAAATGACCGACAAGCATCCGATCGTCAACCTGCGGCTGTTTGCCTACCGCAATTTCCGTATCGGTACGCTGGTCATGATCGGCGGCTATTCAGGCTTCTTCGGTATCAACCTGATTCTGCCGCAGTGGTTGCAGACCCAGATGGGCTACACCGCGACCTGGGCGGGGCTAGCCGTCGCACCGATTGGCATCCTGCCGGTGCTGATGTCGCCCTTTGTCGGCAAGTACGCGCACAAATTCGACCTGCGTCTGCTGGCAGGGCTGGCGTTTCTGGCGATGGGGCTGAGCTGTTTCATGCGTGCCGGCTTCAACACTGACGTGGACTTCGAGCACGTGGCAATGGTGCAGTTGTTCATGGGCATTGGTGTGGCGCTGTTCTTCATGCCCACCCTGAGCATTCTGCTGTCCGACCTGCCGCCCAATCAGATTGCCGATGGCTCGGGACTGGCGACCTTCCTGCGCACCCTGGGCGGCAGTTTTGCGGCGTCGCTGACCACCTGGATCTGGATCCGTCGCGCCAACCAGCATCATGCTTACCTGAGTGAAAACATCAGCACCTTCGACCCGACAACCCGGCACGCCCTCGACAGCCTGGGCGGCGCGAGCCCGCAGGCCTACGCCCAGTTGGAACGCACCCTCAACGCACAGGCCTACATGATGTCCACGGTGGACTACTTCTACCTGCTGGGCTGGGTATTTGCGGGGCTGATTCTGCTTGTCTGGCTGGCCAAACCGCCGTTTGGTGCCAAGGCGGGGCCAGCGGCGGGGGGCGGGCACTAGTAGCTTATGCGCCTGGCTGAACCGTGCCTTGGCCAAATTGCCCCAAGGCGCTTTTCAACCGCGATGGCATTGACGATGCAGAGTGCGACTGCATTACTGCGCGGAGCGTGGGAACTATAAATCAAATGCCGTCTTCGCGAATAAGCGAAGCGTCGTCCGGTCCGGTCCGGTCCGGTCCGCTCCTGCGCCCAGCCAGACCTCAATGCCGCCAGAACGCCGGTACACACAGTACCAGCACGGTAATGATCTCCAGGCGGCCGAGCAGCATGCCGCCGGACAGAATCCATTTGGCAGCATCGGGCAGGGTAGAGAAGTTGCCCGCAGGCCCAATCACCTCGCCCAGCCCCGGCCCTACGCCGGACACAGTGCTGGCAGCGCCGGTCAGTGCAGTCATCCAGTCCAGCCCGAGCAGCGACAGCATCAGTGCGATCAGGCAGATAGTGATGGTGAAGAAAAACGAAAAGGTCAGAATCGAGCGAACGATTTCGTCGTCCAGTCGATGGCCGTTGTATTTCTGCTTCATCACCGCGCGTGGGTGAATCAGTTGGTTAAGGTTGGTCTTGAGCAGGATATAGGCGACCTGAAAGCGGAAGATCTTCACCCCGCCCGCCGTCGAGCCCGAACAGCCGCCGATGAAACCCAGATAGAAGAACAGCATCAGCGAGAAGTTGCCCCACAGGCTGTAGTCACCGAGTGCAAAACCGGTAGTCGTCACCACCGACGTCACGTTCAGGGCCACATGACGCAGCGCCTCGGTCCACGGCAGGTCGGTGGTGTTGGCGTACCAGACAGTCATTACCAGCCAGGTGACCAATAGCAGCCCGATCAGCCCCTGCACCTGCTCATCCTTGATCAACGCCTTGCGATTACCGCGCAGGGTCGCGACATACAGGGTAAAGGGCAGGCTGCCGAGGATCATCACCACAATCGCGACCCAATGCACCGCAGGCTGCGGCCACTTGGCCAGCGACAGGTCGGAGGTAGAGAACCCGCCCGTGGAAATGGCCGACATCGCATGGTTGATCGCATCGAACAGGCTCATGCCCGCCGCCCAGAAGGCCAGGCTGCCCAGCGCGGTAAAGCCGACGTAGGCCAGCACAATGAACTTGGCCACCATGTGCGAGCGGGGCATGACCTTTTCCGAGCGGTCCGAGGATTCGGTCTGGAACAGGCGCATGCCACCAATGCGCAGCAACGGCAGAATCGCCACGGCCATACCGATGAAGCCGATACCGCCAAGCCAGTGCAGCATCGAACGCCAGATCAGAATGCCCGGTGACATGCTGTCCAGATGGCTGAGCACGGTGGAACCGGTGGCGGTGATGCCTGACATGCTTTCAAAGAACGAATCGGTGTAACTGATGTGCTGGGTCAGCAGAAAGGGCAGGGCGGCGAAGATGCACACCACGATCCAGCTGGAGACGGTCAGCATGTACATGTCCCGCGGGCGCAACTGGACGTTGTCGGGGCGTCCGGGCACCACCAGCGCCAGGCCGGCGATAAAGGTGATGGCGCTGGCCCACAGAAACTCGCGCAGGTCCTCGAAACGGTCGTAGATGACCAGCGTGGCCATAGGCACGATCATGGCGACAGCCAGGGTGATCAGGAAGATGCCGATAATGAAACCGATGATGCGAAAGGTCGGCAACGACATGAATGGCTCGGGCGGGTGTGAGGGAAGGCGCCATTCTACCCGCGCTTGAAGGCATGTAAACCAGTGCAGCCAGGGGCAAGGTTCGACAGAGTGGGTAAGGAATTGTCCGTCGCGCTCGTTATTGAAGGTAAACAGGCTCTAGAATGCTCGATCACTTTTCAAGGAGACCGCCCATGCAGGCGCTCGACGTTTTGCTCAATCGCGTATCGGTTCCGCGACTGGTCGACCCGGTCCCGGATGCTGCGCAGCGGGAAATCATGTTCGGTGCGGCGCTGCGCTCACCGGATCATGGACAGCTCAAGCCTTATCGTTTCCTGACCGTCGAAGGTACGGCCCGTGAGCGTATGGGCGAGCTGTTGGTGGAAGCGCTGCAGCAAAGTAGCGGTGAGATTACCCCGCAGGCGCTGGAAAAGGCCCGTCTGGGACCGTTGCGCGCACCCTTGGTCGTGGTGGTGATCGCTCGCTTGCAAGACCATTTCAAGGTTCCGCGTTCGGAACAGATGATCACCGCCGGGTGCGCCGCCCACGGCGTGTTGCTGGCGGCATATGCACTGGGTGTCGGCGCGGTCTGGAGGACGGGTGAGCTGTGCTATACGCCACACGTCGCCAAAGGGTTCGGGCTTGAGGCCGACGAAGAGGTGATTGGCTTTCTATACCTCGGCACCCCGCAGAACCCGCCGCGCGAAGCCCCGAAAGTCGACGTTGGCGGGTTTGTCAGCGAGTGGCAAGGCTAAACAGATGATGAGCTGAGCGGTTCTCTGGGCAGATCCAGCGTGGCAATGAAGCCGCCGTCCGGGTGATTGCCCAGTATCAGGCTGCCGCCATGCCGTTCCGCTGCACGTTTTGCAATCGCCAGGCCCAGACCGTGTCCCGGCGTCGTCTGGCCGGGCGCGCGATAAAACGGCTCGCCCAGTTGTGCCAGATGTTCGTCGGCAACCCCCGGGCCATGATCGCGGACGCTCAGACGGACGTAATCGCCGACCTGAGTTGCCTGCAGATCGATGCGCTGACCGGTGGAGTTGAAGCGCAGCGCGTTGCGCAGCAGGTTGTCCAGCGCACGTTCGATCATGTCCGGCCAGCCTTTGAACTGCAGGTTGTCCTGCACCTCGACGCGAATGTTCTGGTCGATACCGTCCAGTTGAGTATCGTTCTTCAGGCGCTGCAGCAGCGCTTCGAGGTCGACGGGCTCAGGGCCGCGAAGCTCGGCGTCGAGGCGCGCCAGGGCCAGGATCTCGCTGATCAGCGCCTCCAGCCGGTCACACTCACGACCCAACCGTGGCCAGAGCTTTTCACGCTCGGCAGGCTCCGCACGTTCAGCCAGCGCCAGGGCGATACGCAGCCGGGCCAGTGGCGAACGAAGTTCATGTGACACATCACGCAACAGCTGCCGCTGGCTGCCGATAAGGCTTTGCAGGCGTGCGCCCATACGGTTGAAGTCAGTGGCCAGCACGCCGAATTCGTCACGCCGGTTGGCCAGTTGGCCGAGGCTGTGCTGTTGATAGCTGGTCTGCCCCAGATCATGCACCGCGCCGCGCAGACGGCTCAGCGGTCGGGTGATCGAGAGCGTTACGAACAGGCTGAAAAGGGTCAGCACCACCAGCGCAATACCCAGCGCACTCAGCGGCCACATCAGGCTCTGACGGTGCCACTCGTCGAGCTCCGGGTGCGGAACGCGGTAGATGAACAGGTACGTTTCACCGGTTTTCGGACTGCTGTATTCGGTTGCCAGACGGCGCCAGGGCAGTTTGCGGCCCTGATCCTCGTCGGCCTGCTGGCGCGCTTCGAGCGCAGCGGCGCGTGGCGGGAAAGTGCCACGCACCATAGGCTCGCCGCTGTCGCTCAGCACCTGAACATCGATACGATTGCGTCGTTTGATATCCTGAAGGAAATCCTGAGCGTTATCCGCGCCCTTTTCTTCGAAGCGTTGGGTCCATTGTTCCGGCAGTGAGTTGAGCACCGGATGACGATTGAGAATCCATGCATCCTGATTGAGCATGTGCCCGACGAGCACCGACAGGCCTCCCACCAGAGCAATGGCCAGCCAGAAGCTGGCCAGGATTCGCCAGAACAATGAACGCACAGGATTCCCTCGATCTCAATAAAGAAGCCCGGCATGCGTATGCATGCCGGGTCTGGTTCAAGTCATCTGGCCAGACGGCCTGACCATTACTGCATCTTTGCAGCTTTTTCCGCTTTCCAGGCTTTGAATTCGGCCCATTCGGCGCGACGCTCGTCCTGCCGTTTCTTGATTTCGTCGAACTGCTTCTGCTGTTCAGGGCTCAGCAGTACACGAATGGCGCTGTCGGTCTCGGCGCGCTTGGCATTGATTTCGTTGTACATCGCTTTCTGCTCGGGGGCAGGCATCTTGTCCAGATAGCGTTGAGTGATCTCATGGTGTTCGTGCTTCTGCTCGCGCATCAGCCGGTCGATCTGCTGACGCTGTTCACGGCTCAGGTCCAGGTCTCGCAGAGGGCCGGGGCCTCGACGCATTTCCGGACCAGGGCCTGGCTCGCCCATAGGGCCGCGACGCATGTCTGGACCTGGGCCACGATCAGGACGATCAAGGCGCATTGCCGGCGCGTCTGCGTCAGGGCCACCCGCTGGCGGAGGTGGTGGTGCAGCCATGACAACGGTGGGCAGGGCAGTGGCGAACATCAAAGCGATCAGGGTCTTGCGCATGGTGTATCTCCTTGTCTCTAGTGCGGCTCGATGCCGATGAGCCCAGTTTAGGGAGATCAAGGTCAAGCGCAGTCAGCGCTTGGTAAAGCTTGTGTAAGGGGGCAGATACTTACAAAGCATAATAATAGCCGCGGCTGCGCAGGGCGACGATGCGTGGGCGACCGTCAGCGTGAGGGCCGATTTTCTTGCGCAGGTTGCTGACGTGCATGTCCAGGCTGCGGTCGTAGAGCGTCAGTTTGCGGCCCAGCGCCAGTTGCGCCAGCTCCTGCTTGTCCAGTGGTTCGCCGGGCTGGCGCATCAGTGCTTCAAGCAGACGGCTTTCGGAGACGGTGAGGGTCAGTTCCTTTTCGTCGACACTGACCACGCCGCGCATCGGACTGAAGGTCAGGTCGCCCAGTTCCAGTTGCGTAGACGACGCCACCGGGTGGCTGCGACGCAGCACGGCGCGCAGGCGGGCGGTGAGCTCACGCGGGTCGCAGGGTTTTGCCAAGTAGTCATCAGCGCCCAGTTCAAGGCCCAGAATGCGGTCCAGCGGTTCGCCGCGTGCCGAGAGCATGACCACCGGCAGGTCCGGATGGTCATTGCGCAATTGCTTGAGCAGTTCCAGGCCGCTGCCATCAGGCAGCATCACGTCCAGCACCACGGCCGCCGGAGCTTCATCGGCCAGAGCCTGACGCGCACTGGCGCCGTCGTGACAGGCGCGCACCTGAAAACCTTCCTGGCTCAGCCAACTGCTCAGCAGCTCGCACAGCTCCTGATCATCATCAATTAGTAACAGCTCGCTCATGACTCACTCAATTTAGCCACTGCCGACGTTGCCTACGCCAACCACTGACCAATATACCGCACAGAAGGGCGAACATCGCAACGCCACCGCCTGCGACGAACCATTGTTGTTGCTCGGTCAGCAAGCGAGGAGGCGCTGCCGACAGTGCTTCTTTGAGCTGCAACTTGAGCTTTTGGTTCTCTTGGCGCAAACGTGTCAACAAGGCGTTGTCGCGTTCCGGGTCGACGTTTTGCAACTGCCGTGTCAGCTCGTCGCGCTGACGCTCGCTGTCCTTGAGCCGCAACTGAAGGTCGGCAATCTGATTGGCGGGGCTGGGCAGGTGCAAAGGCTGCACTGCGCCGCTCTCAGTGACCGTCTCGGCGTTCACCTGAAACCCTGTCGCCATCAAAACTGCCAACAGACACCACGTACCTGAACGCATCTGAACTCCCTTTTCCCGAGCCGTGTAAATTCGCACATTGAGCAGGTTATCGGCAGTGTGTCGGGAAGGATGAGCAAGAGGCGGGGTTCAACACGGCTCTGCCTCGGTTGAAGCAGAGCGTGTATGTATGTCAGAGAAGGGGATCAGGGCAGGACTTGCTTGAACGGCTTGACCACGACATTGGCATAGACGCCTGCTGCAACGTATGGATCGGCCTCGGCCCACGTTTTGGCGGCGCTTTGCGATTCAAACTCGGCCACGATCAGGCTGCCGCTGAAACCGGCAGCACCCGGGTCGTTGCTGTCGACTGCCGGGTGTGGACCGGCCAGTACCAGACGGCCTGCGTCCTTGAGCGCGTGCAAGCGCTCAAGGTGTGCCGGGCGCACGCTGAGGCGTTTTTCCAGCGAGTTTTCGACGTCGGTGGCGATGATTGCGTAGAGCATGTCAGTCCTCGGATTTGGTCGTATTGGGAGCGGTGTCGTGCAGATGGCGTGACAGGTAGATCCCTTGGCCGACCAGGAAGATCAGGGTCATGCCCAGGCTGCCGAATACTTTGAAGTCGACCCAGAATTCCTGATAGGTGAAGGCCACGTACAGGTTGGCCGCGCCGCAGAACAGGAAGAATACGATCCAGGCGATGTTGAGCCGGGTCCAGATCGCCGCTGGCAGGGTCAGCGCGTGGCCCATGATGCGCTGGATAAGCGGGCGGTCACCGATGAAATGACTGCCAGCGAAGGCCACGGCAAACAGCCAGTTGACCACCGGGGCTTTCCATTTCAGGAAGGTTTCGCTGTGGAAGGCCAGTGTCAGACTGCCAAACACCAGACAGGCGACCAGTGTGAGCCACTGGCTTTTTTCCAGCTTGCGCTGTTTGAGGTAAAGAATGCCGTAGACCACCACCGAACTGATGATCAGCATCGCCGTTGCGCTGAAAATGCCGCCTACCATATAGGTATTGCCGAGGATATCCACGGCACGCGGCTCGGTTTTGTAAACGATGAAAAACAGGAGCAGCGGGATGAAGTCGATGAATTGTTTCACAATGGCAGCCAGAAGCAGGATGTGGCGGCATAATAACAAACATCAATGAACACGAAAGCACCACTATGAATGTTGACCTGCACTGCCACAGCACCGCTTCCGACGGGGCGCTCTCGCCCACGGCACTGGTTGCCCGTGCTCATGAAAATGGCGTGCGCGTCCTTTCGCTGACCGACCACGATACCCTCGAAGGGCTTGAAGAGGCCCGCGCGGCAGCGCATTCATTGGGCATGCAGCTGGTCAATGGGGTGGAGCTGTCCTGCACCTGGGGCGGTGCGACCATCCATATTCTGGGCTATGGATTCGATACCGAGGCACCGGCGCTGACCGAAGCCATCGTGCGTTTGCATGAAGGGCGCTGGCTGCGTGCGGAAGAAATCAGCCGCAAATTGGCGATCAAAGGTATGCCTGGCGCGCTGGAAGGCGCTCGCGCGATCCAGCAGGAACTGGGTGACAGCGGTAATGCGCCTGCGCGTCCACACTTTGCTGACTTCATGGTGCGCGCAGGTTTCGTCAAGGACCGCGCCGAGGCGTTTCGTAAATGGCTGGGTGCTGGCAAACTGGGCGATGTGAAGCAGCACTGGCCAACGCTGGAAGAAACCGTCGCCACCTTGCGGGCGTCGGGTGCATGGGTCAGCCTCGCGCATCCTTCACATTATGACTTTACCCGCAGTAAACGGCGTAAACTGGTCAGCGATTTCGTCCAGGCTGGTGGGCACGCCATAGAAGTGGTCAATGGCATGCAGCCTGCCGATCAGGTGGGGACCCTGGCCATCCTTGCACGCGAGTTCGGTCTGCTGGTTTCTGCCGGCAGCGACTTCCACGGTCCTGGCAACTGGGGCGAGATCGGCACTTATCGTCCCGTGCCTGAAGATCTACCGCCTTTGTGGTGCAGATTTAAACATGAACAGCCTACTGCCGCCGTCTGAACAGGAAGTTACCGTGAGTCAATTTTTCCAGGTCCATCCGGAAAACCCGCAGCCGCGCCTGATCAAACAGGCCGCGGAAATCATAAAAGCCGGCGGGCTGGTGGTGTACCCGACAGATTCGTCCTATGCGCTGGGTTGCCAGATCGGTGACAAGAGCGCCATCGAGCGTATCCGCCGCCTGCGTCAGCTGGACGACAAGCACAACTTCACCCTGATGTGCTGCGACCTGTCGCAACTGGGGCTTTTTGCCAAGGTCGACACTGGCGCTTTCCGTGCCCTCAAGGCGCACACCCCAGGGCCTTACACCTTTATTCTCAACGCCACCCGCGAGGTGCCGCGCCTGGTGCTGCACCCCAAGCGCCGCACTATTGGCCTGCGCGTGCCGAGCCATCCCATTGCCCAGGCCTTGCTCGAGCAATTGGGCGAGCCGCTGATGAGCGTCAGCCTGATCATGCCGGGTGACACTGTGCCGCTCAGCGATCCCTACGAGATGCGCCAGATTCTCGAGCATCAGGTGGACCTGATCATTGATGGCGGGATCGGCGGTATTTCGGCGTCCACGGTCATCAACCTGGCCGGTGGAGAGCCCGAGGTGGTTCGGGTCGGCTGCGGTGATCCAACGCCGTTCGGTGAACGCGCTTAATGACCGTCGTCGAGGCAGTCGACAGCCAGGCAGACGCCCAGCAGGAGCTGCCGTTCGCGCTGGTCTACGGGCGTGCGGTCACGCAGATGCCGCTGGACCTGTACATCCCGCCCGATGCGCTGGAGGTCTTTCTTGAAGCGTTCGAGGGGCCGCTCGACCTGCTGCTGTACCTGATCCGCAAACAGAACATCGACATCCTCGATATTCCCGTGGCAGAGATCACCAAGCAGTACATGGGTTACGTCGAGTTGATGAAAACCGTGCGCCTGGAGCTGGCGGCCGAATACCTGGTCATGGCCGCCATGCTGGCTGAGATCAAGTCGCGCATGCTGCTGCCGCGCTCGGCGGAAGTCGAAGAGGAAGAAGGCGACCCGCGCGCCGAGCTGATTCGCCGCCTGCAGGAATACGAGCGCTTCAAGGCCGCTGCCGAAGGTATTGACGGCCTGAGCCGGGTCGGCCGCGATGTCATCGTACCGAAACTGGACGCCCCCGAAGCACGTGCGCGCAAGTTGCTGCCGGATGTCAGTCTTGAAGAAGTGCTGATGTCGATGGCCGACGTGCTGCACCGCGGCGACATGTTCGAAAGCCATCAGGTCAGCCGCGAGGCGCTGTCGACGCGTGAGCGCATGAGCGACGTGCTGGAACGTCTCAAGGGCAGCGGTTTTGTGCCGTTCGCCGAGCTGTTTACCGCAGAAGAAGGGCGTCTGGGTGTGGTCGTGACATTTATGGCGGTGCTGGAGCTGGTCAAGGAATCCCTTGTCGAGCTGGTCCAAAACGAGCCCTTTGCGGCGATCCATGTCCGGGCGCGAGCCGAGTAGAGCAAGAACACACCCATGAACCTCAACGAACCGCGTGAACTGGCCCCGTTGCTTGAAGCCTTTCTGCTGGCCTCCGGAAAGCCGCAGACACTGGAGCGGCTTTATGAGCTGTTCGAAGAGGGCGAGCGTCCCGAACCGCCGGTGTTCAAAAAAGCGTTGGAGGTGCTGCGTAAGTCTTGCGAGGGGCGTGCTTTCGAACTCAAGGAAGTCGCTTCGGGTTATCGCCTGCAGATTCGTGACCGGTTTTCCCCCTGGGTCGGACGGCTGTGGGAAGAGCGGCCGCAGCGTTACTCCCGCGCCATGCTGGAAACCCTGGCCTTGATCGCTTATCGCCAGCCGATCACGCGGGGCGAAATTGAAGAGGTGCGCGGTGTTGCGGTGAACAGCCACATCGTCAAGACCCTGCTGGAACGCGAGTGGATTCGGGTGGTGGGCTACCGTGACGTGCCCGGCAAGCCGGCGATGTTCGCGACCACCAAGGGGTTTCTGGACCACTTCAACCTCAAAAGCCTCGATGAGCTGCCACCGCTGGCCGACCTGCGCGAGATGGAAACCGAGCCGGTCCTGGATTTCGAAGACGCCCCCGTACCCGCGCACCTGCAAGCCCTGGCCGACGCCAGCCTCGACCCGGATGCAGAGCCCGAAGCGCCTCGCGACGAAACCAGCTTCCGCAGCCTGCTGGTGGAACTGGATTCGATGGAGCAAGGCCTCAAGACCGACTTTGACGACCTGCTGCGGGCGGAGCCAGAGCCTGAAGACGACAAAGGCGACGATGAGGTCTGATTGACTCGCGCTCCCACGCTGAAGCGTTCAGCGTGATAAACAAGTCTCGTGGGAGCGAGCCGGGCGACGCTTCGCTTGCTCGCGAAGGCGATGGTGCAGGCTCGCTATTTTCGGATTCTGTACGGGCCCTTTCGCGAGCAAGCTCGCTCCCACATGACCTGTATGTAGTCATGAGCGCTCTGCGTCCTCTTGATACCTCGTCCTGGAGCGTGCAGAACGATAATCAGGACTGTAGTGCCAACGCCCAGCGCACTCCGGTCGAATTCATACGCCTGCCCAGAGTCACATACGATATCCCTTGCCATGAGAGCCGCTGCCCATGAGTTCGACCAAGAACCCCTGCATCAGTCTGTGCAAGTTCGATGATGATATCTGCCTGGGCTGTGGCCGCAGCAAGCGTGAAATCAAGGCCTGGAAGAAACTCGACAAGGATGACAAGCGCACGGTACTCGATGAGTCCGCCAAGCGGCTGGCGAAGCTCAAGACCGCCGGTCGTAAAAAGAAGAAGTGATTCGGGCATTTGTCACTGACGCTGGATGCGTAAACCGGCGCAGAGGCGTATCATGGCCGACCCTCGGCGATCAAGTGTCGCCCGGGCTTTCAAGTATTTCGCCCTGCCGCTATCCACAGCGCGCCGGGCACAGGTCTTGCCGGTTCTCGGCCAGCCCTGATTCGACACACCGGGAGGTGCCCAGATGAGTGAAAAAGACAAGCAGGACAGCCAGGAAATCGGACCCGCAGGCGAAAAGCTGCAGAAGGTTCTGGCGCGCATTGGCGTGGGTTCACGCCGTGACGTAGAAGCCTGGATTACCCAAGGCCGCATCAAGGTCAATGGCAAGGACGCGACCCTCGGTCAACGCGTCGATCTGCATGACGCCATCAGTGTCGATGGTCGCGTCATCAAGCGCGAAGAAGCAGCCGAAACGGTTCGCCGCGTGATCATGTACAACAAGCCCGATGGCGAAATCTGCACCCGTGACGACCCTGAAGGCCGTCCGACCGTGTTCGATCGTCTGCCGCGCCCAAAAGAGGGTCGCTGGATCAACATCGGCCGTCTCGACATCAACACCACCGGTCTGCTGATGTTCACCACTGACGGTGAGCTGGCCAACCGTCTTATGCACCCGTCGTTTGAAATGGACCGCGAATACGCAGTTCGTGTGCGTGGCGAAGTCGATGATGACATGCTGCTGCGCCTCAAGAATGGTGTGATTCTCGAAGACGGTCCGGCACGTTTCACCGATATCCAGCAGGCACCGGGCGGCGAAGGTTTCAACCACTGGTATCACTGCGTGGTGATGGAAGGTCGTAACCGTGAAGTACGCCGTCTCTGGGAATCCCAGGGGCTGGTTGTCAGCCGTCTGAAGCGTGTGCGTTACGGGCCGGTGTTCCTCAACTCCGACCTGCCGATGGGCCGCTGGCGCGAAATGAGCCAGTACGAAGTCGACATTCTGGCGGCCGAAGTCGGTCTGCAACCTGTGGCCCAGCCGCAGATGAATGCCAAGACCAAAGACAAGATGGAACGTCTGCAGCGTCAATCGTCGCGCCCTCTGGGCAAAGGCGAGCGCGTTCGCACCTTGCGTCCTGCTGCTGGCGCTCCGGCGACTGGCGACCGCGCACCGCGTCAGCCGCAAATTACCGGCAGCGAACGTGATCGTCCGCGTGGCGGCGATTCCACGCAGCGTCCTTCGCCGCGCAAGGATTCGGGCAAGCCCGGTTCGCGTGCACCGCGCCCGGCGGACAACAGCCGTGGCACACCGGTCGCCGAGCGTCCTAGCGAGATGAACAAGCGTCCTGCCAAGCCTGGGCCAAAGCGTGTCGGCATCAAGCTGGTCAACGACGATGCACCGTCAGGCAAGCGTCGCGGTCCACCGGCAGGTTCGGGTCAGCGCCCTGGCTTCGGTCGTCGCAAGCCTGAGTGATCCTGTGGTGTGAATGAATGGCAACGCCAGCCCCGAGGGCTGGCGTTGTCGTTTAGGGCGATGTGAAAAACCTTGTCATACAGCCCCGGCGCATTCATTTCCCTGTTTCAAACCTCAACCTGGATGCAGGTGTACAATGCCGCGCTTTTTTCTGTGAATCATTGCTGCTCAATGCTTCGGGCTATCCGTCCGTAGTGCTGCAATTCTGTTGCGTCACAAGCGCGGCAGGTCCTTTTCGGTCACAGAACAAGAACAATCAGGTAGCTATCGAATGAGTGAAACAACTGCACCTTCGGGTGAATTGAAGCGCGGTCTGAAGAATCGGCACATTCAGCTGATTGCTCTGGGCGGCGCTATCGGCACTGGCTTGTTTCTCGGGTCGGCGGGCGTGCTGAAATCGGCCGGGCCTTCGATGATTCTCGGTTATGCCATCTGCGGCTTCATCGCCTTCATGATCATGCGCCAGCTGGGCGAGATGATCGTCGAAGAACCGGTCGCCGGGTCGTTCAGCCACTTCGCGCACAACTACTGGGGCGGTTTCGCCGGGTTCCTGTCAGGCTGGAATTGCTGGCTGCTGTACATTTTGGTCGGCATGTCCGAGTTGACCGCCGTCGGCAAATACATCCATTACTGGTTGCCGGACATCCCGGGCTGGGTATCCGCAGCGGCCTTCTTCGTGCTGATCAATGCCATCAACCTGACCAACGTCAAGGTGTTCGGCGAGACCGAGTTCTGGTTCGCGATCATCAAGGTGGTGGCGATCATCGGCATGATCGCGCTGGGCAGTTACATGCTGGTCAGTGGCAGCGGTGGCCCGCAGGCCTCTGTGACTAACCTCTGGGAGCATGGCGGGTTTTTCCCTAACGGCGTCGGCGGCTTGGTGATGGCGCTGGCAATCATCATGTTCTCCTTCGGCGGGCTGGAGATGCTCGGTTTCACCGCTGCCGAAGCCGAACAGCCGAAGACCGTGATCCCCAAGGCAATCAACCAGGTCATCTACCGCATCCTGATTTTCTACATCGGCGCGCTGGTGGTGCTGTTGTCGCTGACGCCCTGGGACAGCCTGCTGGCCAGTCTCAATGCGTCTGGCGATTCCTACAGCGGCAGCCCGTTCGTGCAGGTGTTCTCGATGCTGGGCAGCGATGCGGCGGCGCATATCCTGAACTTCGTGGTACTGACTGCAGCGCTGTCGGTCTATAACAGCGGCACTTATTGCAACAGCCGCATGTTGGTAGGCATGGCCGAGCAGGGCGATGCGCCGAAAGCGCTGGCGCAGGTCGACAGGCGCGGGGTGCCGGTCAAGGCTATCTTTGCGTCTGCCGCGGTGACCGTGGTGGCGGTTCTGCTCAATTACTTCGTGCCGCAGCAGGCACTGGAGCTGTTGATGTCGCTGGTAGTGGCCACACTGGTCATCAACTGGGCGATGATCAGCTATTCGCATCTGAAATTCCGCCAGCACATGAACCGCACCGCCCAAGTGCCGCTGTTCAAGGCGCTGTGGTATCCCTACGGCAACTACGTGTGTCTGGCGTTTGTGCTGTTTATCCTCGGCATCATGCTGATGATTCCCGGCATCCAGATATCGGTTTACGCGATACCGGTCTGGCTGGCGGTCATGTGGGTGTGTTATCGAGCCAAGAACAGGCGTAGCGTTGTCGTGAATGCCGAGACTGGCAAATAACCGTGCCTGTTGCAGAAAAGAAGATGCCCCGATGCTGGTGATTTCCAACAATGTCCATTTGCCGGACGCCGAGATCGAGCTGACTGCCATTCGCGCCCAAGGCGCGGGTGGGCAGAACGTCAACAAGGTCTCCAGCGCCGTGCATTTGCGTTTCGACATCAACGCCTCGTCGCTGCCGCCGTTCTACAAGGAGCGGCTGCTGGCGTTGAGTGACAGTCGCATCACCAGCGATGGTGTGATCGTGCTCAAGGCCCAGCAATACCGCACTCAGGAACAGAACCGCGCCGACGCGTTATTGCGCTTGAGCGAACTGATCGTCAACGCCGCCAAAGTCGAAAAGAAACGCCGCCCGACACGGCCGACCCTGGGTTCCAAGACCCGCCGCCTGGAGTCCAAGAGCAAACGCGGCTCGATCAAGGCCGGACGCGGGAAAGTGGATTTCTGAGTACAGCTGGCCCTTCAAGATCGGACGCAGAGCGTCGCGAAATGCATTACCGATAATCGCACTATCGTGCGGCGCTCTGCGTCGCATGCCTTTCCGGACGCTCTGCGTCCTCTTTGCGACGCAGAGCGTTACGACGCTAAAGCGTCTGAGCGATGACCGGAACCGACCATCAGTGGCGTACCACCTGCGTCTGCTTGTACAGATAGACGCTTAACGCCAGCCCGGTAAGTGACGCCAGTGCCGCGAACAGGAAGATCGAGACAAAGCCGAAGCCTGCGGCAATCGCGCCTGCCAGTGGGCCGGTGATGCCCAGGGACAGGTCAATGAACAGCGAGTAAGCGCCCACCGCTGCGCCGCGGCTGGAGGCAGGGACGAGGTTCACAGCTTCCACGCCCAGCGCCGGGAACACCAGCGAGAACCCGAAACCGGTCAACGCCGCGCCAGCCAGTGCCAGCTCCGGAGTGGGGGCCATCCACAGCAGCAACAGCCCCAGGCTTTCCACTGACAGGCAGACAATCGCCACCCGAAAGCCGCCCAGACGATTGATCAGGTTGCCGAACAGCAGGCGCGCCGCGATGAAACTGCCACCGAACAGGGTCAGGCACAGCGCCGCATTCGGCCAGTGGTTGCTCGCGTAGTACAAGGTGATAAAGGTTGCGATGGTGCCGAAGCCAATGCCGCCCAGCGCCAGGCCCATGCCGTGTGGAAACACTCGCCCCAGCACATGCATGAAGGGCAACCGTTCACCCGGCACAATCGGTGCGGCCTGCTTGTGCCAGGTCAGGTATAAGCCCAGTGCGCAGAGCAGCATGATGCTGACCCCCACTGTCCACAACCCGAGCGAGTTAACCATCCAGACACCCAGCGGTGCGCCGATGGCCAGAGCGCCGTAGCTGGCGATACCGTTCCAGGAGATCACTTTGGCAGTGTTCTGCGCGCCGACCCGGCCAATGCCCCAGCCAATCGAACCCGAACCTACCAGACTTTCCGCGCTGCCGAGAATCACCCGGCCAATCAGCAGAATGATCAGGCTCGCCATCGGCCAGCTGTCCAGCCAGACCGGCACCAGCATGAATATACCGCTCAGCCCGCAGCCGGTCAGGCCGATCTGCACGGCTTTCTTGCTGCCCAGATTGTCGATGATACGGCTCGCCCATGGTCGACTGATCAATGTCGCCAGGTACTGCACGCTGATCACCAGGCCTGCGATAACCGCGCCGAAGCCCAGATCGCTGTGGACGTAGCCTGGCAATACGGCAAGCGGAATACCGATATTCAGGTAGCCGATGAACGTGAACATCACGATGGAAATGACGGTCTGGGTAACAGCCATAGGGGTTTGCGGCGTGGTTTGCTGTGTCTCGGGCATGGGGCAGGCTTTCGTTCTGTGCGGGTATGGCGTTCGAGCGGGCAGGGAAAACCCTTAGCAAGCTCTCGAAGTGCTCATCATACCGACGCATCGCGTGGTGCAGGTGCAACGAAGTGAAATAAACGGCAAATGGGGGATTATTTGTCTGCCGGGGCTACAAGCTGAGTGGTCACGAGGGCGGCCAAGGCGTTTTCCTGAGTACCGAAACGGGCGAGCAAGGCGCTCTGTTTTTCCGGGCTGAGGCGTGACCAGATTTCGATCATTTTCTCTGCGGTGCCAATCAGGGCATTGGCTTGCGTTTCAGTGAAGTCGCTCATAAAAATCTGCTGTTTGCCTGTTGCTGGTTTTCCAGGCGTATTGAAAATCGGCAGAACCGTTTTTCGATACGCCTGAAAACAATCGCCTTCAGTCTTTGCTTCCGGCTTTCTGGCTGTCTTGAGCCGAGGGTGCTGCTTTCATTGCGACAGGTTGACCAAGCTCCTGTTGAGCCAGGGTCGACTGTTGTGGTTCCTGTTGGCCTGGTGGGAAGTTAGGGATTTCATGCATCGTCGTCGCTCCTCGCAAGGGGTTGCAGATAGAACCGTGCTTTAAAAAAGCCTGCGCAGGATACCCCACTGAAAATGACAATCAGGATATTTTTTTATCCTCATTGGCCTGTCAGCGAAACAAAATCGCATTTTCACTGTCCGGGCCCATGCCTTGCGAGTCGCTGCACGCTTTGGTTTTACTGCGTTATGGCTGCATCAGGGCGCAATAACCTTCGTAGACCTTCTCGCAAAAATTATTTGCGGCCCTCGGCGCCATGTGCCACTTCATCGGTGCGCGCGGCCATGATGAAGTCGTTGCGGTGCAGTCCTTTGATCGAGTGGCTCCACCAGGTCACCGTCACTTTGCCCCATTCGGTCAGCAGGCCTGGATGGTGGCCTTCAGCCTCGGCAATCTCGCCGACCGCGTTGGTGAACGCCAGGGCGAATTTGAAATTCTTGAACAGGAATACTTTTTCAAGCTGCATGACGCCGTCGCGGACTTCGATGTTCCAGTCGGGGATCTGCTTGAGCAGTTCCGGCAGCTCGGCTTCGCTGACTTGTGGGGCGTCTGCTCGGCAGGCTTCGCAATGGGCTTGATTCAAGGTGCTCATAAACAGGGTTTCCTTTTCATATACCTGGCCGCATTTCAGGCCGCGTGGCTTTTGGTTTTAGGTGGGAATTTCGGGGCGTGCAAGCCCAACTGCATGCCCTGTTCTACCAGCGTCATGATGTCTTCCTGCGCCAGGTCGAACAGGCGCTTGAGGCTTGGCAGAACAAAATACAGCGGTTGCAGAATGTCGATGCGGTATGGCGTGCGCATCGCTTCAAGCGGGTCAAATAGCTGGTGTTCGGGAGCCGACGACAGGCTGTATACCGCTTCCTTGGGCGAAGAAAGAATACCGCCGCCATAGATCTTGCGCCCGTGTGGTGTATCGACCAGGCCAAACTCGATGGTCATCCAGTACAGCCGGGCCAGATACACACGTTGTTCCTTGCTCGCGCTCAGGCCAAGTTTGCCGTAGGTGTGGGTAAATTCGGCAAACCACGGATTGGTCAGCAGCGGGCAGTGACCAAAGATTTCATGAAAGATGTCCGGTTCCTGAAGATAGTCCAGCTCTTCCTCGGTGCGAATAAACGTCGCCACCGGGAAGCGCTTGCTGGCCAGCAGTTCAAAGAACGTCTGGAAGGGGATCAGCGCTGGCACTCGCTCAACCTGCCAGCCGGTGGTCGCACCCAGCACCTTGTTGATTTCTCCCAGCTGCGGAATACGCTCATGGGGAAGGCCCAGTTGCTCGATACCGTCCAGATACTCCTGACAGGCCCGACCTTCAATGATCGTCATCTGCCGGGTAATCAAGGTGTTCCATACCGCATGTTCGGCAGCTGTGTAATCAATGAAGCCCGAAGCGTCCGGCTCGCGTGCCACGTAAAGCGTCTGGGCCATGCTGATGTCCTCGAAAGGCTGCTCTTGTGAAGTATTTTTGTAAAAGCCTGCCTGCAGGAATAACCCGCTTTCGACGATGGGTCTGCCTGTGAAAGTCGTCGCGCTCCCGTCCTGTCGCCAGATTTCGTAACGAAAACTTTACGAATGATTCCCGTGGGTCAGGAATTCAGCAGATTGCTCTCTCGCGAAGCGTGCGTCTGTAACGTATTGTTGACGGAAAACTTTGCCACTCTCTAAAAAAACCATGCTCACAGGGGCGAATGAATCATGCGCATCAAGGTGCATTGCCAGAACCGGATCGGCATTCTTCGCGACATTCTCGATCTGTTGGTGGCCTACGGCGTCAACGTGGCGCGTGGTGAAGTGGGGGGCGAGCATGGCGACGCTATCTATCTGCATTGCCCGAACCTGATCAATCTGCAGTTTCAGGCCCTGCGCCTGAAGTTTGAGGCGATCACCGGTGTATTCGGCGTCAAGCGTGTCGGGCTGATGCCCAGCGAGCGTCGGCACATGGAGCTCAACGCCTTGCTCGGTGCGCTGGAGTTCCCTGTGCTGTCTATCGACATGGCCGGCGCAATCGTCGCAGCCAATCGCGCAGCCGCGCAGTTGCTGGGTGTGCGGGTCGATGAAGTGCCGGGGATACCTTTGTCGCGCTATGCCGAGGATTTCGACCTGCCTGAGCTGGTGCGGGCCAGCCAGTCGCGGATCAACGGCCTGCGGGTCAAGGTGCGCGGCGATGTGTTTCTCGCCGACATCGCCCCGTTGCAATCGGAGCACGATGACAGCGAAGCCATGGCCGGGGCCGTACTGACCCTGCACCGCGCTGATCGGGTCGGTGAGCGCATTTACCATGTGCGCAAGCAGGAGTTACGCGGCTTTGACAGCATCTTTCAGAGTTCGAAGGTCATGGCCGCGGTCGTCCGCGAGGCGCGGCGCATGGCACCACTGGATGCGCCGCTGCTGATCGAGGGCGAAACCGGCACCGGCAAGGAATTGCTGGCCCGTGCCTGTCACCTTGCCAGCCCGCGCGGCCAGTCACCGCTGATGGCGCTCAACTGTGCCGGGCTGTCGGAGTCCATGGCCGAGATTGAGCTGTTCGGCTATGACCCCGGTGCGTTCGAAGGCGCGCGAGCGGAAGGCCGACTCGGGCTGCTGGAGCTGACAGCAGGCGGCACGTTGTTCCTTGATGGCGTGGGTGAGTTGAGTGCGCGTATGCAGGCCAAGCTGCTGCGTTTCATTCAGGACGGCAGCTTTCGCCGGGTCGGCAGCGATGAGGATATGTTTCTCGATGTGCGTGTGATGTGTTCGACCCAGGTCGACCTGTCGGAGCTATGCACCCAAGGGGTTTTCAGGCAGGACCTTTATCATCGCCTCAATGTGCTGTCGCTGCACATACCGCCGTTGCGCGATTGTCTGGACGGTCTTGAGCCGCTGGTGGAACACTTTCTGGATCACGCCAGCCGCCAGATCGGCTGCCCGTTGCCAGGCATTGCGCCGGCTGCCATCAAGCGCCTGAGTCAGTACCACTGGCCCGGCAATGTAAGGCAATTGGAAAATGTATTGTTTCAGGCTGTATCGCTGTGTGACGGCAGCAAGGTACAGGCCGAGCATATTCGTTTGCCGGATTACGGTGTGCGGCCAGGGCTGAGCGATATGTCTCTGGAAGGGGGGCTGGAGGCTATTATCGGGCGTTTCGAAAAATCGGTGCTGGAACATTTATATGTGCAATATCCCAGCAGTCGCCAATTGGGCAAACGCCTGGGGGTGTCACATACAACCATTGCCAACAAGTTGCGTGGCTATGAGTTGGGGCGTGAGTCAGGTCAGCACGCAGCCGATCAACAATCCGCTGATTGACCGTCCGGCAACCAACGCTCGTGCATACGCCTCGCAATCAATATCTGCGAGGCGTCGGGCACGGGTCGCAACAGCGAAAAGCATCAACCGTTGCTGCAGCCGTTGCCCATCACCTGGTAGCTCATGGTGTGCCGTGCGCCTTGCGAGTCTTCATAGACCATGCGCGCCGGGACCACTTCGCAGACGTTGGGGATCTGGCTGATGGAAATAACCCGGGCGATATCCAGATGAGTGCCATACGTGTATTGCTCGACACGGGCTTGCTGGGCAGCAACTTTGGTCTGCGATTCTTCGGCCATGGCGAAGCTGCTGACACCGCACAGTGCCAATGTCACTAATAAAGCTTTCATTGTGTTTTACCTTTTTGAAAGTGAGCGCGTGCGCATCACGCTTTTAGCGTCATGTGCGAACTCTGTTTGATATCTAGAAGCGGGCTGCGTGGGGGCAGCTGATAGTTGCCGTGTTGGCGAGATGAATTCTAGGCCTGTTGCAAGGCGACATATATAAAGACTTTGGATAAGCGCTTTCATCAAAACGGTAATAATCCGGAGGCCGTCTGAGGCTCCGGCCCCGCCCGGTAATACCAACGTCGAATGGCCCCACCGGGTGGGGCGGGATACAACGGGTGCATAAAACAACAACTATCCACCGAGGTAACCAAGATGAGTGCAGCTTCCCTGTACCCCGTCCGCCCAGAAGTCGCAGCGACTACGCTGACGGATGAAGCGACCTACAAGGCCATGTACCAGCAGTCGGTGGTCAACCCTGATGGTTTCTGGCGTGAACAGGCTCAGCGCCTCGACTGGATCAAACCTTTCAGTGTGGTCAAGCAAACCTCGTTCGACGACCATCGGGTCGATATCAAATGGTTCGCCGACGGTACGCTGAACGTTGCCTATAACTGCCTGGATCGCCATCTGGCAGAGCGCGGCGACACCATTGCCATCATCTGGGAAGGCGATGACCCTTCCGAGCACCGCGAAATCACCTACCGCGAGCTGCACGCCGAAGTCTGCAAGTTTGCCAACGCACTGCGTGGTCAGGACGTTCACCGTGGCGACGTCGTCACTATCTACATGCCGATGATCCCCGAGGCTGTGGTCGCCATGCTGGCGTGCGCCCGGATCGGTGCGATTCACTCGGTGGTATTCGGCGGTTTCTCGCCCGAAGCGCTGGCTGGGCGGATCATCGATTGCAGTTCCAAAGTGGTTATTACTGCCGACGAAGGCCTGCGTGGAGGCAAGAAGACTGCGCTCAAGGCCAACGTCGACCGCGCCCTGACCAACCCGGAAACCAGCAGCGTGCAGAAGGTTATCGTCTGCAAACGCACCGGTGGCGAGATCGAGTGGAACCGTCATCGTGACATCTGGTACCACTCGCTTCTGGAAGTGGCCTCCAGCACCTGCGCGCCAAAAGAGATGGGGGCCGAAGAGTCGCTGTTCATCCTCTACACTTCGGGCTCGACCGGCAAACCCAAGGGTGTGTTGCACACCACCGCAGGTTATCTGCTTTATGCGGCGCTGACCCACGAGCGTGTGTTTGACTACAAACCGGGCGAAATCTACTGGTGCACCGCCGACGTCGGCTGGGTCACCGGGCACAGCTACATTGTCTATGGGCCCTTGGCCAATGGTGCAACCACGCTGCTGTTTGAAGGTGTGCCGAACTACCCGGACATCACGCGTGTGTCAAAAATCATCGACAAGCACAAGGTCAATATCCTCTACACCGCGCCGACCGCGATCCGCGCCATGATGGCCGAGGGCACCAAGTCTGTTGAAGGTGCCGACGGTTCCAGTCTGCGCTTGTTGGGTTCGGTGGGCGAGCCGATCAACCCGGAAGCCTGGGGCTGGTACTACAACACCGTTGGCAAACAGAACTGCCCGATTGTCGATACCTGGTGGCAGACCGAAACCGGCGGCATTCTGATCAGCCCGCTGCCAGGCGCAACAGCGCTGAAACCGGGCTCGGCAACACGTCCGTTCTTCGGCGTGATTCCGGCGCTGGTGGACAACCTGGGCAACCTCATCGAGGGCGCGGCCGAAGGCAATCTGGTGATTCTCGATTCCTGGCCGGGTCAGTCACGCTCGCTGTACGGCGACCACGACCGTTTCGTCGACACCTACTTCAAGACCTTCCGTGGCATGTACTTCACCGGTGACGGTGCCCGTCGCGATGAGGACGGCTACTACTGGATCACCGGGCGCGTAGATGATGTGCTCAACGTTTCCGGCCATCGCATGGGCACCGCAGAGATCGAAAGCGCGATGGTTGCGCACCCGAAAGTCGCCGAAGCCGCAGTGGTCGGTGTGCCGCATGACTTGAAAGGGCAGGGCATCTACGTCTACGTCACCCTCAACGGTGGCGAAGAACCGAGCGACGCGCTACGCACTGAGTTGCGCAACTGGGTGCGCAAGGAGATCGGCCCGATTGCTTCGCCTGATTTCATCCAGTGGGCGCCTGGATTGCCGAAGACCCGTTCGGGCAAGATCATGCGCCGTATCCTGCGCAAGATTGCCACCGCTGAGTACGATGCGCTGGGTGACATCTCGACGCTGGCCGATCCGGGTGTGGTGCAGCACCTGATTGACACGCACAAGACCATGAACGCTGCCTGACCGCTCATTGACTGAGCGCGCCTCGTCCGGTGAACGCCGGGCGGGGCGCTTTTGTTTGTGCGGCCCGGTATCGGAAACGAGATATATATCGGTTTGTTACGGGTTTACACGGCGTTGTCGGACGGTGCTTCATTGTGAGACGTTCTCTGGCTTTCTTTTAGGAAGCTGCGACGCATCAGGGCGTTTCATCCGCCATATGGAACGCTGGGCTTGCCGGATTAGAAGGGTTTGCCAATAATGGGCGCGCTTTTTGCTGTTATGACAGGTTTAGCTGGCTCTGCTGGATCAGCAGAAATATGCTTCGTCAATAGCTGGTAGTGGGTTTTTCGGTGCATCTGTAACTAGTTGTCGCATTGAAGAAATATCGACTTCGAGCCTGTCGTTAAAATGCCCGTCATTCGCCGAAGGTCCGTGAGCCACCAATGCGGTGTCACGCCCCCGGCGTCGCTCTCCCCCGAGATTGTCCTTTCGCACATTGGGCGCTTGCTCACTTTGCCACTTGTCGTGCTTTACCGATGGAGTCCTGGAAATGAAGAAGCTCATGCTTATTGGCGCGATGGCGTTGTCCGTGCTCGCCCAGCCGATCTTTGCTGATGAAAAACCGCTGAAAATCGGCATCGAAGCGGCTTACCCTCCGTTCGCTTCCAAGGCTCCGGATGGCAGCATCGTCGGTTTTGACTACGACATCGGCAATGCGCTGTGTGAAGAAATGAAGGTCAAGTGCACTTGGGTCGAGCAGGAATTCGACGGTCTTATCCCGGCACTGAAAGTGCGCAAGATCGACGCGATCCTTTCGTCCATGTCGATCACCGACGACCGCAAGAAGTCTGTGGATTTCACCGGCAAGTACTACAATTCCCCGGCCCGTCTGGTCATGAAAGACGGCACCGTGATCAGCGACAGCCTGGCGGAACTCAAGGGCAAGAAAATCGGCGTGCAGCGCGGTTCGATCCATGAGCGTTTCGCCCGTGAAGTTCTTGCTCCCAAAGGTGTGGAAGTGACGCCGTACGGTTCGCAGAACGAAATCTACCTGGACATCGGTGCGGGTCGTCTGGATGGCACGATTGCCGACGCCACCCTGCTGCAGGACGGCTTCCTGAAGACCGACGCAGGCAAGGGTTACGCGTTCACAGGTCCATCGTTCACCGACCCGAAATACTTCGGTGACGGCATCGGCATCGCCGTGCGCAAGGGTGACAAGGCCAACCTTGAGCGCCTCAATGCTGCCATTGCAGCCATCCGTGCCAACGGCAAGTACAAGGCCATCCAGGACAAATATTTCGACTTCGATATCTACGGCAAGTAAGTCGTCATACCGATCCTGATCAATGGCGCAAACAGAATTGCCTGGCTTGCGCCATTTTTATTCCACGCTTGAGGACCGCACATCATGTTGAAAGGTTACGGAGCTGTCATCCTCGAAGGTGCCTGGCTGACGTTGCAGCTGGCCCTGTCGTCGATGGCTCTGGCGATCGTTCTCGGTCTGATCGGCGTGGCGCTTCGTCTGTCGCCGGTACGCTGGATTGCCTGGCTGGGCGATCTGTACAGCACGGTCATTCGCGGCATTCCCGATCTGGTCCTGATATTGCTGATTTTCTACGGCGGTCAGGACCTGCTCAACCGCGTTGCGCCGCTGCTGGGTTTTGATGACTACATCGATCTTGACCCCTTGCTGGCCGGCATCTGCACTCTGGGCTTCATCTTCGGTGCCTATCTCTCGGAAACCTTTCGCGGTGCGTTCATGGCGATCCCCAAGGGGCAGGCCGAAGCCGGCATGGCGTATGGCCTGAGCAGCGGCAAGGTGTTCTTCCGCATTCTGGTGCCGCAGATGATTCGTCTGGCGATCCCCGGCTTCACCAATAACTGGCTGGTGTTGACCAAGGCCACCGCACTGATTTCCGTGGTCGGCCTGCAGGACATGATGTTCAAGGCCAAGCAGGCGGCCGATGCCACCCGCGAGCCTTTCACCTTCTTTCTGGCGGTTGCAGCGATGTACCTGGTTATTACCAGTGTTTCGCTGCTCGCCTTGCGTTACCTCGAAAAACGCTACTCGGTAGGCGTCAGGGCGGCTGACCTATGATCTTTGACTACAACGTGATCTGGGACAGCCTGCCGCTGTACTTCGACGGCTTGCTGACCACCCTGAAACTGCTGGCGATTTCGCTCGCATTCGGGCTGCTCGCGGCGTTGCCGCTGGGCCTGATGCGGGTCTCGAAAAACCCTTGGGTCAACATGCCTGCCTGGCTGTACACCTATGTGATTCGCGGCACGCCGATGCTGGTCCAGCTGTTCCTGATTTATTACGGGCTGGCCCAGTTCGACGCGGTGCGCGAAAGCTTTTTATGGCCCTGGCTGTCAAGCGCTACGTTTTGTGCCTGTCTGGCATTCACCATCAATACCAGCGCCTACACAGCCGAGATCATTGCTGGCAGCCTCAAGGCCACGCCGGCCGGTGAAATCGAGGCAGCGCGGGCCATGGGCATGTCGAAGGCCAAAATGTATCGGCGCATTCTGCTGCCGTCGGCCTTGCGCCGGGCGCTGCCGCAGTACAGCAACGAGGTCATCATGATGCTGCAGACGACCAGTCTGGCCTCCATCGTGACCCTGATCGACATCACCGGCGCTGCCCGCACGGTCAACGCGCAGTTCTACCTGCCGTTCGAGGCTTACGTTACCGCAGGCGTTTTCTATCTATGCCTGACATTCATTCTGGTGCGGCTGTTCAAAATTGCCGAACGCCGCTGGCTGGGCTATCTGGCCCCACGGAAGGTCTGAAATGCAAAGAATCGATCATGTATTGCCGTGGAGCACCCTCGGCACCGAACGCACGCTGAGTGTCTTTCGTTTCGGCACCGGCGAGCGCAAAGCGTATATTCAGGCCAGTCTGCACGCAGACGAACTGCCCGGCATGCGCACCGCCTGGGAGTTGAAGAAACGCCTGACCGAGCTGGAACAGCAAGGCGCCCTCAAGGGCGTCGTCGAGCTGGTGCCGGTGGCCAATCCGCTGGGGCTGGGGCAGTTGCTGCAAGGCGCACACCAAGGGCGTTTCGAGTTCGGCAGCGGCAAGAATTTCAACCGTGACTTCACCGAGCTGAGCGAGCCGGTCGCCGAGTTGCTGGAAGGCCAGTTGGGCGATGACCCGCGCGCCAATACCCAATTGATTCGTCAGGCGATGATGACTGCACTTGACGGCTTGCCTGCCGCGCAATCGGAGTTGCAGGGCATGCAGCGCATCCTGCTCAAGCATGCCTGCATCGCTGATGTGGTGCTTGACCTGCATTGCGATGCCGATGCCGCGCTGCATATGTATGCCTTGCCGCAGCACTGGCCGCAATGGCGCTCGCTGTCGGCGCACCTGAATATTCAGGTGGCACTGCTGGCCGAGGATTCCGGTGGCAGTTCCTTCGATGAAGCCTGTTCGCTGCCGTGGTTGCGTCTGTCACGGACCTTCCCGCAGGCGCAGATCCCGCTGGCGTGTCTGGCGACCACTATCGAGCTGGGTGGTCAGGCCGACACCGGCAGGCCTCAGGCGCAAGCGCACGCCGAAGGCATTCTGGCGTTTCTGGCCGAGCAGGGTTTCATCAGCGGTGACTGGCCGCAGCCGGCACATCAAGCCTGCGAAGGTATGCCATTCGAAGGCACCGAATTGCTCTATGCGCCGCATCCTGGCGTGGTGACATTCCTGCGTGCCGCAGGCGATAAAGTCGAAGTCGGCGATGCGCTGTTCGAAGTCATCGACCCGCTGTCCGATCAGGTCAGTACCATTTGTGCGAATACTGCCGGGGTGTTGTTTGCCATCGAGCGGCTTCGTTACGCTCAACCAGGTTTCTGGCTGGCCAAAGTGGCGGGGCGCACCGCGCTGCGTCATGGACGTCTGCTCAGTGATTGACCGTTCTGTGGGAACCCAAAGCATGAACAAACTGGAAGTGCAGGACCTGCACAAGCGCTATGGCAGTCACGAAGTGATCAAGGGCGTGTCCCTGACCGCCAAAGCTGGCGATGTCATCAGCATCATCGGCTCCAGCGGCTCGGGCAAAAGCACCTTTCTGCGCTGCATCAACCTGCTCGAACAGCCCCATGCCGGCAAGATCCTGCTCAACAACGAAGAGTTGAAGCTGGTGCCGAACAAGGACGGCGGTCTGAAAGCTGCCGACGCCAGACAGTTGCAGCGCATGCGCTCACGTCTGTCGATGGTGTTCCAGCACTTCAACCTGTGGTCGCACATGACGGCGCTGCAGAACATCATCGAAGCGCCGGTTCATGTTCTGGGCGTGTCGAAAAAGGAAGCGCTGGAAAAAGCCGAGCACTATCTGGCCAAGGTCGGCGTGTCCCATCGTAAAGACGCTTATCCAGGGCACATGTCCGGTGGCGAGCAGCAGCGTGTGGCCATTGCCCGCGCGCTGGCGATGGAGCCTGAGGTGATGCTGTTCGACGAGCCCACGTCGGCGCTCGACCCGGAACTGGTCGGTGATGTGCTCAAGGTCATGCAGGGTCTGGCTCAGGAAGGCCGGACCATGGTGGTGGTGACTCACGAAATGGGCTTTGCCCGGGAAGTCTCCAACCAGCTGGTTTTCCTGCACCAGGGTGTGGTGCTGGAGCGTGGTGACCCGCGCGAGGTACTGGCCAACCCGCAGACCGAGCGTCTGCAGCAGTTCCTGTCAGGCAGCCTCAAGTGACGATAGGCATCGCATGGCGATGCCTTTTTACGGCAGAACAGGGCATGCTGCGCGACGCGCGACATGACCTGGATGTTCCAGATCGAGCCATCTTCTGAGGCTCGGCTTTTGCGGCAATACGTATCGGATGTCCCAATGACTGCCCATCGAATAGGTTTTCTCGTCTGGCCTGGCACCAAAGCCCTGACTCTGGCACTTGCCGAGGAAGCCTTGCGTGTCGCTCAGCGCGTTCATCCTGAAGTGGTCTACGAATTGTCGTTTCTACAGGCCGAGGCAGGGGAGCCGACAGCGGTTGCCGGCGCCTGGCAATTGCCGGGCGAGCCCTGGACCGGGCGACTGGACGGTTTTCAGAAGCTGTTTCTGCTCGCCGATGAGCCTCCGGCAGCCGTGGCCCCGGCGCTGGGCAGCGCGCTCAAGCAACTGGTGCGTGCCGGCTGTTCGATTGGCGGGCTGTCGGCGGGCGTTTATCCGCTCGCGCAACTGGGCCTGCTGGACGGCTATCGCGCTGCCGTGCACTGGCGCTGGCAGGACGACTTCGCCGAACGCTTCCCCAAAGTCATCGCCACCAGCCATTTGTTCGACTGGGACCGGGATCGTCTGACCGCCTGCGGTGGCATGTCGGTGCTCGACCTGCTGCTGGCGGTGCTGTCTCGCGATCACGGTGCGGAACTGGCCGGGGCGGTTTCCGAAGAGCTGGTGGTCGAACGCATTCGCGAAGGCGGCGAGCGTCAGCGCATTCCGTTGCAGAACCGTCTGGGCTCCAGCCATCCAAAGCTGACCCAGGCTGTACTGTTGATGGAAGCCAACATCGAAGAGCCGTTGACCACTGACGAAATCGCCCAGCACGTGTGTGTGTCGCGCCGTCAGCTGGAGCGAATCTTCAAGCAGTACCTCAACCGTGTACCCAGTCAGTATTACCTGGAGCTGCGCCTGAACAAGGCGCGTCAGATGTTGATGCAGACCAGCAAGTCGATCATTCAGATCGGTCTTTCGTGCGGTTTTTCCTCGGGGCCGCACTTCTCCAGCGCCTACCGCAACTTCTTCGGCGCCACGCCGCGTGAAGACCGCAACCAGCGACGCAGCAGCAGCCCGTTCGAACTTTCGCCGGTGCCTGCCGAGCGCGGTTGATTGTCTTGTCGCGATAGAAGTGCTGCCGCGACAGCTCTGGTCCAGACAGGCCGGCCTCAATCCGTTTAAACTGCGCCTTTGTGACGCAATATGTCGCATTGCCGAAAACCTTGAAAAAAGCCGGTTTTGCGCTGTAACAAGTTGTCGCCTGGCGGCAAGGCCGAACACAATTCAGTCCTTACAATCTTCCCATCGCTCGCCAGTTTCAGGCAGGCGTTCCTCATCAGGAGACTCCGATGTCCGTTGAGCATGCTGCGGTGCAACGCGCCGATTTCGACCAGGTAATGGTCCCCAATTACGCCCCGGCCGGGTTCATTCCCGTGCGCGGTGCGGGCTCCCGGGTCTGGGATCAGGCGGGACGCGAACTGGTGGATTTCTCGGGCGGGATCGCCGTCAACGTATTGGGCCACTGCCATCCGGCGCTGGTCGGTGCCTTGACCGAGCAGGCCAACAACCTCTGGCATGTGTCCAACGTTTTCACCAACGAGCCGACCCTGCGTCTGGCGAAAAAGCTGGTGGATGCGACGTTCGCCGAGCGCGTGTTCTTCTGTAACTCCGGTGCTGAAGCCAACGAAGCCGCTTTCAAGCTGGCGCGTCGTGTGGCGCATGATCAGTACGGCCCGGAAAAGTACGAAATCATCGCGGCCCTGAACAGTTTTCATGGCCGTACCCTGTTCACTGTCAGCGTGGGTGGGCAGCCGAAGTACTCCGATGGTTTCGGGCCGAAGATCACCGGCATCAGCCACGTGCCGTACAACGACCTTGAAGCGTTGAAAGCGGCTGTTACCGACAAGACCTGCGCCGTGGTGCTGGAGCCGATTCAGGGCGAAGGCGGCGTGTTGCCGGGCCAGCTGGAATACCTGCAAGGCGCGCGCAAACTGTGTGACGAGCACAACGCATTGCTGGTGTTCGATGAAGTGCAGAGCGGCATGGGCCGTAGCGGTCATCTGTTCGCCTACATGCATTACGGCGTGACCCCGGACATCCTTTCCAGCGCCAAAAGCATCGGTGGCGGTTTCCCTCTGGCGGCCATGCTGACCACTGAAAAACTCGCCAAACACTTTGCGGTCGGCGTTCACGGCACCACGTATGGCGGCAACCCGCTGGCCTGCGCGGTCGGTGAAGCGGTGATTGATGTCGTCAATACGCCTGAAGTGCTGGCTGGCGTGCAGCGCAAGCATCAGCAATTCAAGACCCGCCTGGAGAGCATCGGCCAGCAATATGGCGTGTTCACCGAAGTGCGCGGCCTGGGCCTGTTGATCGGCTGCGTGCTGTCCGACGCCTGGAAAGGCAAGGCCAAGGACATTTTCAACGCCGCTGAAGCCCAGGATCTGATGATTCTGCAGGCCGGTCCCGACGTGATCCGTTTCGCGCCGAGCCTGGTTATTGAAGACGCAGACATCGAAGAAGGCCTGAACCGCTTCGAACGTGCCATCGCCAAGCTGACGTCCTGATTCATCCGCTTTATCCCGGTGTCTGCCTGATCGGCAAACACCGGACATTTTCCTGTGCTGTGCGGCATGATGCCGTGTGGTGCTTTTACCAGTGCCGGTCGTAAATGCCGGTCGATCTACAAGGAGTGGCACCATGCTGGTGATGCGCCCTGCGCAAATGGCTGATCTGGCCGAGGTTCAACGCCTCGCTGCCGACAGCCCTATCGGTGTCACGTCCTTGCCCGACGATGCTGGCCGCCTGACCGACAAGATCGGCTCGTCGGAGGCATCATTCGCCGCCGAGGTCAGCTTCAACGGCGAAGAAACCTACTTCTTCGTGCTCGAAGACAGCGAAAGCGGCAAGCTGGTGGGCTGCTCGGGCATTGTTGCTTCGGCGGGCTACTCCGAGCCGTTTTACAGTTTTCGCAACGAAACCTTCGTGCATGCTTCCCGCGAACTGAAGATCCATAACAAGATCCATGTTCTATCCCAGTGTCACGACCTGACCGGTAACAGCCTGCTGACCAGTTTCTACGTGGTCCCGGAGCTGGTCGGCACGGCATGGTCGGAGCTCAATTCGCGCGGCCGTCTGCTGTTTGTCGCCAGTCACCCCGAGCGCTTTGCCGATTCAGTGGTCACCGAGATCGTCGGTTACAGCGACGAACAGGGAGATTCGCCGTTCTGGGATGCCATCGGGCGCAACTTCTTCGATCTCAACTACGCCGCTGCCGAGCGCCTGTGCGGGCTGAAAAGCCGGACCTTCCTCGCCGAGCTGATGCCGCATTACCCGATCTACGTGCCATTGCTGCCTGACGCTGCGCAGGAGGCCATGGGCCAGGTGCATCCGCGTGCGCAGATCACCTTCGACATCCTGATGCGCGAAGGCTTTGAAACCGACCATTACATCGACATCTTCGACGGTGGCCCGACCCTGCATGCCAAGGTATCCGGAATCCGGTCCATCGCGCAGAGCCGTCTGGTGCCGGTCAAGGTCGAAACCGCGCAAAGCAGCGATGTCGGCACAGGCGGGCGTCTTTATCTGGTTGCCAACGGCCTGTTGCAGGATTACCGCGCGGTGCTCCTGGAACTGGACTGGGCACCTGGCAGACCGGTGGTGCTGAGCCTGCAGGCCGCCGACGCACTGGGCGTTGGTGAAGGTGCCAGTGTGCGGATCGTCGCGGTCTGAGCCAGACGTTCGATAGCCGATTAGCGAGTTTCAAGGCTCTCGATGAGCCGCTGAGGAGATAACATGATCGTTCGTCCTGTACGCAGCAGTGACCTGCCTGCGCTGATCGAGCTGGCGCGCAGCACCGGTGCCGGTCTGACGACACTGCCCGCCAATGAGCAGCGTCTGGCGCACCGGGTAGGCTGGGCTGAAAAGACCTTTCGCGGAGAAGCCGAGCGCGGCGATGCCGACTATCTGTTCGTGCTTGAAGATGACGATGGTCGGGTGGTCGGCATTTCTGCCATCGCCGGGGCGGTCGGCCTGCGCGAGCCCTGGTACAACTATCGGGTCGGCCTCACGGTCAGTGCGTCGCAGGAACTGAACATCTACCGGGAAATCCCGACCCTGTTCCTGGCCAACGACCTGACCGGCAATTCCGAGCTGTGCTCGCTGTTCCTGCACAGCGATTCACGCAATGGCCTCAATGGCCGCCTGCTGTCCAAGGCGCGCATGCTGTTCATCGCCGAATTTCCGAAGCTGTTCGGTAACAAGATCATTGCCGAGATGCGTGGCATGTCCGACGAGAATGGCCGGTCGCCGTTCTGGGAAAGTCTGGGTCGGCATTTCTTCAAGATGGAATTCAGTCAGGCCGATTACCTGACCGGCGTTGGCAACAAGGCATTCATTGCCGAGCTGATGCCCAAATTTCCGCTTTATAGCTGCTTTCTTTCCGAAGACGCACGCAATGTGATCGGCCGCGTGCATGCCGACACCGAGCCTGCGCTGACCATGCTCAAGGGCGAAGGGTTCTCGTATCAGGGTTACGTCGACATCTTCGATGCTGGGCCTGCCATCGAGTGCGAGACCGGCAAGATTCGCGCAATCAAGGACAGCCAGGCGCTGGTACTGGCCATCGGTACGCCAGGTGACGATGCGCCGCAGTTTCTGATTTACAACCGCAAGCGTGAAGACTGCCGCATTACGGTAGGCGCTGCGCGTTTCGCCGCTGGCACGCTGGTGGTTGCGCCACAAACCGCCAAGCGGCTGCGCATGAGTGCAGGCGACAACGTGCGCGCCGTGCCTTTGTCAGCGGCGCGGGAGGGCGTTTGATGAGTACCCTCTACATTGCAGGTGCATGGCAGGCCGGGCAGGGCGAGCTGTTCCATTCTTTGAACCCGGTGAGCCAGCAAACTTTGTGGTCCGGGCAAAGCGCTACGGCAGAACAAGTCGATTACGCTGTGCAGGCTGCGCGTCAGGCATTTCCCGGCTGGGCGCTGCTGTCTCTGGATCAGCGTATCGCGGTGCTGGAAGCCTTCTCTGCACGTCTCAAGCATCACGCCGACGCGCTGGCGCACTGCATCGGTGAAGAAACCGGCAAGCCTTTGTGGGAGTCGGCGACCGAAGTAACCAGCATGGTCAACAAGATTGCCATCTCGGTGCAGAGCTATCGCGAACGAACCGGCGAAAAGAGCGGGCCGCTGGGCGATGCCACAGCAGTATTGCGCCATAAGCCACATGGCGTGGTCGCGGTGTTCGGGCCGTACAACTTTCCTGGTCATCTGCCTAACGGGCACATCGTTCCGGCCTTGCTGGCGGGCAATACGGTAGTGTTCAAGCCCAGCGAACTGACGCCGAAAGTCGCCGAACTGACCGTCAAGTGCTGGATCGAAGCCGGGTTGCCTGCCGGTGTTCTCAACCTGCTGCAAGGCGGTCGCGAAACCGGTATTGCACTGGCTGCCAACCCAGGCATCGACGGGCTGTTCTTTACCGGGTCAAGCCGCACCGGTGACGCGCTGCACCAGCAGTTCGCCGGGCGCCCCGAGAAGATTCTCGCGCTGGAAATGGGCGGTAACAATCCACTGATCGTTGATCAGGTTCAGGACATCGACGCAGCGGTTTACACCATCATTCAGTCGGCATTCATTTCCGCAGGCCAGCGCTGCACCTGCGCGCGTCGCCTGTTGGTGCCCGAGGGCGACTGGGGCGATGCCTTGCTGGCGCGATTGGTTGCCGTCAGCGCGACTATCGAGGTGGGGGCGTTCGATCAGCAGCCGTCTCCGTTCATGGGCTCGGTCATTTCGCTGGAGGCCGCGCGCTCCTTGCTCGACGCGCAGCGCAACCTGCTCGCCAACGGCGCAGTTACCTTGCTGGAAATGCGTCAGCCGCAGCCCGGCGCGGCGCTGCTGACGCCGGGCATTGTGGATGTCAGCGCGGTCGCCGAGCGGCCTGACGAAGAGCTGTTCGGCCCGCTGTTGCAGGTCATCCGCTACGCCGGTTTCGACGCCGCCATCGCCGAAGCCAACGCCACTCGCTATGGCCTGGCGGCAGGTTTGCTCTCGGACTCCGAAGCACGCTATCAGCAGTTCTGGCTGCACAGCCGCGCCGGGATCGTCAACTGGAACAAACAGCTGACCGGCGCCGCCAGCAGCGCACCGTTCGGCGGAGTCGGAGCCTCGGGAAACCACCGCGCCAGCGCCTATTACGCAGCCGACTATTGCGCCTATCCGGTGGCTTCGCTGGAGACGGGCAGTCTGACCCTGCCGACGACACTGACCCCCGGCATCAGGCTGAGCTGACAGGGTGCGCACGATTGCTTATAAAAACAGATCCACGGAGCCTTGCCGATGAAGTCCTGTGAAGTGAATTTTGACGGTCTGGTAGGGCCAACCCACAACTACGGTGGGTTGTCCTACGGTAATGTCGCCTCCCAGAGTAACAGCCAGCAATGCGCAAACCCGCGTGAAGCGGCGCTGCAAGGCCTGGCGAAAATGAAGGCGCTGATGGACCTGGGTTTTACCCAGGGCGTGCTGGCACCGCAGGAACGCCCTGATGTGGCCGGTTTGCGGCAGCTAGGTTTCACCGGCAGCGATGAACAGGTGATTGAAAAAGCCGCCCGTCAGGATATGCCATTGCTGGTTGCCAGTTGCTCGGCGTCGAGCATGTGGGTGGCCAATGCCGCGACGGTCAGCCCCAGTGCCGACACGGTAGATGGGCGCGTGCATTTCACGGCGGCCAACCTCAACTGCAAATACCATCGCAGCATCGAGCACCCGACCACCAGCCGCGTGCTGGGGGCGATGTTTGCCGATGCAAAGCATTTTGCCCATCACCCTGCGTTGCCGCCAGTCGCGCAGTTCGGCGACGAAGGCGCAGCCAACCACACCCGTTTCTGTCAGGACTACGGCCAGCCCGGTGTGGAGTTTTTCGTTTTTGGCCGCAGTGCGTTCGATACCCGCTACCCGGCACCGCAAAAGTATCCGGCCCGCCAGACCCTGGAAGCGTCACGAGCTGTTGCGCGTTTGCATGGCTTGAGCGAGGGCGGCGTGGTTTATGCTCAGCAGAACCCGGCGGTCATTGATCAGGGTGTGTTTCATAACGATGTGATCGCGGTCGGCAACGGTGAGGTGCTGTTCTATCACGAGGATGCATTCCTCAACACCGAGCCGATGCTCAATGAGCTGCGCGCCAAACTCGGCCGTGTCGGTGGGCAGTTGCGGGCGATTTGTGTGCCGCGTGCCGAAGTCTCGGTGCAGGATGCGGTGCGCTCTTACCTGTTCAATAGCCAGTTGTTGTCACGCCCGGACGGCTCGATGCTGCTGATCGTGCCGCAGGAGTGTCAGGCCAATGCGAGCGTCTGGGCTTATCTGCAGCGATTGATTGCCGATGACGGCCCGGTTGCCCAGGTCAAAGTGTTCGACCTCAAGCAAAGCATGCAGAACGGCGGCGGCCCTGCCTGCCTGCGACTGCGTGTGGCGCTCAAGGAAACCGAGCTGGCAGCGGTGAACCCAGGCGTGATCATGACTGCGCCCCTGTATGACACGCTGACGCAATGGGTCGACAGGCACTACCGTGATCGCATGAGTGAAAACGATCTGGCCGATCCCCGATTGCTGACCGAATGCCGTACGGCATTGGATGAACTGACGCAAATCCTTAAACTGGGTGCCGTCTATCCGTTTCAACTGAATTGAAACACCCTGCGCGCCGGGCAAATGTCTGGCGCATGATTTCTTTATCTAGAGCATTCCGACTATGAGCGACGCCCTGCAACTGATCCTTGAAGACACCGATGGCACCCAGCTGGAAACTTCTTGCACCCGCGTAGCCATTATCTGGCAGGGCAAGGAACTGTGGATTCAGCAGGATGGCCGTGGCCAATTGCTGATCGGCGTTGACGTCGAAGAAGACGATGCAGAGTACGCCAACCTGCTGCTGCGCCCGCTGGCAACCAACCTGGTCAGCCTGCAACTGGAAATGGAACCGGCCGACGCAGGTGCCGACGAAGACGGTCACGTTCACGGCCCTGACTGCAACCACTAAGGAAGTTGCCCTATGCTCGCCCTCGGCAAACTGCTTGAACTGACCCTGGCTGGACGTGAGCCAGCGGAAAAGACTCAACTGACCGTCGAAGGCGTGCGGATGCGATGGATGGGCGAGGGGGCTCTGGAGGTTCGCCCGCCGGAGGTTCGTGACAATGGCACGGACCTGCTGCTCTCCGCCGGTATTCATGGCAACGAGACAGCACCCATCGAGCTGCTGGATGAACTGATCCGCAGCATCGCGCGCGGCGACCTTAAACCGCGCGCACGTATCCTGTTTCTGTTCGGCAATCCCGACGCCATGCGGCGCGGTACCCGGTTTGTCGAGCAGGACGTCAATCGGCTGTTCAACGGTCGTCACGAGCAAAGTGGCGGTGCAGAAGCCCTGCGTGCCTGCGAGCTGGAGCATCTGGCCGCCAGCTTTTTCAGTCTGCCGGATCGCTACCGCCTGCATTACGACCTGCACACTGCCATTCGCGGTTCGAAGATCGAGCAGTTCGCGCTGTACCCGTGGAAAGAAGGCCGTCAGCACTCGCGTCTCGAACTGGCCCGGCTGCGTGCTGCGGGGATGAGTGCGGTGTTGTTGCAGAACAAGCCGTCCATTGTGTTCAGCGCCTATACCTACGATCAACTGGGTGCCGAGGCCTTCACTCTGGAACTGGGCAAGGCCCGGCCGTTCGGCCAGAACCAGCAGGTCAACCTCGCGCCACTGCGTTTGTGTCTGGAGCAGATCATCGAAGGCCGCGAGCCCGAGCTGGATGAAAATCTTGAGGGGTTGCAACTGTTCAGCGTGGCACGCGAAGTCATCAAGCGTACCGATGCATTCACGTTCAACCTTGCCGATGCTGTAGAAAACTTCTCACCGCTGGAAAAGGGCTACGTGCTGGCCGAAGACGCGGGCGGTTCACGCTGGGTGGTAGAGGAGGAGGGCGCGAGGATCATCTTCCCCAACCCGAAAGTCAAAAACGGCCTGCGGGCGGGGATTCTGATTGTGCCGACTGATGCGGGTAGCCTTGGCTGATCGCCTGGCACCCTCAAGATCGGACGCAGAGCGTCCAGAACGGCATTCCCACGCTGGAGCGTGAGGAACGATAGGTGTCCGGGAGAACACCTATCGTGCCAATGCTCCGCGTTGGCATGCAGTTCGTGACGCTCTGCGTCACACCTACGCGTTTCAGCAGGCCGCTTTCTGCTGTGCGTCCAGACGGCGCAGGCTGCGTACCTTGTTCAAGGTGTCAGCGCAGGTCTTCGCCGCTTCTTCGCCTTTGTGCGAGAAGTGATCGAAGAAGAACTTCTGGTGTTCTTCGCCCGCATGGAAGTGGTGCGGTGTCAGGACCACGGAAAACACCGGTACTTCGGTTTCCAGCTGGACCTGCATCAGCGCACTGACCACTGACTGTGCAACGAATTCGTGGCGATAGATGCCGCCGTCCACTACCAGTGCAGCGCCGACGATGCCAGCGTAGCGGCCGGTATTGGCCAGCAGTTTTGCATGCAGCGGAATTTCGAAGGCACCGCCCACTTCAAAGATGTCGATGTCACTTTCCGCATAGCCATGATTGGCCATCTCGGCGATAAAACCTTTACGGCTTTGATCGACAATATCCTTGTGCCAGCAGGCCTGGATAAAGGCGACGCGTTCGTTCGGGTGGCTTTTGCTTTTGCTGTCGATTGCAGTAGGTTGCACGTGTTCTGACTCCTGTTTATAGAAAAAACAGGGCGTTTGGATCGAAAGGGATTCAAGTCGCGTAGGAAAGCCTCCTGAACGATGTCGTTCATGATGAGGTTTTGCAGACGTTCTTGCAGACACCAATCCCGCTCTCTCTTCATCCGGACTATGACCGTCGGCCCCGGAATCACACCGGGTCTGCTGACCTTGCCGATCGCCAGCCAAAGCTGCGACCCCCAAGCGCTCGCGGGCTAGACGCATTGCGCGCCATTACCGCCGGTGGGGAATTGCACCCCGCCCTGAGAACGTTGCCGGCACTTTACGTGGCCGGCGCGGGATTTTTATCACAGTTCGCTGGATCATGCATGGACACTTTCGTACGGTGCACCTACCTTTTTCTTATAAGGGCACGGAGTATCGAGAGCGGCGGTGCTTGATTATCATGTACCGCGGCCTCAGTAATGCCTTGTTGCAAGCCAAAGGTTGCATGCATTATCGATCTTCAACTTCAGGGAGCTTTTTCGTGACTGTCATCGATCTGCGCAGCGACACAGTGACTCTGCCTACGGCCGGCATGCTCGATGCCATGGCGCATGCGCCCGTCGGCGATGACGTCTACGGTGAGGACCCAACCGTCAACCTGCTCGAAGCGACGCTCGCCGAGCGCCTCGGGTTTGATGCCGCGCTGTTTGTCCCGTCAGGCACCATGAGTAATCTGCTGGCACTGATGGCGCACTGTGAGCGTGGCGATGAATACATCGTTGGCCAGCAGGCACACACGTATAAGTACGAAGGCGGCGGTGCAGCGGTGCTGGGTTCCATCCAGCCGCAGCCACTGGACGTGCAGGCCGATGGCTCGCTGGACCTGAAGCAGGTGCTCGACGCCATCAAGCCCGATGACTTTCACTTTGCCCGCACACGCCTGCTGGCCCTGGAAAACACCATGCAGGGCAAGGTGCTACCGTTGGAATACCTGGCTGCCGCACGCACACTGACGCTGGAAAAAGGCCTCGCCCTTCATCTGGACGGCGCACGGCTGTACAACGCATCGGTCAGGCTGGGCGTCGATGTCCGCGAGATTACCCGGCACTTCGATTCAGTATCGGTGTGCCTTTCCAAGGGCCTGGGCGCACCGATCGGCTCGGTGCTGTGCGGATCGCAGCCGTTGATCGCCAGAGCGCGTCGCCTGCGCAAAATGCTCGGTGGCGGCATGCGTCAGGCCGGAGGGCTGGCTGCCGCAGGGCTCTACGCGCTGGATCATCAGGTCGAGCGGCTGGCGGATGACCATGCCAATGCCGCGTTTCTGGCCGAAGGCCTGAGCGGGCTCGGCTACGCTGTCGAGCCGGTGCAGACCAACATGGTCTACGTGCAGATTGGTGAGCGCGCTGCAGCACTCAAGGCGTTCTGCGCCGAGCGTGGCATCGTGCTCACAGCCGCAGCGCGGCTGCGCATGGTGACTCATCTGAATGTGTCGCGTGCGCAGGTTGAACAGGTCATCGCTGCATTTGCAGCCTTTGAACACTCATGAGATCACGATAATCCAGTTACTTGTTTCTATCGCACAAACACACTGTACCGAGGGCGCAACGCCTATATAATGCGGCCCTTTGCCGTTGCTACGTCATTTGACGTTTTGCACTTGCCTCTGGCCGCAGTCTCCGTGGAAGAACCTATGAAAAGCGCAGAAATCCGTGAAGCCTTCCTTGGCTTCTTCGAAGAGCAAGGCCACACCCGTGTTGCTTCAAGCTCCTTGATTCCGGGCAATGACCCAACCCTGCTGTTCACCAACGCAGGCATGAACCAGTTCAAGGATTGCTTCCTGGGCCAGGAAAAACGCGCCTACACCCGCGCCGTTACCAGTCAGAAATGCGTGCGTGCCGGTGGCAAGCACAACGACCTGGAAAACGTCGGCTATACCGCTCGTCACCACACTTTTTTCGAAATGCTGGGCAACTTCAGCTTCGGTGACTATTTCAAGCGTGATGCCATTACCTACGCCTGGACCTTCCTGACCTCCGAGAAATGGCTGAACCTGCCCAAGGAAAAGCTTTGGGTCACGGTCTACGCGACCGACGACGAAGCCTACGACATCTGGACCAAAGAGATCGGCGTGCCTGCCGAGCGCATGGTTCGTATCGGCGACAACAAAGGCGCGCCTTACGCCTCCGATAACTTCTGGACGATGGGCGATACCGGCCCGTGCGGTCCTTGCAGCGAGATTTTCTTCGATCACGGCCCGGAAATCTGGGGCGGCCCGCCAGGCTCGCCGGAAGAAGACGGCGACCGTTACATCGAAATCTGGAACAACGTATTCATGCAGTTCAACCGTACGGCTGATGGCGTGTTGCACCCACTGCCGGCGCCGTCGGTCGATACCGGCATGGGCCTGGAGCGTGTCAGTGCGGTTCTGCAACACGTACATTCCAACTACGAAATCGACCTGTTCCAGAGCCTGCTGGCTGCGTCGGCCAAGGCCATTGGTTGCAGCAATGACAACCAGGCTTCGCTGAAGGTCGTGGCGGACCACATCCGTTCTTGCGGTTTCCTGATCGCAGACGGCGTGCTGCCTTCCAACGAAGGTCGTGGCTATGTGCTGCGCCGCATCATTCGTCGCGCCTGCCGTCACGGCAACAAGCTGGGTGCCAAGGGCAGCTTCTTCTACCAGATCGTTGCTGCGCTGGTGGCCGAAATGGGCTCTGCGTTCCCTGAGCTGGTGCAACAGCAGTCGCATATCGAGCGCGTGCTGAAAGGTGAAGAAGAACAGTTCGCCAAGACCCTTGAGCAGGGTCTGAAAATTCTTGAACAGGATCTGGCTGACCTCAAAGGCACCGTGGTGCCGGGTGAAGTCGTGTTCAAGCTGTACGACACCTACGGTTTCCCGATGGACCTGACGGGTGACATCGCCCGCGAGCGCAATCTGACCCTGGACGAAGCCGGCTTCGAGCGTGAAATGGACGCCCAGCGCGTGCGCGCCCGTTCGGCCAGCTCGTTTGGCATGGACTACAACAGCCTGGTCAAGGTCGACGTCGCCACGCAGTTCACCGGTTACTCTGCAACGACTGGCAGCGCCAGCGTTGTGGCGCTGTATAAAGAAGGTCAGTCGGTCACTCACCTGAATGAAGGCGAAGAGGGCGTGGTGATTCTCGACACCACCCCGTTCTATGCCGAATCAGGCGGTCAGATCGGCGACAGTGGTTTCCTGCATGCCGGTGATGTGCGTTTTGATGTCAGTGACACCACCAAGACTGGCGGTGCGTTCCTGCACCACGGTGTTGTGGCCTCCGGCAGCCTGAGCGTTGGCGCCCAGGTTGAAACACAGGTGGCCGATGAAGTTCGCGATGCAACCAAATTGAACCATTCGGCCACTCACTTGCTGCACGCCGCATTGCGTCAGGTGCTGGGTGAGCATGTTCAGCAGAAAGGCTCGCTGGTCGACAGTCAGCGCCTGCGCTTTGACTTCAGCCATTTCGAGGCGATCAAGCCCGAGCAACTGCGTGCGCTGGAAGATATAGTCAACGCCGAGATTCGCAAGAACACCGAGGTAATGACCGAAGAAACCGATATCGACACGGCGAAGAAGAAGGGCGCCATGGCGCTGTTCGGCGAAAAGTACGGCGACAGTGTTCGCGTACTGAGCATGGGCGGCGAGTTTTCCGTCGAGCTGTGTGGTGGCATTCACGCCAGCCGCACCGGTGACATCGCGCTGTTCAAGATCGTCAGTGAAGGCGGTGTCGCTGCAGGTGTGCGGCGCATCGAGGCGGTTACCGGTGCTGCTGCGCTGGGCTGGCTCAATGCGGCCGAAGATCAACTCAAGGAAGCCGCGACGCTGGTCAAAGGCAATCGCGACAACCTGCTGGACAAGCTGACGGCTGTGCTTGAGCGCAACCGTCTGCTGGAAAAACAACTGGAACAACTGCAAGCCAAGGCAGCCAGTGCCGCCGGCGACGACCTGTCGTCTGCCGCGCTGGATGTCAAAGGGGTCAAGGTTCTGGCTACGCGCCTGAATGGCCAGGACGGCAAGGCGCTGTTGGCGCTTGTCGACCAGTTGAAGAACAAGCTCGGCCGCGCAGTGATCCTGCTCGGCAGTGTTCATGAGGACAAGGTTGTCTTGGTCGCAGGCGTGACCAAGGACCTGACTGGCCAACTCAAAGCCGGTGATTTGATGAAGCAGGCGGCTGCCGCTGTCGGTGGTAAAGGCGGTGGACGTCCTGATATGGCTCAAGGCGGTGGTGTCGATGCAGGTGCGCTGGATTCAGCGCTGGCACTGGCCGTTCCTTTTGTAGAGCAGGGTATCTGAGTCGAGTCTGCAGGCCTGTCGATTGCCGGCAGGCCTTGCAAGGATTTGAATGGGTTAATAGGTGCTCTTAACGGGTTCTGAGGCGGCTTTGAGATGGCTTTAATCGTACAGAAATTTGGCGGCACCTCGGTGGGCTCTGTAGAGCGCATCGAGCAGGTGGCCGACAAGGTCAAGAAATTCCGTGAGGCTGGAGACGACCTGGTGGTCGTGCTGTCAGCCATGAGCGGCGAAACCAACCGTTTGATCGAGCTGGCCAGGCAGATCAGTGATCAGCCGGTTCCCCGTGAACTGGACGTGATCGTCTCCACGGGCGAGCAGGTCACCATCGCGCTGCTGGCGATGGCGCTGATGAAGCGTGGTGTGCCTGCGGTGTCCTACACCGGCAATCAGGTCCGTATCCTCACCGACAGCGCGCACAACAAGGCGCGCATCCTGCAGATCGACGACCAGAAGATCCGCTCCGACCTGAAAGCCGGTCGTGTAGTGGTGGTCGCCGGTTTCCAGGGCGTCGATGAGCACGGCAACATCACCACCCTCGGCCGTGGTGGCTCGGACACGACCGGTGTTGCGCTTGCCGCAGCGCTGAAAGCTGACGAGTGCCAGATCTACACTGACGTCGATGGTGTGTACACCACCGACCCGCGTGTCGTGTCGCAGGCTCAGCGCCTCGACAAGATTACCTTCGAAGAGATGCTGGAAATGGCCAGCCTCGGGTCCAAGGTGCTACAGATCCGTGCGGTCGAGTTCGCCGGCAAATACAACGTCCCGCTGCGCGTTTTGCACAGCTTCAAAGAGGGGCCGGGCACCCTCATTACAATCGATGAAGAGGAATCCATGGAACAGCCGATCATTTCCGGCATCGCCTTCAACCGCGATGAAGCCAAGCTGACCATCCGTGGTGTGCCAGACACTCCCGGCGTAGCGTTCAAGATTCTTGGCCCGATCAGCGCGGCCAATATCGAAGTCGACATGATCGTGCAGAATGTTTCGCACGATAACACCACCGATTTCACCTTCACGATCCATCGCAACGACTATCAGGCGGCCTTGCAGGTGCTTGAGTCCACCGCACGTGAGATCAGCGCTCGTGAAGTGTCTGGCGATACCAAGATCGCCAAGGTGTCCATTGTCGGTGTCGGCATGCGCTCGCACGCAGGCGTTGCCAGCCGTATGTTTGAAGCATTGGCCAAGGAGAGTATCAATATACAGATGATCTCCACGTCGGAAATCAAGGTTTCCGTGGTCATCGAAGAGAAGTATCTGGAGTTGGCTGTGCGCGCGTTGCACACGGCTTTTGAGCTGGATGCTCCGCGGCAGGGTGAGTGATCCTGTCGTCGAAGGGCGCGGTCTGACCGCGTCTTTCGGGTGCTGCGCAGAAAGGCTGTGGTTTTCTTTGCGTTAGTCGATACACAGGTAAGGGTTGTGGCCTTGTGCTACAGGTCGATGCCTACTGGTTTGCAGACTGTTGTCCCTGAATAAAGGCGTAAGGAGAAAAGTATGCTGATTCTGACTCGTCGGTGCGCGGAAAGCCTGATCATTGGTGACGGTGAGATTACCGTGACCGTGCTCGGAGTGAAGGGTAATCAGGTGCGTATTGGTGTCAATGCGCCCAAGGAAGTCGCTGTCCACCGTGAAGAGATTTACCTTCGCATCAAGAAAGAGAAGGACGAAGAACCAAGCCATTAATTTTTATTGAATTTTTGGTTTGCAAACGGGGAAAAGGGTGGTTATTATACGCCCCGTGTTGCGGAGAGCTGGCCGAGTGGCCGAAGGCGCTCCCCTGCTAAGGGAGTACACCTCAAAAGGGTGTCGGGGGTTCGAATCCCCCGTTCTCCGCCATTATTTATGTAGTGCGTAAGATTGGGCTTGATCGGTAAGTTGTTGAATTTACTAGAAAAAGTGCTTGACTAAACAATTTTACGACCTATAATGCGCGGCACCAACACATGCACTCGTAGCTCAGCTGGATAGAGTACTCGGCTACGAACCGAGCGGTCACAGGTTCGAATCCTGTCGAGTGCACCATTTAAAGTTGTTTGAAGTGTTGTAAGCAATTACAAGGTTTCTGATAACTGGCTTCAACCAGAGGTGATCTGGTCTAAAAACACCAATGCACTCGTAGCTCAGCTGGATAGAGTACTCGGCTACGAACCGAGCGGTCACAGGTTCGAATCCTGTCGAGTGCAC
>NZ_JAWHOP010000011.1:0-76482 GCF_032586995.1 Pseudomonas syringae group sp. J248-6 | reverse complement strand
CATACAAACGAAAAGCCCACATCGAAAGATGTGGGCTTTTTGCTTTCTAGCGTTTTCCTTTAACGCATCCATTCTCGTCAAATGTCACTTTATTGCTGCGGCCTTTTTTCTGGTTGTACACGTAATGCAATTCGCCATTACGGTTGGTGATTTTGTCCGGACGCCCCAGCAGGCTCTCGACATCACGCATAGTCATGCCGGGAGGTGTGCGCTGGTTGATGATAGCTGCCCGACGCTGTTCGGCGCTCAGGCGGTTGCCGCAACCATCATCGCGCGTGCCGACCACTACCAGTTCCTGGCTCGCGGGCTTCCTGCGGGTTGGCGCTGAAAGGTTTGCGGGCGGGAGTAGATCGATGTTGGTTCCCGGTGGCGCATTGAAGGCCCTTTGCATGCTGGTGCTGTGGCCTTCGGGGCAGCCGAGAGTGGTGAACATGACTTTTCCGGAAGCGTCTTCGCAGCGATGAACAGTGCTGGCGGTCGCGGGTGCAGGAGCGCAGAGTAGAGCGCTCCACAGGGATAGATGAACGGCCGTGCGCATGCTCAAGTCCTCCATGACAGGGTGTCGTGCAAGCCTAGCCGCAGCCTCTGGAGGCGGCGAGCAGGTTTTCTTGGCTGAATGTGACGTTGAGGCCGGGCCAGCTCACAGAGTTTTACAGGTTTGTGCTGCAAACGGTTGTTATAGGCCGAATTTCTCGCATGCGCTTCTCTAAAAGCGGTGTATCATTGCGCCCGTCAGCTCCGCCGGGGCTTGTGGAACACCTCCATGGACTTACCCAGTCGTTACTCAATAATGTTTTTCAACAATCATGAATTAACTGATTGATCTCCCGGCGTGCTCCGCTGCTGGGAGTGGAGTTCGCCTATGACCGAAAGAGAAGTAAAAAAAACGCAGGAAAGCTTGCAGGATCGCCTGGCTCAGGTTGTCGATCTGCTGCAGCGCCAGCGTATTGTTGAAGACCTGACCCATCGTCAGGAAGGTCAGCATCAGGACCGTGTAGAAAACCTGGTTCACCGGCAGAACCTCGTCGAGTTGCAACGCAAGCTCGAAGACCTTCACTCTGCCGACGTCGCTTATATCCTCGAAGCCCTGCCTCTGGAAGATCGTCTGACCGTATGGCAGCTGGTCAAGGCTGAGCGTGACGGCGACATTCTTCTTGAAGTATCCGATTCCGTTCGTGAAACCCTGATCGCCGACATGGATGATCACGAGTTGCTCGCGGCGGCACGGGACATGGACGCCGACGAACTGGCCGACCTTGCTCCCGAGTTGCCCCGTGATGTCGTTCACGAGCTTATGGAGGCACTGGATTCACAACAGCGTGAGCGTGTCCGTTCGGCTTTGTCCTATGACGAGGATCAGGTCGGTGCGCTGATGGACTTCGAGATGGTGACGATCCGTGAGGATGTCAGCCTTGAAGTCGTACTGCGCTACCTGCGCAGGTTGAAAGAGCTGCCGGGCCACACCGACAAACTGTTTGTGGTCGACTCCGAAGGCGTGCTCAAGGGCGTGCTGCCGATCAAGCGCCTGCTGGTCAATGATCCGGAGAAGCAGGTTGGCGAAGTCATGGCCAACGATCCGGTCAGCTTTCACCCGGAAGACGATGCCTACGATGCGGCACAGGCCTTCGAGCGTTACGACCTTATCTCTACGCCGGTGGTGGACAAGAACGGCAAGCTGATCGGCCGTCTGACCATCGATGAAATGGTCGACCTGATTCGTGAGGAGAGCGAAAGCGAAGTTCTCAACATGGCGGGTCTGCGCGAAGAAGAAGATATTTTCGCTTCGGTATGGCGTTCCCTGCGCAACCGTTGGGCCTGGCTGGCAGTCAATCTGGTGACGGCCTTCCTGGCTTCGCGCGTGATCGGCCTGTTCGAAGGCTCCATCGAGAAGCTGGTGGCGCTCGCTGCGCTGATGCCTATCGTGGCCGGGATTGGTGGCAACTCCGGTAATCAGACCATCACCATGATCGTTCGCGCGATGGCGCTGGATCAGGTCAATACCGGTAATACCGCCCGCTTGCTGCGCAAGGAACTGGCTGTCGGCTTGATCAACGGTTTGCTCTGGGGCGGGGTGATCGGCGTGGTTGCCTACATGCTGTACGGCAGTTGGTCGCTAGGCGTGGTCATGACCGCAGCCATGACGCTCAATCTGCTGCTGGCGGCGCTGATGGGCGTTTCCATCCCTATGGCGCTGGCGCGCCTGGGGCGAGACCCTGCTATGGGGGCAAGCGTCATGATTACGGCGATGACCGACAGCGGCGGTTTCTTCATCTTCCTGGGGTTGGCGACGATCTTTCTGCTCTAAGCTTTCTGTTTCAAGATAGGCTCTTAAAATAAAAAAACCGCCATGATCAGGCGGTTTTTTTATGCCCTGACGAAGTCTTCGGCTTGCCATGTACTGCCACTAGGCCTACGACTACTAACGAAAAAGGCTACAACGAAAAAGGCCAGCTTTCGCTGGCCTTTGTCTGTTACACCAAGTCTCAGGACTCTTCGGAAGCGAGTTCCGTGTCATGAGCAATCAGCGAAACAAGTGCATTCTGTTGACGATGTGAAAGCTGACGAAAACGTTGCAGCAGCTCGCGTTCGTGCAAGGACAGCTCAGGACTGTCAAGACGCAGGCTTGGTTCATCACCAAGTGCGCCTTCCTGAATCAGGCTTTGTTCGAGGCGAGCAATGATTTCCGAGTTCATGCTGCGGTGATGATTCTTGGCTACCTCTTGCACGCGATTACGCATGCCGTCTGGTAGGCGAACGACGAACTTGTCAGCCGTGCGGCTGGAATAAGTAGCCTGTTTCATAGGGCTCATATATTTAACCGGTTAGTTCAGGGGAAGCGGTTCTAGCAAGTGGCCGCAAGATTGTCATCGTGAGACAGTCATTTTGGCCAAATGTTCAACCGGGGTTCCAAGGGGCCGACATCATGCCGTAATACGTCGAATCCTTGGCGTCAATTCTGTGACAAATATTGACTCAGGTGGCGGCGTTTTGCCAGCACCAATTATCAGAAATGCGAGCAAATTTGCAAAGTCTTCGCATTTGCCCCTGAATAACCGGGCACGTCACCGAGCTTCTTTTTGCCATCATGGCCATCTGACTCTGAGAGTAGGTCGGAATTCAGCGCAAACGAAGCTACCCGACCAAGGGTTGCGAGGGCGGGGCGAAAGGAGGATTTGGAGGATATGAGCGCGGTGCTCGGCGCGATAAGCGGGTTGAGCGAGAGGGTTGTGAGCTTTTGGTGCTATGCCTTTTAGATTAGCGAAGCACAGGGTCAAATTTGATACGACGGCCGAGAAAAAGCGCTACTACAAAAAGACTGGCGAACACGCCTGCAGCGATGTTGGCAGCGATGCTCAGGGTGTGCGCTTGAACGGGAAGCAACAGGTCAACGATCACAGCCATAATCGCCAGGACCAGAAATGACAACGCGGATTTTGACATGGCTACTCTCTCTATAAAAAATGGCTGGTTCAAACGTTCTCAGAAAATCCAGCGCTGCTCGGCGCGTGGCATCTGAAGTGAATCATCGTCGTCATTGGCCAATACCGCTGCGCTAGCAATGCGGTCAGTCATGATAGCCAACTGAGGCGCATGGCTGATCTGGTGATGAACAGGAGCAGGTGCGGTGACCTGCTTGTCACTGGCACCGGAGTCATGAAAATGAAATGCCACCAGAGCCACCAGAGCTGCCGCATTCAACACTGAGAGAGTCTTGTTCATTTTCCAGTACCTGTGCCCGACCGTTTGGGAGGAGATGTGTTCACTGATACTGATAATGCAGTCTGCATGCCAATCAGAAAATGATAAAAATTCCTTTTAAATCAATGACATATGAATTGAAAAAAAGTCGGGTGCAGTGCGTTTTGCAATGATGGCTTTTTGGGGGATTGCAAATTGCATGATCGGTTTATTCAGCCGCGTTTCGGGGCGACATCGGCTACAGCCCTGAAGGGCAATGACGACATGACAAAAGCGGCACATGCCGCTAAGATGCACGCCGTCCTCGCTGGCACCGATCGGTGTGCTGGCACGCAGTGTCTCAGTAGCTCAATTGGATAGAGCATCCCCCTCCTAAGGGGAAGGTTGGCAGTTCGAACCTGCCCTGGGACACCATTATAATCAGGTTATTAGCTAGATTTTCCGATAGCTCCTCGATTGAGTTTTCTCTCAAGTCCCCACTTTGGTCCCCACTTCTCTGAGCGTTCGGTATTGAGTCAACTTTTCAAGGGAATCGGATTCTTCTGGCCGATTTTCGAAATTGATGCCTTGGCCGTTCTCTCTACCTGTGTAATTGAATCCCAATTGAAAAGCCATTGTGCATTTCAACTGATCCCCTGCGTCGGATTCGGCCCGCGCGCTTCGTAAAAATGATGAATGTTGCCTATGGTGGCGACAGGCTGAAATCGGCCAAAAGCGGGCACGACAGTTCGGCAATCCTGCGCGGGGCTCGACTGGTTTTGTCCTTATGTCTAAGTGGTTAAGGTCATGGAAGCAATAGGGGGGCGTGCTACCATATCGCCACCCTCTCCCCCAGAAGTCTTTTCTGCCTCTAGGTAATCGCCATGGACGATGTAGTCATAACGCATTTGGATGTGTACCAGAGCTGGCAAAACCATCTCTTCAATTTCAGTCTCGACGATCCCAAGACGAACGCACCTGGGCTGCGCAAACCGCAACTGGCGGCGCTTTATGCCACTCTGGGGCACCTGGTGGTTGATCCCTCTTCGACCGCCACAGTGGTCATGCCGACCGGTACAGGGAAGACCGACACCATGCTCGCGCTGATCATCGCTGCGAGGATGGCCAGAACCTTGATCCTGGTTCCCTCGGACGCCCTCAGGACGCAGTTGGTGGGCAAGTGCACGGAGATGAAGACGCTCCGCACCGTGGGGGCGGTATCGGACACGGCGCGTAACCCCATTGTTGCAGCCATCGATTCGAAGCTGTCTGAGGCGCAGGTTGCAGAATTAGCTACTGCCAACATCATTGTGGCCACTCCCCAGGCCCTGCTGCTATTCGAAGACGCCGTCTTGGGGGCGCTGGTGAACATGTGCAGCCACCTGATGATCGACGAGGCTCACCATGTCGTGGCAGTGAGTTGGAACCGAATCAAAACCGCCTTCATGGGCAAACCGTGTATTCAGTTCACAGCGACGCCATTCCGGGAGGATGGTCTGGCTCTGGCCGGCAAGATTATCTACAACTACCCGCTCCGGGATGCGCAGCTTGATGGCTATTTCAAAGGCATCGAGTTCCATCCGGTACGAGAATACAACCTCAAGCTGTCCGACCAGGCCATCGCAGACAAGGCTGTTGAGCTGCTCCGGGCTGACCTCAAGGCTGGGTACAACCATTTAATGATGGTGCGGGCCAAATCGCACAAGCGGGCGACAGACCTGTTTGAGATTTACAAGCAGCACGCCGACCTCACGCCAGTCCTGATTCACAGCAAGGTGCCGAACCAAGCCAGGGTGATGGAGGAGATCGTCAAGAAGAAGCACCGGATCATCGTCTGCGTCGACATGCTTGGGGAAGGCTTCGATCTGCCTGAGCTCAAAATCGCTGCAATTCATGACCAACACCAAAGCCCTGCGGTGACGCTCCAGTTCATTGGCCGGCTGACGCGGGTTGATGCCGCCCTGGGTGATGCCAAGTTCGTGGCGAACATCGCTAACCAGAAAACCGACCACCAGATGGCAGACCTCTACAAGGAGAGTGCTGACTGGGGGGCAGTCATTCGTAATGTGAGCGAGCAAAAGGTAGGCCGGGAAATTGAGAAGGCGGACTTCAACGAGCAGTTTGCTGACGGTGACGATGCCCAAGTGATTTTTGGGCTGAACCCGAACCCCAAAATCAGCGCCGTGGCATATCACGTCTCCCCCAAAGACTGGACACCACAGCGCGCACAGGGTCTGGATGGACGCAGAGAAACACTGAAGTACATCTCGATCAGTGATCAGGCCGATACCGTCATTGCCGTGACTCGGCGAGAGACGCTGGTTGGGTGGGCTCAGACCGAAGAAATCGTCGATACCAACTGGAATCTGTACATCGCTTTCTATAACAAGGCGCAGGAAACCCTGTTCATTCACACTTCAGGTGACGACACCCAGGCAACTCGCTTTCTCAACCTGGTAGCCAAAGACCCTCGTCGCATCAATGGTGAGCCGGCGTTCCGTACGCTCCACGACATCAAGCTGATGAAGCTACAGAACGTTGGCCTGTCCCGCGCCCGGAAAGACCTGCGGTTCACGATGCACGTGGGGCGCGATATCAACCAGGTGATCAGCGACATCGAGAAGGGCAATGCGACAAAGTCCAACATCTTCGCCACCGGTTTTGAGAATGGAGAACGAACCACCGTAGGCTGCTCGCACAAGGGCAAGATCTGGGAGATGAACTCCTCTCCAATCAACTACTGGGTCGAGTGGTGCAAGCGCATGTCGGTCAAACTCAACGACAACACCATCGACCCTGCTGACGTGCTTAAAAATGTCATGCGTGTTGACCAAATCAAGGACAGATGGCCAGAAGGCCTGTTCTACGCCGACTGGCCTGTGTCGATCGCGATCGAAAACGAGCAAAGGATCTCGCTATATTTTCAGGGAGAGACTTTCAACCTTCTCGACCTCGAGCTTGGTAAGCCTGAGTACAGTGGCGCGCGGACGCTGGAGATCCCCGTCCTTGTCGCGGGTAACGATGGCGAAGAGCGTCGCCTCACTACCATCGCCATCAAGTTGTTGGAGGACGGATACAAGACTTCCTGCCCAGGAGTGAAGATCCTTTACCCCCACGAAATGCCACTGGACTCCTACCTGGATGCAGAGCCGCTTGTATTGCTCAAGGTCGACGGTTCCATGGTGCAAGGCAACTACCGTCAGTACTCGCTCAACAGCATGGATGTAAAACTGCCTGCCGGTTTGCTCGAACCCTGGGATTGGGGGAGGACGAAAATCCATCAGGAGTCCATGCGTGCAGAGCGACGTAAGGACTCAGTACAAGGCTTCACCTTTGACAAGATCGCTGATGACTACTCCATCGTCTTCAATGATGACGGCAAAGGCGAAATTGCTGATCTGGTGGCAATTCGGGAAAACAAGGACGCCATCTACGTCGACCTTTACCATTGCAAATTCTGCCCTATGACGGATGGCGTGGCCGCCCCTGGGGCGCGCGTCGCCGACGTCTATGAAGTATGCGGTCAGGCGTCCAGGTCGGTGAAATGGCTGTACACAGGCGACAAGTTCTTCAACCGACTGATGGATCGTTACCAGCAATCACTGCTGAAGGACTTCGACAGAATCCTGAAAGGCACGCCTCAGCAGCTGGAGATACTGCGCAACAAATGCCACGACCATGAGCTGATCTTCAAATTTGTAATCGTTCAACCCGCGATATCAGCGAAGAAGGTGTCGAAGGAGCAGTTGGCCGTCTTGGGAACGAGCTACTCATACATCAAGAGTATCTCGGGCTCGGACATCAAGGTCATTGTCAGCCCTTAATTGGCTTGCACCAGCGGAATTGCAGCTGATTCCGCTGATGTCCTTTTCTGGGCAGCCTCAAACGCTACACGAGACGAATTTTCGAAAAGCGCCAAGGAAAGTTTCGTTTCAGGAACGGCAGAAATTGTTGGGGTTGCAGTCAGCATAAACAAAATCCCCCCCTTCCACTAAGCCCACGCAGCAATCCAGACTTCTTGCGCTTTATGACACGCAGCGGAATTACAAGTTGCCGCCGATACAATCACGGTATCAACGTCGTAGCCTTATCTACCAGGAGCCGGCGGCATCGCTTGCGGTCTGCCCACGCAATGCCTGATCTTAGGGTGTGCCGTTTGTTAATCGTCAAATCGCCTCCTAACGACTGATGTTCTCCAGGAAGCAGCCTTTAAGCTGACAATTGTGTTCAAAAGCGCTCTCTCCCCAACGCTGCAGTCAAAGCTATGGAACAGCATTCACCAATGATGGTAATGTGCCATGCAAGCCTAGCGCTGGATATAAAACCCAAAACTCCTATCGGATTAGGGATGAGCAAAGGAATGAAGATATTCATCGTTGAGTGTGTGGATCCAATGGACCTTATACAGGGTAGGTCCGAAGCTAGTGCGTTGGAAAAGGTATGCACATCCATTGGTCACGAAGCTATAACGCTTACCGCTTATTCTAAAGATGACTTTGAAAAATACTGTGGTTACATTTCATCCATCGATTCAAATCATGACAGAAATGAAAACTCAGATACTCCGCTATGCATTCATATTGCTACTCATGGAAATAAGCGTGGAATTGCATTTGGGCGTGACTTTATAAGGTGGAACAGTCTTTTTGAGTCCATGCTTCCTGTTTTTACTAAAATGAGTAGATATAGAGGAAAGGTCTTCTTGTCTATCTCTGCCTGCGAAGCAGGCTACCAAGAGCTGGCCAGCGAAATTGAATCGGAATGGACTAAGAACTCTCGAGTCAATCCTCCTGAGTACATATTTGTTACTGCTGAGGAGGGTGGTGTGGCGTGGGATGATGCACTTGTTGCATGGACGGTTTTTTATCACAAACTATCAAGGTCGAATAATATAACAAGAGTTAGAGTGAAGAAAATCATAAATCAGGTTAAAGATTTGATTGGTACCGATATAGAATATTTCAGGTGGAGCGTAGAGAGAGATAAATATTTACATTACTGTAGTGAGGGTGACTAGTTGGCGTGCGGCGTGGCGGGGTCATCTTTATTAAACGCTACTTGAAGATTGCGGATTAAATGGTTTTTTGATTTTCATTGAGAGGCTTAGGCACACCTCCTCCTTGGTTCGAATGCCGGCTGATGGCCGGTTTGGGTCGATAGTTGCCTATTTTTATCAGCGGCAACTTGGTATTTTTATTTTCAGGAACTACCACCGGTGAGTTACTGCTCGACAAGCTGTAAGCCATCACGCCTCCTAGTACAGGCGAACTCAAAGGGTAGTTAACGGACCCAACCAGTTCACCTTAGGCGATTTCAAAAGTTTTGTCGAAACCAAGCTTTTTGTCGCTTAACAAGATTGATGAGCTTTTCGTCGTTGCTCGAATATGATGACTTGATCAACGATCAGCTTACTATCCACCTTTATGCTGACTAAGCCGCTATCGTCAATAAATTGTATCGCGGAAGCTTGCGAATACTCAGTCACTCTTAGCTTTCTCAGAGCCACATCTGGGTAGTGGATTTCTATAATGTGATTGAAATGCTGCGGCGAGTATGTCGGGCGAAAATTATCGAGCTCCGCTTTGGTAACCTCACGTTCCAAAGGAGCGGCAAGAAAGTGACTGAATTGTTCTATAATCGCCCCATCCTTGGTAGGGCGAGTCTCGCTGATTGCTGTTATGGCGAATATATCTTCATGGTAGTAATACAAATTTACCGAATGAAGTAGGGGGGCGTCGGGTAATCCGTCTTCGCCAATCTCAATACTCCAAACAGCGGTGGCATGGTGATCGAGTTTTCTGAACTTTCCTTGTACTAAATATGCGATCTCATAGGCACCCCCAGTGTACCTGTAAAGCGGGCTTTTACTGGTGTGCTCTTCGTAAAGCATAGCGCTCGTAACTGTGAAAGCTTTGTCAACTGGATGGACAGGATTGATAGACTCTGGCGGAGCGCTCTGACTTCGCAACTGCTCAAAAAATACTTCTGCACCCGTGCCAGTCGCAGTCCAGTAACCAGATTGCTCTTCATATCGCAATGTTGTGTCATATTGGAAGTCGTGAAGTTTGGTGCGTCCATTAGAGGGTTCTAAATAACACCCTATAAGTTCTATATTATCCCCGACTTCGTTGGCAGTTTTGTATAGAGCGGCCTTTAAAGTGGGGAAGTCGTTCTGTTTTTTTAGGGCTTCCCTTAGTTCATTTTCGGCAAAGCGTGCATAAATTTTAGTTCCTGCCCAACAGATGATTAAAGACTCGTTGATGATCGAGATTTTTTGCGTGTATCCAACAAGGGTGAACCCCGAGCCTTCGGGAAAAACTGTAGATGAGCACCCTAGAGTAGGCCAAGGAATTACTTTGTCAGATAAGCTAGATTCAGCAATATCACCGATAAACAGCCGTTGATTCAATGGGGAGAATCGCGCAATTACGGTCATTTAAACATTCCAGAGAAACATAGGGTGGTTTTAGGAGAAGCGTAACAAGTATAAACCGATGGGAGCTCAGTAAGCCCTCAAAAATAGGAAGAAAGTGGTTTTTAAAAGCTCATATTGAAGCTTGGCTGATAATTTCTATATAATAGTGTTTGATGTTCAAATGCTACATATTCTACCTTTAAGGCAGCAGAGGTCGCGACTGCGCGACTGCGCGACTGCGCGACTGCGCGACTGCACGACTGGTCGCAATGGGTCGAGGCTGTGTAAAAACGTTCATCAGCGCGACAGGTACTCAAAACCGGACTGGAAATCGCGCTTCTACGCAAAATCCACATCTGCTGACGTGCCGATAAATTTCAGATTTAACGTAGACGCGCACGCCTCAATTTTGGCGAAGCGTTTTTACACACTCTGGATCGGTTGCTGCTCTTCGCGACAGGCAGCAACCATCCAATAGCTCTGACGTTCAGCCAGGGACTGCTTCCAGTCAGAAACAGTCGTAAGGTGACTACGAAACCCGGGGCGATTCACAGCTGTCACCGGTAGAGTTTGAAAAACGTTACGCAATGAGCTTGCAAGGTGTCTAGAGAATCCGGGGCGATTCAGGCTGCTCAGATACGCGAAGCAGACAACGCTGTGGATGTGTGGCGTTTCACAATCTTACTTTCTAAGGTGGTCGATGGGCGATTTTGCTCTTCAGAACTCATGGGGAACATCTCTAGTCCAATCATTCGGCGGTTTGGTTCGACTCTTGAAGATCAGATTTACGACCGAATTCGGAAATGGAAGAGTAAGCGTCAGCCAAGGCTGTTTGGTATGAATCCACCTGCAAAATCACTCATTGTAGGCTACCGAGCCGCTGGTTGAGCAATTAACGTTAAGATTTGAACAAGTGGGTCACCAAGTCCGGCGTGCATGCGCGGACCTTGGTGATTAATTTCTGCCGGGTTTAAGCCGATGTGTGTAGTGGTCTAATGATTCCGGACACCCATTTAGGCGAAAATATCGCCAAATAGAGGTGTCAAATCAAGTCGAGACTTTTACACCTCAGCAACTCAAACTCCCCCTTCTTATAAAGCAATCCAATCAAGCTGATTTGCACGACCGATCAAGTGGTTCACGTATCACAGCTCAATCACTATCTTGCCAACCTGCGCATTGGACTTCATGTACTGATGCGCTTCAACTATCTCGCTAAGCGGGAAGACTTATGAAACAACGGCCGCTCTCAAATCCCTGGGTGATGACGTCCTTGGCACGTTTCAGGCGTTCAGGATTCTAGCTAATCTCAAACAGCTGGTAGCCACGAATGGTCAGATTCCTTGGACAGTAACTCCATGACAGGAATACTCAGGTCTGCGGTCTCAAGCGCTCCATACTCGAAGAAAATGCCCAGATACGACAGTGCGCGAAGGATGTTTGCAACCTCAGGACCGCCAACCTGGTCGAAGGCCATGCGCGCCTTTGCCATCAGTCATACGGTTCACTTCAGCGACCAGATCCTGCTCCAGCGCTGCAATGACGTGCACAGCGCCGGTTTTCAGGAGTATGTGGCAGCCGCCTGAACCGAGGTGAGCACAGTTGACTGCTTCATCCACTCCAGCCCAGCCCTGAACTATCACGGGTTCTCTTCCGTCGCCTCCTTCCCAGCCCCCTCATTAATCAACACCATGCTCTGCGGTGCAGACAGCGCTACACCCAGCTCCCTTAGACGCCCCAGAACCGTAAACAACAGATCACTCCGCGCACCTCCCACCGAGCGTGGGCTGTTCACGTAGCCGCTGGCGCTGATGATCAAACCGGTATTGGTCAGGTCTTTGAAGGTGACTGAAGGTGCAGGCGTGTCGAGTATCGCTTCGTGCTCGGTAAAGGCCTGCAACAGCAGCTCGCGTATTTGCAGAACATCTGTTTCCAGTGGCAGGGTGAGGGTAATTCCGACTACGCCCAGCGCGTTGCCCATGGTGACGTTGCGCACGTTTTGCGTGATGAACTGCGAGTTCGGCACGATCACTGTCGAGCGGTCGCCCATCTGGATTTCGGTCGCGCGGACGTTGATCCGGCGAATATCGCCTTCGACCCCTGCCAGGCTTACCCAGTCGCCGACTTTGACCGGGCGTTCTGTCAGCAGAATCAGGCCCGAGATAAAGTTCTGCACAATGGCCTGCAGACCGAAACCGATCCCCACCGATAGCGCACTGACCACCCAGGTCAAATTGGTCAGGCTGATCTTGAGCGTTGACATCACCACGGCCACCACCAGCACAAAGCCGATGTAGCCGATCAAGGTCACCAGCGAGGCCTGCATGCCTGCGTCCATGTTGGTCTCGGGCAGAAGGCGTTCTCCAAACCACTCCTTGAGTACACGCACGCCCAGCAGGCCGACAACCAGGCAAATCAGTGCCATCAGAATATCGCTGGGGACGATGTTCAGGTTGCCCAGGGATTTGGACGTGACGTCCATTTGAGTGAAACTTGCGAGCAGGTCGCCCGGGCTGGAACCCGAAGGCAGGAAAGCCAGCAGCAATGCGGTAAGCAACAGCAGGGTACGGCCTATGCCTGCCAGTACGGTGCTTGCCTGGGCTTGGTGACGGGCGGACAAGCCCAGCGCCGAACCCAACGCCATGCCGCCAGGTTGTTTGGGCGACAGAAGGGTCTCGCAGATGTCACCGAAGCAGGCGATCAATAGATACGCAGTGGACGCCACCACGCTCACCCAAAGCAGTTTCACCGCCAGAAAGTAAGCCAGCGTCAGGTAGCCGCTGAGCAACGCCAGCAAGCTCAGGCCGACCCATACCGCAACGATAAAGGGAAGCAGCCCGACGAAACCTGCTGGCCGCTCCAGCTCGAAGCGTCGGCGGGTTCGGCGGTAGCGCACCAAGGCGTAGAAAAACACCAGCGAAACCGCCAGCGCTGTCAGGCCATTGACCGCTACCGTCAGGGCCAGGCTGCTGGCTATGACACTGTTGATGCGCTCCTGCGTGCCGATGATCATGAGTGCCAGCGCCAGGGCTGGCGGGAAGCGGCCCAGTGCCGTGGCGATCTGGTCAGGGATTTGTGGCAGACGCCATGAGGCGTGTGCCCGCATCAACAACGCGCGGCCCAGACCGACGATGAAAGCGCAGAAAGTGATCAGCGTCTGCACCTGATCGAGCAGGTTGACCACGTCGTTGCTGAGCACCGCATTGCGCACGATCCCCCAGCGCAACAAGGAAGTGGCAACGGTAATGGTGAGAATGGTCGATAGCCCTACAGCCAGTGCCAGGGCGCTGCGGCGCAGGCGGCCTTCGGGTAGCCAGCGAATCATCGACCAGATCAGCAAGCGCTCCAGCAGGCGGCGAACAACGACCCACACGAACAGCGCGGCGACTACGATGCTGATGAATTGCACACGGTTTTCCGGTGCCAGCGTGCTGCTGAGCACTTGGCGGACATCCACCAGAAGTCTGTTCAAGCGTCCCAGGTCGTCATCGGTAGGACGAATCAGCGTGGACCAGAACGCCGAGCTGAGCGGGCTCGCTGTCCGCGTGCTTATCTGCGAATCGAAAAGGCTGCGGCGCAGATTGAATATCTGCGTAGCCAGGTCACGGGCTGACTGGCTTAACGTGTTGGTTTGGCGTTCATCATTGACCAGCGCGTTTTTCTGAGCGGTCAATGTCTTGCGCTGACTGGTCAGACTTGGCGCCTCGTCCGGTTGCGCCGGCCCGAGAATGTTGAGCTGATCATTCAGGTGTTCGATGTCGACAGCTTGTCGGGCAGTCAGATTGTCGGCTTGTTTCTGGACCTGCAAAGCGGCCTGCCGCAGGCTTGAAAGCAGGTCATCGTTGGCACTGCCCGTCACTTTTTGACGGATCTGATCCAGTTGTTCGCTCAAGTCATCCAGGCTCGGTGCATCCACTGCGGGGGATGCGCTACTGGTGCTATCGGTTTGAGGCGCCGGGCTATTCTGGGCCAGGGCTGGCAAGGTCACGCACAGCAAAAGCAAGGCGAGCAGCCCAGTATGAAAACGGTTCAGCGAAGCGTGCTGCATTCTTTTCCCTTCTTTGCACTGTGCGGCCTGGTAAACCTGTGTATTTCAGGCACGGGCCTTGTCTGTCTTGAGCTGCACTCACGAATCTCTGGAGCGCAGCCAATAGAATATCAAGGACTTCGCGTTTGAGCGCTGAAAACACGGGCCAGCGAAAATAGGGCGCTACGGTCATCCACCTAACAAATGTTAGGTAGGGTATTGACTGGACTCATAAGTGTGCTACGGTCTATCTACCTAACGGTTGTTAGGTATATGCCCACTCCATTTCACAGGCCCGACCATGACCTCCAGATTGCGACTTTTCACATCTCCTTCGGCTTTTCCGAACCCCCAGCGCCTGCGCCTGTTCATCCACGAAAAAGGCATTGCCGATCAGTTCGATGAGACAATTTACGACATGACCCCCGGCGGAGAGCAGCGTGGCTGGCGTCATCTCAATATGAACCCTTGGGGAGAAACGCCCACCCTTGAACTGGCAGACGGCAGCTTCATTTCCGAGACCGCCGCTATCGCTCGCTATCTGGATCAGTCTTATCCGGGCCGCAAGATCATGGGGGAAGGCGCTCTGGAACAAGGCCTTGATAACATGTGGGATAACCGGATCTGGGTGCATATTCTCTACCGGATCGTTACCGCGTTTCATGTATTGCACACCGGGCTCGGCTTCAAACTTGAACTGACGAAGAACGAAGCATGGGGCGAGCACTGCCGCAAAGAGGCGCTGACACACGCCGCATTGGTCAATCGTCATTTTGCCGATGGCCGCGAGTGGCTGTTGGGCGGCGAGGCGCCGACTTTCGCGGATATCACCCTTGCAACCGCCATTGCCTTCTCCAAGTTTCCGGTCAACGCCACGCCGCTGGATGAGCGTTTCGAGTTCCTGGACTTGTACTGGAAGCGCTGGCAGAAACGCCCGGGTTTCCAGGCCGCCTATGCTGATCGCAGCAGCGGTATACCCGAACTGGACTCGCCGGCCGAGTGACCGACCTGTTGCGCGCGCACATTATCGTCGGGACCGTCATTGCATGGCGTTCTCGACTTCCCCGTGCCTCGCACAACCGTTCTACCTGACAACAGTCAGGTTTTTGAATTAGCATGCGCCCGTTTGCAGAAACCTGTCCGAAGCACAAGGCACCACGATGACCATCAACGCACGAGAGGCCATTCTGCTTGCCGCGAGAAACATCGCTCAGTCTCAGGGTTATAACGGCCTGAACTTTCGCGATCTGGCGGCTCAGGTTGGAATCAAACCAGCCAGTATTTACTACCACTTTCCAAGCAAGGCTGACCTGGGTGTGGCGGTTGCCAGGCGCTACTGGCAGGACGGTGCTGCTGCTCTTGAGGCTATTTCTGAAGAAACTCCAGACCCTGTCGAAGCGCTGTACCGTTTCCCGGAAATTTTCCGCCGCTCGCTAGAGGCTGAAAACCGCCTTTGTCTGGGCAGTTTTATCGGCGCTGAAACCGATAAATTGCCGCCAGAGATGACTCAGGAAATTCAGCTTTTTGCCCAGGTCAATATTGCCTGGCTGAGCAAGCTTCTGGTGGCGGCGAATGTGTGTATGCCAGCGGCCAGCGAGGTGCGGGCGCAGGCGATTTTTTCGGCTGTGGCGGGCGCTCAACTCATTGCGAGAAGCCGGTCAGACATTGCCCTTTTTGATACGCTGATCGACACCTATCGTGCCTGCGGGCCGCTGCCTGCTTAAGTAGATGCTGATCAAGCGGGATAAGGATTGCCAGCCAGTTGACCTGTTGCTGACGCCGCTGAACCTGTAAGCGCGCAGACACTATGGAACGCCAGACCTCGAATCACCCGACGGCAAGGGGTGCACTAATGTTTCTAAGCCTTGAAGTTCGCAGCTACAAGACGCAAAGCCCTCAGCATTGCCACGACCATACTCAATTGGTACTGCCGATTCGTGGCCGAATGGAAATTGACGTGGACGGTCGCGGTGGCTTTATCGATCAGTCACTTGCCGCGCTGGTAAAGCCTGGTTCGCGGCACTCGCAGGACACTCACGTCGACAGCCGTTTTCTGGTGCTGGACTGCGCACCGACGACGCTGGAAACACTGCAGATGGGGCGTCTGGCCGAGAAAATATATGTGCCTGTTTCGCCCGCGACCCGTCGGCTTATCGAATTCGCCGAGCTGATCGGTAACCAGCAACTGGCCATTACTGCCTCACAGCTGGGACCTCTGCTTCTGTCGTCCCTTGGCTCGGACACCTGCCGTTTTTCGTCCCCGATAGAGCAGTTGATAGCCCGTCTGCGAGCAAATCCTGGCGCACACTGGAGCAACCAGGCCATGGCCCAAGTCGCAAACATGAGCATGAGCCAGCTGCACCAGCGATTCCGGCAATTATTCGCGATGAGTCCTCAAGCGTGGTTGACTGAACTACGCATACAGGAGGCCCAACGATGGTTGCGTGGCACCTCGCTGCCGATAGCCGAGATTGCCTTGCGTGCAGGTTTTTCCGATCAGGCATCGCTGACGCGCACTATGCAGCGTTTGAGCGCCACGACCCCGGCGGTTTATCGTAAAGCGCAAAAACAGTCCGGGTAAAAAAAACCGCAGTTACCGACAATATCCTCCAGGCCCGACGCTCCAGACTTCATGCTTTAGGCGTTGGAGCGCTGGTGAAATGTTTGCTGATCGATCATTGCTCAAGGGCATTATTTATGGCGTTTGCGCCGGCCTGTGCTGGGGCGTGATCTTCCTGGGCCCGCAGCTGACTCCGGGTTTGAGCGGTTTGCAGTTCGCGGTCATAAGATTTCTCTGTTACGGCGCCATTTCTGCGGCCCTGCTGATGCTGCGTTGGCGGCGTGTTTGCGCCAGTCTCACCATGGCCGACTGGAAGTCACTTTTCTGGCTTAGCCTGATCGGCAACCTCATCTACTACTCCCTGGTGGGCACAGGCGTGCAGTTGGTCGGTATCGCCACAACATCGTTGATTGTCGGACTTATTCCGGTGCTCGTAACCCTGGCGGGTCGTCATGACGCAAATGCCGTTTCTCTGCGCAAGCTCTTCCCTTCATTGTGCTGCGCGGTGGGGGGCGTTGTGCTTATCAGTTGGCACGCGCTGATCAATGATCAAAGGCCCGATACAGCGGCAGATATTGTCGGGATTTTATGCGCGACAGGTGCGTTGCTGACGTGGAGCTGGTTTGCGGTGAGCAATGCCCGCCGGCTGGTGCAGGTCGCCAACGTCTCCGCGCATGACTGGGCGATGCTTATGGGCGTCATGACAGGCGCTCAATCACTGCTTTTGGCAGCGCCCGTGCTGGGTTCTCAAGCGGGTATCTATGGTATTTCCGAATGGCTGCATTTTCTCGTGGTGGCCGGTGGCGTTGCCCTTTTGTCTTCGGTTGTCGGTGGTGCCTGCTGGAATCAGGCGAGCCGACTTCTACCCTTGGCACTCAGCGGGCAAGTGCTCGTGATTGAAACGCTGGCGGCGCTCGTTTTCGGTTTCTTATGGGAGCGCCGACTACCCGACGGCTACGAGCTGGCTGCCATTGCCTTGCTGGTCTGCGGTGTGGTCTGGTGTCTGAACTGTCATCGTGTGCCACTGCATTCCCCGACTATCCAGCCCAAGCACCGCCCCTGAAGTGACCGGCTCGCGTGCGTTTCAGGCCGGTAAACGAAGCTCCTTGCGCAGGCTCTTGTCAAACATCCCGGCAGGCGCAAAACGACGCAGCATGCTGATTTGTCGGGCTGTCTTGCCGGCAGTGTAGCGACGCTTGGGGTGGGCATCGCTCGCCGCTTTCAGCACTACAGCCGCCACCACTTCCGGCAAATCGGCTTTCGGCATTACATCGGCGAGCAATGCCTTGAATTCTGCGCGGGCCTGATCGTATTCCCTCAATAACCGTTCCGGCTCAATGCCGTTTTGATCGAAGACGGTTCGTACAAAGGCCGGCTCAATGACCGAGACGCGAATATTGAAGGCGCGCACTTCGTGATCCAGAGATTCCGAATAACCTTCCAGCGCATGTTTGACCGCCGAATAATGAGAAGAGTAGGGCGCGGGTATCAGGCCCAGAATCGATCCGATATTGATAATGCGCCCCTGGCCACTTTCGCGCATCGACGGCAATACCGCATTGGTCATGCGGATGACGCCGAACAGATTGACATCAAACAACGCCTGCACCTGGGGTATCGAGAATTCCTCGGAGCCGCCTATCAGGCCAATACCTGCATTGTTGACCAGCAGGTCGATCCGCCCGGTCTGCGCAAGTACGCTGGAAACGAGCGCGCTGACCGAGTCACCGTTAGTTACGTCGCAAGTACGCATGGACACCTGCGTTGCACTTTCGCCAATCTTGCGGCTCGTGCCAAACACGGTATAGCCCGAGCGCACCAGCGCCTCGGCCGTTGCGCGACCTATACCGGATGATGCACCGGTGACAATGGCAGTTTTTCCGGAAGAAGTGCTCATGTGATGCTCCAGTGTTCAAAAGGCTGGGGGCCGACAAGTTGCTTATGTGGGGAATTTAAAACGCGGGTCACCGACACTTACCTGATCTTCACCACTACTTTGCCTTTGGCACGCCCCCGGGCCAGGTACTCAAGTCCTTCTTTGGCCTGCTCCAGCGCAAAGACCCTGTCAATGACAGGTTTGATTTGCCCGCTTTCAAGTAACACGGCAATGTTCTCGAGTTGAGCCCCCTGCGGGCGTACGAACAGGAACGAGTAGGTCACGTGATGTTTTCTCGCACGGCGCCTGATCGAGTGGCTCATCAGCCCGAAGAGGAAAGTGAAGAAGACATTCATCCGGCGAGCCTTGGCGAACGCTTTATCCAGTGGCCCGACGAGGGAGATGATCAAACCTCCTGGCTTGAGGATGCCGACGGCTTTTTTAATCGTGTCTCCTCGCGTTGTACCCAGCACCAGGTCGTAGTCGCGCAATGCTTGCTCGAACGCCTGATTTTTATAGTCCACCACTTCATCTGCACCCAGGCTGCGCACCAGCTCTACATTGCCGGTACTGGTGGTCGTGGCGACGTTGGCCCCCAGGTGTTTTGCCAGTTGAATAGCGAAGGTGCCGATACCTCCAGCCCCGGCCGGTATGAATACCTTCTGGCCGGGTTGAAGATTGGCGTGTTCCTTCAAGGCTTGCCAGGATGTAAGCCCGACCATTGGAATAGAGGCCGCTTGTACGAAATCCAGATTCGTCGGTTTAAGTGCAGCAGCGCGCTCAGGAACGGCTGCAAATTCGGCGATGCTACCTTTGCCGAGGTCAAAGATACTGGCGAAAATGGCGTCACCCGCCTTGAAGCGGGTGACAGCTTTGCCTACTGCTATGACCACGCCGGAAAGATCACTGCCCATAATGGCGGGTAGTTCGTGTTTGAGGACGGCCTTGAACGTGCCTGTGGTAATCATGTTGTCGATCGGGTTCAACCCGGCCGCGTGAACTTCCACCAACAGTTCATCAGGCTTGATGGTTGGCAGAGGCACATGCGTTATCGCAATTTCAGGCGACTTGCCATAGTTTTCGAAGGTAAGTGCTTTCATGACGCTAGATTTCCAGGGTCGTCTGACAGTGATGGGTTGTTTTTAAAAAACGATGTGCAGTTGAAGTTCGAACGCTTTATGCAAGGAACTCCAGAGCCGTTGAGACGAAGTCGGCGTGGTACTGAAAGGCGCAACCGTGGCCTGCGTCTTGATAAACCACCAGTTGCGCCTGCGGGAGACGTTGGCTCATATCGCGACTCAACTCGCTTGCGACCATGACGTCGCTGTCCCCGACGACGATAATTACAGGCACCCGCAGGCGTGCAAGATCCTGCTCTTGCTGTTTTCCCCAGGCTTTGATTGCTTTGAGTTGGCGAAGCAGCAAGCGAGGCGTCGGCGGCTTGTCGCGGTCGACGGTGCGTTCCTTCACCCTGCTCAAATAGCCTCTGGCGGCGCGTCGGCCATTGAGTGTGGAGGTGAAAAACATATAGACCTTGGGGTCTCGCAGCGTCAGCAAGCCTTTGAGAATAAGCGGCCAGGCCAGCGCACCTATGCGCTCGATACCGTCTCCGCCTGCCGGCCCAGTGCCTGCCAGAATAACCTTGCGTACCAGATCGGGTGCCTTCAATGCCAGGTCCTGAGCCACGAAACCGCCCATTGAAAAGCCAATCAGATCCACTTGCCTGTGGCCCATTGCCCGCACCAGCTCGAGGGTGTCCCGAGCCATCTCGCCTATCGTCAGCGGCGCGGTGCCGGTGGATAAACCAGCCCCGCGATAGTCGATGGCGATAACGTGATGTCGGGTGGCAAGACCGTCAACAATGCGCGGGTCGAAATCGTCCAGTACCGCGCCCCAATAGTTGAGCAACAAGAGCGGCACGCCACCACGCAAACCTGACTCGCGATAGGCGAAGGCAATGCCTGCGACTGTTGCGATTTTATTGGGCGCCTGGACAAACGACTGCGTCGAATGAGTCTGCAGATTTGAGCTAGGCATGATGGATACCCTGGTTTCAGGCTTTGGTCAGATAGCGCTCTGCGGCGTTCGCTTGTCGAATGTCCGACAGCAGCCCTTGCCGCGCGCCATCAAGCGCGTCCCAACGACCCGCAATGTGCAGTGGCGGAATGGTCACCAGTTCGCGACGGTCGAAGCCCACCAGCGCTGCATCGACCAGTTCTTCGACGTCCATCACCTCGGGGAGGGTGTTGAGGTCGATACCGGCGCGCTCCCAGATTTCGGTGCGGGTAGCAGCAGGCAGGACCGCCTGGACGTACACACCCTTGGCTGCCAGTTCCAGGTTCAAGCCTTGAGACAGGAACAGCACATAGGCCTTGGTAGCACCGTAAACGGTCATGCCGAACTCTGGCGCCAAGCCCACCACCGACCCGAGGTTGACGATTGAACCGGTACCGGACTGTGCGAAGCGGGGGGCTACTGCGGCAGCGAGTCGTGTCAGTGCAACAATGTTCAGGGCGACGAGTTTTTCAATGGCCTCAGCGCTCTGCTCAATGAACCCGCCGGACTGAGCTATACCTGCGTTATTGATGAGGACGCCGATGCTGGCATCGTCGCGCAGGCGAGTTTCAAGCGCTGTGAGGTCGGCAGAGTTGGTCAGGTCGGCCTGAAGCACTTCGACAGCTACGTTGTTTTCTTCACCCAGCCTTGCTGCCAAAGCATCGAGGCGTGGCTTGTCACGTGCGACAAGCACCAGGTTGTGGCCGCGACGGGCAAATCGCTCGGCATAAATGGCACCGATACCGCTGGAAGCGCCAGTGATGAGAACAGTGGGGAGAGTAGTCATTGGTGATGTCCTGACAAGTAATGCAATGAGGGCAGCCAAGCGTTTGCGCCTGCGATTGTCGGTCACCCGGCAGGGCCTTCGACGCTGACGCTGAAGGGCCCTGCCAATTGATCCTTGGCGTTATGATTACGATCTAAATCTAAAATGTCAACGTATTGATGTTGATCGACATCAAAATGCGGCGAGGTCGTGCGCACCCTGTATTCAGAGGCGAGGAGGAAGGAGAATCGTGCGCGCGGTTGCTTTCGCCGTTCTGGAGATGCGGCGCAGAGGGCGTTTCAGAGGGCTAAGTGGACGTGGAGGCCCGGCCGCATTTGCGGAGCGCGGAGCGCTATGGTGTAAGCAAAAAAGACGCCATCGGTTTGAGTATCGATTCGGCCGAGACCACAGAGAGTTCATCCGGCTTTCTGTCGATCGCCAACGAGGCATACCCATGCGCAGTGCTCCAGGCGAGGAAGGTGCGTTGCTCAAGCACTGTCGGGTCTGGTTCGGCACCATTTTTTGCGACCCACGCCGTACGTATCGACTGACGAAGCAGTTGCAGCGTGGCTTCGCCCGAAGTGAGCAACCTGGGTAATGTGCGGTTGACCCCGCCCATTCCGAACATCAACCGGAAGTGCTGTGGGTAGTTCTTAGCGAAATTGACATAGCCTATCCCGCAGCCCAGTACACAGTCGTCAAGGTCACGCTGTGCGGCATGAATAGCGTCGACCATCCGTTCATAACCATCGGCCACCACCTCTGCCATCAGGTTTTCCAGAGAGCCGAAATGGTGCGCAGGTGCGGCGTGTGAAACGTTCGCCCGTCTTGCGCATTCACGCAGTGAGAGTCCTCGCATGCCTGCTTCCCCCACGATGTCCCATGCCGCCTGCCGCAAGACGGTCGGCAAGTTGCCATGGTGGTAAGTACGCGGGTTATCTGAGGTCGGCATACGAAGCTCCCTGTCATGAAATAAAAGTTATACATCCATCGTACAGCCTATCTTGTCACTGACAAGATAGGCTGCTCTAATTGCGCAAGGTCTTATGGTTGGCGCGGAGAATACCGATGAGCAAACTTACCAACAGGCTTCGATTATTGACGCTGCGTGGCACCTTCATGCTTGCCAGCCGTATTCTACCGGGCCCCACCGGAAGATACCTTGCCCGACGTTTCGTGACACCCCAGGCCGCCGGACGTGCCAAGGCTGCCGCTACGCTCAGCGCATCGGCGGATGTGCAAACGGGCACTCTGGAACTGAACGGGATCAAGATCTGCACCTACGTGTGGGGAGATCCTTCCAGTCAACCTTATGTGTTGTTCTCCCATGGATGGTCGAGCTACGCGATGCGTTTTGTCGGCTGGGTGCCATTGTTACGATCGATGGGCTATGCGGTGGTTGGTTTTGATCAGCCTGCCCATGGATTAAGCGCTGGCGATATCAGCCACATGACGCAGTTCGTGAAAGTGCTTCGGCACGTTGGCCGCCATTTTGGAAAACCAGCGGCCGTGATTGGCCATTCGATGGGGGCCTCGTCAACCGTATTTGCTCAGGATGAGCAATGGCGTCCCGAGCGCTTTGTGTTGATTGCACCGTATCTAGTGCCAGCCCAGAGCGTATTTCAACAGTTTGATAGCGTCGGTGTTGCACACAAGGTATTCGTTCCCTTTGAGGCAGACATACATGCTCTGACGGGCGAGCGTTTCGCGGACTACGATGCTTCTCTGCGACTACATCTGCTCGACCGCCCGGCGCTTATTGTTCACGACCGCCACGATCGTGAAGTCCCTTGGGAAAACGGTGCCCGGTTCGCAAAACTATGGCCCGGAGCGCGTCTCTTCACCACGGAAGGGCTGGGTCATAACCGACTGATTGATCATCCCTCCGTTACTGCTGAAGTGATGGAGTTTCTGAAGCCGGGTAGTCACTTGCCAACGCCGATTGAACCCTGACCTGGCTGGAGAGGCGGGCCATGGTTGCGCAAGCGGGAGGTCACTGTGAGTAATCATCATTTTTCCGATGAGTTGGCCGTGCTGGAAATCGTTAACAACGCCCATTTTTTCCGCCCTGGAAAGATGACGTCTGGTCAGCTTTACCTGAATTTGATTCGTCTCCAGCCAGCGGTTCCGGCAATAGGGGAGTTCATGGAGATGATTGATCATCTCGTGAAAGAAGGCCTTTTGATTTCAGGTGCCGTATTGCCCTGCGACGCTTCGTTTCCCTATGTGCAGCATATTATTTTCGGTCTTACCGACGTGGGCGAGGCTGCATTGCAAGCAACGAGGTTTCAGCTAGAAAGCGTCAACAGCTGAGCGCCTGCACTCAGCCCGAAGCCCCCCGCACACATGCTCCTGAAATCTGTAGTGCAAACGTTCCGTGCGCAATGCTTGCAGATTGTCGACCTTCAAAACTACATTAGCGGGGTTGAGGGCATTGCGACATCAGTCGATAAAAACAGGAAGCCCAGACTTCCGCGCCCTTGAGAGTGACAACTTCTTTCCCTCTGTTTTTGCACGACGATCGTGCGATGGCTGCCGCCTACGGTAACTCATTGAAGCAGAAAGAAAATGATCGAACCCGAACGAATTGTGACCCTGTCCCGTGAAGTGGAATCGCTGGCGACTCGTGGCGTCAGCGACATACAACTGATTACCCGCCAGACTCGATTGCTGGCAATAAACGCGCTGATCGAAGCGGCGCATGCAGGGAAAGCCGGTCGGGGTTTTGCAGTGGTGGCCGAGGAGGTGAAGAATATCTCCGAGCAGATATCAAAAATTGCCAGCGGTCTGACTCAAGACCTGCAAGCGTCGGTCAATGAACTGACCGAACTTGGTAAGGGCATGTGTTTTGATGTACGAGGTCAGCGGCTGGCAGACCTCGCGCTGAACCTGATCGAAATCATTGATCGCAATTTGTACGAGCGCACGTGCGATGTTCGCTGGTGGGCGACCGATGCATCGCTGGTTGATGTACTGATGACCCCAACTGCGCAGAATCGCGCTCACTCCAGTGAGCGCCTCGGCGTCATTCTGGACAGTTATACGGTGTACCTGGACATCTGGGTTGCCGATACAACAGGCTGCGTGATTGCGTCCGGTCGGCCCGATACCTTCGGCAAGGTTATCGGCGCGAATGTAAATGATGCGACCTGGTTCAAGCAGGCGGTGCGGCACTCATCGGGCGATCAATACTTTGCCGGTGAAGTCGCTGTAGAGCCCTTGCTCAACGGCTCACAAACCTGTGCGTTCAGCGCAGCCGTGCGCAGTAACGCTGGCAAACACTCGCCTGTGATCGGCGTCATCGGGATTTTCTTTGACTGGAAGAATCAGTCGGACTCGGTGATCAATGGCGTGCGTCTGAGTGATGAGGAGCGCACCCGTACCCGAGTGATGATGGTCGATGCCAGCCACAGGATAATTGCCAGTTCCGACCCCCAAAGCCCGTTGGGCCACAGTATCGATTTGCAGACCAGAGCGGGGCAGGCCACCGGCTACAGCACACTGCCCAACAACAGCATTCAAGGCTATTCAATGACCCCGGGCTTTGAGACTTATCCCGGCATGGGGTGGCTGGGGGTGATTGAACAGCAGCTGCCTTAAGGGCCAGCAGGTTAGTCTGTTGAGGTGCTGTTGCGCTTTGACAGACGGTTCAGGGCCGCGATAAGCGTGGGTTGCCCCAGGGCACTTAAATGACCAGACAACGGACTGTCCATGCGGTCACAGCTTGAGGGCTGCTGGGTCATTCAAATCGAGATACCACTGCGCATAGGGTGTGTTTTCCACCTTGCACCGATTGAAATCCCTGGCCCCGTCAGTCCACCAGACGTCGCCGCGCTCGCCAAGCGCAACCTTGGCCTGGTGAACCCCGGCCCGGGCGGCTTTCAGTGCATCTGTATCCGTGCACGACTTGGCTGCCTTGACCTTGCGCCGGGCAGCCATCAACTCATCCACGCGTCGCTGACGAACCTCTTCGCTCAGGGACGGATTGGAACATCGCCAGAGTTGTCCCTTGACCACAAAATACCGGCCATCGGGTGTCGTAGGGTGCACGCTATCAATAGCCGCGAGCGGCTGCATCCGCGCCAATCAGGCCCGTCACTCGCCCGGCGAGCGCATCCAGCCCGAACGGCTTGGTCAGCACTTGTGTGCATGGCCGCAGGTGGCAGTCGTCCAGCACTGAAGTCTTGGCGTAGCCGGTGATGAACAGTGTCGGCAGACCCGGCCGGCAGTCACCCGCAGCGTCGGCCATTTCCCGGCCATTCATGCCGCCCGGCAAACCGATGTCACTGATGAGCAGGTCGATGCGGGTATCTGACTGCAGGATCTGCAAGCCTGACTGGGCGTCGGCTGCTTCCAGGCAGTTGTAGCCCAGACCGGTGATCACTTCGGCGACAAGCATTCTGACCGAGGGCTCGTCATCAACGATCAGAACGGTCTCGCCGGTGTGGTGCGCTGGCTCTTCGGTTATTTCGGGCTCGGCAGCGCGTGGAGCGTTTTCAGCAATATGGCGTGGCAGGTGCATGACCACGCTGGTGCCCTGGCCCTCAACCGACTCGACCCGGATCTGACCGCCGGACTGGCGCACAAAACCGTAGACCATCGACAGGCCCAGGCCGGTCCCGGCGCCAATGGGTTTGGTGGTGAAGAACGGTTCAAACGCCTTGGCGACGGTGTCCGGGCTCATACCCATGCCAGTGTCTGTGACGCGGATGCTCAGGTGCTCGCCGGCAGGAATGCCATGGTCCGGGTCGGTGCATTCTTCAATGGACGCATTGGCTGTTTCGATGATGATGCGCCCGCCATTGGGCATTGCGTCACGGGCGTTCAGGCACAGGTTCAATAACGAACTTTCCAGCTGGGCATGATCGATCAGCGCAGGCCACAAGTCATCGTGGGCAACGACTTTTATATCTATTTCCGGGCCGACCGTGCGTGCAATAAGCTCTTCCATGTCCTGAATCAACACGTTGACGTTGGTGACTCTCGGGGACAGGTTCTGGCGTCGTGAAAACGCCAGCAGTCGGTGAGTCAGCGAAGCCGCACGCCGTACCGCGCCCTGAGCGACCGACACATACCGGTCTACATCGCCGACACGGCCTTGGGCCAGTCGTTTGGTGATCAGCTCGAGACTGCCGGAAATGCCAGCCAGCAGGTTGTTGAAGTCATGTGCGATGCCGCCTGTCAGTTGCCCGACGGCCTCCATCTTCTGTGAGTGGCGCAGGGCATCCTCAATCTGCTCACGTTCGAAAACGGCTTGTTCGATGCGTTGTTCCAGCGTCTGGTTGAGCTCCTTGACGGCTTCTTCGGCTGTTTTTCTTGCCGTTACATCAATGGAGGAGCCGATCAGGCCGATGACTTCGCCGCTGCCATTGAGCAGGGGGGCTTTAGTGGACAGCCATACCGCTGCTGAGCCATCAGCCAGATTGACCCGTTCTTCGATCTGTTCGGCGGCGTTGTTCTGCATGATCCGGCGGTCGGTTTCCATCAGGATCCGCGCCTGCTCCTTGTCATCCAGAAAATCCATGTCGGTCTTGCCGATGAAGAAGTCTGGCGGCTTGCCGATCAATTCAGCGGTGCCTCGGTTGGCAACCAGCATTCGGCCTTCCAGGTCCTTGGCGTAGACAACGCCTGGCACGGCTGCCGTGAATATCTTGAGCAACTCGTTCAGCCGGTCGCGCTCGGCTTCAGCGCCACGCCTGCTGTCGATATCAAGCACTACGCCTGGACTGCGAACAGGCTTGCCGTGACTGTCGCGTTCAATTTTTCCGCTGGCTTCAACCCAGCGATAAATGCCGTCCTGGTGTCGAACCCGGTATTCGCATCGGTAGGTATCGCCGCCGAGCAGTGCCTCTTCGATAGCCTTGTCGACCCTGAGCGAGTCGTCGGGGTGAATGGACGCGGTCACCAGCTCAAGCGGCAGCCCTTTGGCACACAGCTTGGGGCACAGGCCGAATGTCCTGGCAAACCGCTCATCGCCCGTCAGTCGATCAGCAACGACGTCCCACACCCAGGTGCCCACCACTGCGCCTGAATCCAGGGCGAGTTGCAGCCGCTCGGCGGCTTCCTGCGCCGATGGACGGAGTGGCTGGGGGGCGAATGGCATGCCGCCGGAAACATCATTGCTCATTACTATCGACCCACTTGAACGCCTGGTTCACAAAGACTCAGTCATAGGGCAGCGCAGCAGCCTGAAAGTTGTACAAATTTTATTCTATTTTGTGCCTCAGGCCTTACAGGCGATCAGTGACACCTGATCATTCTATGGTTTTGGTCTGGAAGTGATATTAAATTAATATCATTTGATAGGTGTACTGTTTTCTATGGGGCACGCGCGGGGCCGTGCTTTCAGCCCATGCCGGGCTTGCCGAGCCAGCTGAAAGCACTGATATCACGAGGGGAGGGGTCTTTGTGCAACGTGCAGGCGCTGGTCCCGGTCAGGTGCCCAGCGCCTCGGCAGTTCTCAGTTCTGGCCGACAGGCGCAGGCAGGTTGGCAGCCTGCGCCGGAGACCAGCGGGTCATCGCATAAAACAGTGCGCCACCCAGGATGCAACCGGTGAACCAGGCAAAGTTGGCAATGGGCTTGAACCACTCGATAAAGGTAAAGCACAGACCGACCAGCGCCGTCAGCACTAGCGCTTTGACCGCGATCCAGTTCACGCCATTGGTGTACCAGTAGCGACCGCTTGGCGTGTCATTGAACAGGGCGTCGACATCAATCTGCTGCTTCTTTATCAGGTAGTAATCCACCAGCAGGATGCCGAACAGTGGACCGATGCAGGCCGCAAGCACGTCCAGGGTGTAATGAATCACTTCAGGGTTGTTGAACAGGTTCCAGGGTGTGATGAAGATCGACGCCACGGCAGCAATCATGCCGCCTGCACGCCAGCTGATGCGGCTGGGGGCGACGTTGGCAAAGTCGAAGGCCGGGGAAACGAAGTTGGCGACGATGTTGATGCCGACAGTGGCGGTCACGAAAGTAAATGCGCCGAGCAGCACGGCGGTGGTGTTATCGATACGCGCTACGGTGGCAATAGGGTCGTGGATCATTTCACCGAAAATCGGCAGCGTGCCCGACACAATCACCACCGTCACCAGTGAGAACGCCAGAAAATTCACTGGCAAACCCCAGAAATTGCCGCGGCGCACGTCAGCCATGCTGCGGCAATAGCGGCTGAAATCACCGAAGTTCAGGGTCGGGCCGGAGAAGTATGAGACCACCAGCGCGATGGCCATGACCACTTGCCCGAACGCCGCCCAGCCGGATAACTCTTTTTCAGCCAGGGTGAAACTGATGTTATCCCAGCCGGCGCGCCAGACAATCCAGCCTGCCAGCGCGAACATCACCGCATAAACGGCAGGACCGGCCCAGTCGATGAAACGTCTGATCGACTCCATGCCGGTCCAGAACACAGCAGCCTGAACCACCCACAACGCCAGAAAGCCGAACCAGCCAAGCCACGACAGCCCGAGAAAGGTCACGTTCTGATACGCAGCCAGTTCCGGGAAGAAGCGCAGAACCACGATCACCAGTGCGCTGGACGCCAGATAGGTTTGAATGCCATACCACGCCACTGCAATCAGCCCGCGGATGATTGCAGGAATGTTGGCACCGAAAACGCCGAAGGCCAGGCGGCAGATGACCGGGTAGGGCACGGCGGCTTGCTGGCTGGGTTTGGCGACCAGATTGGCAATCACTTGAATGATGCATATCCCCACCAGCAGCGCGATCAGCACTTGCCAACTGGCCAGGCCCAGAGCGAACAGACTGGCCGCGAAAACGTAGCCGCCGACGCTGTGCACGTCGCTCATCCAGAACGCCAGAATGTTGTACCAGGTCCACTTCTGCGGCACCGGCCCCAGATCATGGTTGTGCAGGCGCGGGCTGTATCCGGCCGGGCGTTGGTCTGTCATAGCGTTACTCCCTCGATGGATCGTGGCGGGATCGGGGTACGATCGATGATATTTTTGTATACGATCGTGTACGCAAAAGATGTGCCATACGTTTTTTCATAGGCAAAAAGTCAATGCGCGCTATGCCAGCTGGCGTTCCAGCCCAGAAAAGTCAGCACAGTGGGCACGTCCGTCATAGCGTTTAAAGCGCACACTAACGGAGCGCAATGGCCCATTTTCGGTGCGATTTTGCAGGCTGCCCAGCCCATAGGCGTTGCTTGGCGGCTTAGATAGCGCTATTCATCAAGTGATACATCGGGCACTATTCCTGTATACGATCTGTACCAAAATAGTGATACGAAACCATGACCCGACCTGCCAGCGCTCCCTTGTTCCTGACGCCCGCTGCCGATGAAAAAGGCCGTGACGAGCAAATTTACCAGCACGTGCTGGAAGCAATTGTCGAGCATCGGCTTGCGCCAGGCACGCGTTTGCCCGAGGACGCATTGGCTGAAGTGTTCGAGATCAGCCGGACCGGCATTCGCAAGGTCTTGCAGCGTCTGGCCCTGGAACGGCTGGTGACCTTGCGTCCCAAGCGCGGCGCAGAGGTCGCGCAACCGTCGGCGCAGGAGGCGCAGGATGTACTGGGTGCCAGACAGTTGATCGAACCCGCGCTGATGGCCGATATCGCCGCACGGGTAGGCGGCCAGCGTCTGGAATCACTGCGTACGCTCTGTGACCAGGAACATGAGGCGCAACACGCCGGGCGTCACAGCGAAGCTATTCAGCTGTCGGCGCGCTTTCATGTGCAGTTGAGCGCGCTGGCGGGCAATCAGGTATTGACTGAGCAAGTCGCACAGCTCACTACGCGTTCATCGCTGATCGTGGCGGTGTACGGTTCGCGGCGCAGCGTTGGCTGTGATTGTGGTCAGCACGTTGACTTGCTGACCTTGCTCGAAGCCGGGCAGGGTGAGCAGGCCCGCGTGTGGATGGCTGAGCATCTGCGCCTTATCCGCGCCAGCCTGAAGGTAGATGCACCGGTGAGCGAGACAGTGGATTTTCATAGCATTTTCAAACGGCGCTGAAGGAGTTCCGGTGCGTATTCAAGTAATCAACCCCAACACCAGCGAAGCCATGACCCACAAGATTGGCCTCGCGGCGCAAGCCATTGCGCGCCCCGGTACGCAGATTCTTGCGTGCAGCCCCGATGATGGCCCGGTGTCTATCGAAGGTCATTTTGACGAAGCGATAGCGACCCTGGGCGTGCTGGAAGAAATACGCAAAGGCCGTGAGCAACAGGTCGATGCGCACATCATCGCCTGCTTCGGCGATCCCGGCCTGCTGGCAGCCCGCGAATACGCCAGCGCACCTGTGATCGGCATTGCCGAAGCGGCCTTTCACATGGCCAGCCTGATTTCCACCCGATTCGCAGTGGTCACCACGCTGACCCGAACACGGATCATCGCCGAGCACCTGTTGCAGCGTTATGGCTTTAGCGAGCTGTGCACCTCGGTACGTTGTATCGATCTGCCGGTGCTGGCGCTGGAAGAGAGCGGGCCTGAACTGATCGAGTGCATGGCCGAACAGGCTCGCCGGGCACGCGATGAAGAGGGGGCCGGTGCCATTGTGCTGGGCTGCGGCGGTATGGCGGATCTGGGCAGGCAATTGAGTGAAGCGATTGGTCTGCCGGTGATCGACGGCGTAGCGGCGGCGGTGAAATTGGCGGAGTCTCTTGTAGACCTTGGGCTGAGCACCAGCAAGCACGGCGATCTCGCCGACCCCATCGGCAAACCGTTTAAAGGACGATTTGCCTACCTGAGCCGATAAAATGTGCGTCCGCAAATGCACTGACACACGCTTTGGGTGATGCTCCGCGGCACAAAGATCGGACGCAGAGCGTCCAGAACGGCATTCCCACGCTGGAGCGTAGAGAACGATAGTCTCAACGACCACTGTCTTCTGGACGCTCCGCATTCTCTATCGACGGAGCGTGTGGCGATCGCTCCCACGCTCCACGTGATAGCGCACTTCTGGACGCTCTGCGTCCGATCTTGAGCACCAAGGGTGCGCCTTACATGGCCGGCACGCCACCCGCAACCAGCGCTTCTGTCGTGGCGTCTGGCACCACAATGGTGTTATTACCCGGAGTCAGAATCACCTTGCGGCAATCCTCTTCCTTCTTGTCGAACAGCTTGTAACCCTTCGCGGCATCTTCCAGCGACATGCGGTGGGTGATGATGGCTTCGGGTTCAAGTCGTCCGGCTTCGATGTGCTCAAGCAGTTCAGGCATGAAGCGATGGACATGGGTCTGGCCCATCTTGAACGTCAGGCCCTTGTCGAACGCATCGCCGAACATGAAGCCGTGGATAAACCCTGCGTAAACGCCCGGTACGCTCACCACGCCGCCACGCCTTACCGCTGCGATGCACTGACGCAATGCCTTGCCACTGCTGCCTTCCAGTTTCAGCGTGGCCAGAATGGTTTCGGTGGTGCTGCCCTTGGCTTCGAAACCGACTGCATCCACCACACCGTCCACGCCGCGCATGCCAGTTGTCTGACGGATGATGGTGTCGGCCGGGTCATCGTCGTCATCGAAATTGATCGGGATCACACCATAGGTTTTTTGCGCGTAGGCCAGGCGATACGGGTGGTGATCGACCATGAATATCTTCTCGGCACCGAGCATTCTTGCGCATGCGGCGCTCATCAGGCCCACCGGGCCAGCGCCATAGATGGCGACGCTTGAGCCCTGGCCGATCCCCGCATTGGTTACCGCCTGCCAGGCAGTGGGCAAGATGTCGGAAAGGAACAGAACCTTCTCGTCAGCCAGTGTGCCCGGCACTTTGAACGGGCCGACATTGGCCTTTGGCACACGCACGTACTCAGCCTGGCCGCCGGGAATACCGCCATACAGATGACTGAAGCCGAACAGTGCTGCCCCTGGCGGAATGGACTTTTTGTTGATGATCGCGCCACGCCCGGTGTTGGTGGTTTCACAGGCTGCGAACAGGTCGATGTTGCAGAAAAAGCAGCTGCCGCAAGCAATCACAAAAGGGATCACTACGCGATCACCTTTCTGCACAGCAGTAACCGCCGGGCCAGTCTCTTCGACAATGCCCATGAACTCATGGCCGAATATGTCGCCGTGTTCCACCGTGGGTATCTTGCCGCGATACAGGTGCAGATCAGAGCCGCAGATTGCGGTCGCAGTAACTTTCAGAATGATGTCGTCGGCTTCTTGTATTTCCGGGTCCGGCACTGTGTCGACCTTCACACTGTTCGCGCCGTGGTAAGTCAAAGCTCTCATGATTAATCCTCGATGGCAGCAGAAGTTCTGATCCGTACTGAAGATGAACCATGAGGATTTTGTTGGTTCAGCGCGATTGGTCGATGCGGGACTAACGGTAGGTCAATTGCGAAACGCCGTCATGTCCTGCAACAGCATGCCCATCAGGCGGTTGGCACCGACGCTGAGCTGGCGACCCAGACGGCTGATCAAATGCGTCTGCGGGCTGCTGAACACCTCATGCTGCAAGGGCAGGGCGCGCAGTTTTCCGGCCTTTATCTCTTCCTCTACAACGAAGGTCGGCAGCAGCGTGACGCCACCCTGCATGGCGAAATGCTTGAGCATGGCGAAGGTGCTGCAGGTCAGGGTCGGTTGCACTGTGACACCCAGCTGATGTTCGGCTTGCAGAAGGATCTGGCGAATGCCGTAAGACACCGCAGGCAGCGCAACACGGTAGTGTTCCAGTGCCCGCAGCTCTATCGGAGCCTGCTCTTGCGTCAGCGGATGATCGGGGGCGGTGATCACGCACACCGGCTTGCGCTGATGGGCGTGAGAGCGGATTTTCGGGTCGGCAGCGGGGTTGAAGACCAGGCCGATATGCGCTTCGTCCTCCACCACCTGGCGAATTACCTCGTTGCTGCCGCAGACGTTCACGAGCAGTTCAATGCGCGGGTACAGCTCGGAAAACCGGGCCAGCGGCTGGGCGAGGCTTTCAAGAAAACCTTCTCCGGACACCAGTGTCACCGAGCCGCTGTGCAGGCCCTTCAGCGCCTGGATCGAGTCCAGCAAGACCTCCTGCTGCGTCAGCCGCTGGCGGTAATAGGCCAGCACCTTGTCGCCTGCTTCGGTAGGTTTCACCCCTCGACGATGACGCTCGAGCAATGGCGAGCCCAGCTCCTGTTCCAGTTGCGCGATCTGACGGCTGACCGCCGAAGGCGCAACGTTGAGGAAGTCGGCAGCAGCCCGGACGCTGCCCAATCGTACGGCTTCGAAAAAATACAGGATGCGTCGATCTTGAACGAGGCTCATGGGCTTCCAGTGTTGCGCTAAAGGCAACATAAATTCGATTTTTGGATTATTGCTGAGAGGGGAGAGCGCTGTCCATACTCGAATCATCAGCACATTGCAGGCCGAAGGGGCCCGCAGCGTCATCCTCTAATTCGTACAAAACCTTTGACCGGGATGCAGACATGACTTTGAAAGCAGGTGTGATCGGATTGGGCAACATGGGCGGCGGCATGGCTGCCACGCTGGCGGGCAAGGGCTTTGATGTCAGCGGCTTCGACCTGTCGCAGGCTGCGTTGGCCCAGGCTGAAAGCAAAGGCGTCAAGCCGGTTGCCGACCGCAAACAACTGATTCAAGGCGTGGATATTCTGATCCTGTCGCTGCCCAAGGCCGAGCATGTGGAGTCGGTGTGCCTTGGTGCGGGCGGTATCAGCGAGTTCGGTCGCAAGGGCTTGATCGTGGTCGATACCACCACATCAACACCGGAAATGAGCCGTAAGGTCGCCGCCGAACTGGCCAAAACCGGCATTGCCTTTATCGATGCACCTGTCTCGGGCGGCCCGAAAGGCGCAGCTACCGGCACCATGTCGATGGTCATCGGCGCTGAAGATGCCGATCTTGCGCGCGCCATGCCGATTTTGGAAGGAATGAGCGGCACACGCGTGCACGTCGGCCAGTGCGGCGCAGGCAATGTGGCCAAGATCGCCAACAACATGCTCGCCGCCTGCCACCTGATCAGCACTGCCGAAGCCGTGGCGATGGCCGCGCGTGCAGGTGTCGATCCGGAAAAACTTCTGCAGGGCCTGAATGCCGGTTCTGGACGCAGCGGTGCCACGCAAGTGATGTTCCCGACCTGGGTACTCAACAAGGCCTATGACTCGGGTTTCACCATGGGCCTGATGCGCAAGGACGTCGGCCTGGCCAGCGATCTGGCGGACAGCCTCGACATGGACCTGCCGCTGTCGCGCGTCGTCGCGCAATTGTGGCAGGCCAGCAGTGAAACCCTGGCGGACAACGAAGACTTCTGCGCCATCGTGCAACGCACCGATGGCAAACTTTACGGTCATGGAGAATAAGCGATGAGCACTGCAAAAATTCTTGAACTGATGCGTCCTTACTGGGGCGATCGCAGTGTCATTGCCAGCTACGTCGGCGGCCAGTTCATTGAAGGCCACGGCGCGCCGGTTGAAGTGCGCAATGCCCATGACGACAGCCTGCTGCTGAGTTTTCCGGACGCCGACGAGTCGTTGGTCGATGTCGCCGACAAGGCCGCCAAGGCTGCGCAGCAGCAATGGTGGGCGCTGACCGCTCAGGCGCGGGGTCGCGCGATGTACCAGGTGGGCAATCTGATTCGCGAAGAGCTGGAAAACCTCGCGCAGATCGAATCCCTGACCGCCAACAAGCCGATCCGCGATGCCCGCGTCGAAGTGCTCAAGGTTGCCGAGATGTTCGAGTATTACGCCGGCTGGGCAGACAAGCTGCATGGCGAAATCATCCCGGTGCCGACCACACACCTTAACTACGTGACCTACGAACCGCTGGGCACGGTGTTGCAGATCACCCCGTGGAACGCGCCGATCTTCACCTGCGGCTGGCAGATCGCCCCGGCGATTGCGGCGGGTAACGCAGTCATCCTCAAACCGTCGGAACTGACGCCGCTCAGCTCGCTGATGGTCGGTGTGCTGATCGAGCGCGCGGGCGTACCGAAAGGGCTGGTCAACGTGATTGCCGGTTTCGGTCATTCCATCGGCCAGGCGTTCATTGCCAAGGCTGACATTCGCAAGGTGGTGTTCGTCGGCTCGCCAGCGACCGGTCGCCATATCGCCGTGGCTGCGGCGCAGCGTTGCATTCCTGCGGTGCTGGAACTGGGCGGCAAGTCAGCCAACATCGTGTTCGACGATGCTGATCTGGAAGTGGCTTTGCGTGGTGCTCAGGCGGCGATTTTCTCCGGTGCCGGGCAAAGTTGTGTCTCCGGCTCACGGCTGTTGGTGCAGGAATCGATTTTCGAGAAGTTCACCAAAGCGCTAGCGGTGGCGGCAACTCAGTTCAAGGTCGGCGACCCCGGCGACCCGGACACCCAGATTGGCCCGATCAACAATGCCAAGCAGTACAACCATGTGAAGAGCATGGTCGAGCGTGCATTGAAAGACGGCGCAAGGCTGGTTGGCGAGCAGGCCGATCCTATCCCGAACAAGCCGGGTTACTACGTCAATCCGACGGTGCTGGCGGGCACCAACGAGCTGCATTGTGCGCAGGAAGAAATCTTCGGCCCGGTGGTGGTAGCGATTCCATTCAAGGACGAAGAGGACGCGATCCGTATCGCCAACGACAGCCGTTTCGGTCTGGCCGGTGGTGTCTGGACCCGCGATGTCGGGCGCGCTCACCGCGTTGCAAAGCAAGTGCGAGCGGGGACCTTCTGGGTCAACGGCTACAAGACTATCCACGTCAGCTCGCCGTTTGGCGGCTATGGTGAAAGTGGTTATGGCCGTTCTTCCGGTCTGGATGCACTGCGCGAGTACAGCGAAGTGAAAAGCGTCTGGGTCGAAACCGCCGCCAAGCCTGCCGCCAGTTTTGGCTACGGCGCGAGTCTGGAGTAAGTACATGCCTATTTCAAAGACACTGATCGACGAAGCAACTGTCTGGCGCCGCACGATCCACGCTGCGCCGGAGCTGGGGTTTCAGGAGCTGAAAACCTCGGACAAGGTGGCTGATCTGCTGAGTAGCTTCGGCATTCAGGTGCACCGCGGTCTGGGCGGTACTGGCGTGGTCGGCACCCTGCGCAATGGCGACGGCCCGACTATCGGCATTCGCGCCGACATGGACGCCCTGCCGATTCAGGAGCTGGGCGACAGCGTGCACAAGTCGGCCCATAAGGGTTGCATGCACGCCTGCGGACACGATGGCCATACGGCGATTCTGCTGGCCACCGCCCGGCACCTGTCGGAAACCCGCCGGTTTGCCGGCACGGTGCATTTTGTCTTTCAGCCTGCCGAGGAAAACCTCGGCGGCGCGCAACGGATGATCGAAGACGGCCTGTTCGAGCGCTTTCCTATGGAAGCGATCTACGGTCTGCACAACTGGCCGGGCGTGCCTGCTGGCAAGGTGGTGATCAATCCGGGGCCGATGATGGCGTCGCTGGACACCTTCGAAATCACCCTGACCGGCAAGGGCAGCCATGCGGCCATGCCTGACAAGGGCAATGACCCGATCGTGGCGGCTGCCGAACTGGTGCTGGGGCTGCAAACCATTGTCTCCCGGCGCCTGTCACCGCTCGACTCGGCGGTGGTCAGCATCACTCAGTTCAATGCCGGTGAGGCGATCAACGTCATCCCGGAAACCGCTGTTTTGCGCGGCACGGTGCGTTGTCTGCAAACGCCGGTGCGCGAGAAGGTTCAGCAACTGATCGGCGAGTTCGTCGAGCGTTTGCCGACGGCCTTCGGGGTGCGTGGCGAACTGGTCTACAACGTGGGGTATCCGGTGACTGAAAACCACGTCGATGCCGCTGCTACGATCCGCCGCGCAGCGGTCGCAGCGGTGGGGGAGAACAACGTGCAGTGGGGCTGCAACCCGTCGATGGCCTCCGAAGACTTCGCCTTCATGCTGCATGCCTGCCCGGGTGCGTACATCTGGATGGGCGTCGATGGCGACAAACCGTCAGCGGCGTTGCACAACCCGTACTACGACTTCAATGATCAGGTCATCGAACCTGGCGTTGCGGTCTGGACCTCGCTGGTGGAGCAGTGTTTGCCGCTGAGTTGATGGCTCGCATACATATGCCGTAGGAGTGAGCTTGCTCACGAAGGCAGTGGTCCAGACGCCCTTTTTTATGGGGTTTACCGGCCTCTTCGTGAGCAAGCTCACTCCCACCGGGAGCGGACTCCGTCAAGGTGCTGCGAGCAATTCCACTGCAATACCGGATATGTCCGGCAGGCAGGTCAGCAGGTGGTCGCGCAGTTCCAGTACTCGCTGGCGCTTGAAGCTGTCCTGCAGCCAGACCAGGTAATAGGCATCCCCGGTGCCAACCGCCGAGTTGAACGGCAGAAAAACCTGGCCTTCGTTCAAGTCATCAGCGACCAGAAACAGATCGCCAATCGACACACCGTGCCCTCTGACCGCAGCGGTAATGCCCTGATCAAGCGTGTCGAACACCTTGCCTTTGCTCAACGTCACCTGACCAGAGAGGTCCATCCGGCTCAGCCAGCGCCGCCAGTCGCGGCGGTCGCTGGATGGATGGATAAGTTCAGCGGCCTGAAGCCTCTCTGTTCCCCACGGCTGGTCGCCTAACGTGTCTGCCGAGCAGATCGGAATCAGCCATTCATCGAACAGCTTGCAGGTTTCCACCTCGGCACCAAAGTTGCCATTGCCCAGCAGAATCGCGCAGTCGAAAGGCTCCGAATAGAAATCCACGCTATCAAAATCCATCCACACGCTGGAGAGCTGCACCGGCAGGGCGGGTGCAGGCTTTTTGAAGGACTCCAGCGCGTGCAGCAGCCAGCGCATGGTCAGGGTGGACGGGGATTTAAGGCGCAGATTCGCGCCCTGACCCCGGAAGGGCTGGCAAGCGTCCTCGATAATCCGGAAGCCGATCTTGAGCTGGCTGGACAGCCGCCGGCCCTCGTCACTGAGCGAAAGCCGCGGGCCATTGCGCTCGAACAATCGACAGCCAAGGGTTTCTTCCAGGGTACGAATATGGCGGCTGATGGCACTCTGGGTAAGAGAGAGCTCCTGCGCAGCACGCGTAAATGAGCATGATCGGGCCGCTACTTCAAAGGCTCTCAGCGCGTAAAGAGGCGGTATACGTTCAGTCATGTGATAACTAACCATGATTATTTGTCATAGTAGGTTACACCTTTTTCCATTTTTCCGCGCACGCGTCTCCGGTCAGAATCGCCGGCTCGTCCACTGTCGTAAAAATCAAACAATAAGGCGGTGTTCTTATCTGCTGCGTGCGTGAGGGAATATGCTGCCCAAGTCCGAAAAGCTGTTGCGCCAATCTGTTGTAAGACATTTGCTGGAAAGTGACACCGCCCTGGAAATGGGCTGGCGGGTTCAGGCTTACAGGCAGTTCGAGCAGGTGCTGAGTGACAAGGGCTTTCCTTGTCTGTTTGGCCGCCGTGCCAACAAGTCCGGAAGCTGTCTGCTGCTGTTCATCCCCTGTGAGAATGAGCAACAAGCGCTACGTGACGGCATGGAAGCGTACGTAAAGTTCGTTAATGACACGCCACTTGAAGATCGCCTGTTCAACCCGTTGATTGTCATTTTCGAGAAAACCGATTTCAACACCTTGGCCGAAGAGCAGGCCTATGCCTGGGCCACCTTGCAGCATTTACATGACGGTGACCGAACGCCCTGGCCGGCCAAAGCCTGCACAGACCCTGAAGTGTTCGAGTGGACCTATCACTTCGCCGGACTGCCGATGTTCATCAACATGAGCTTTCCCCGTCACAGCGCGATGAAAAGCCGTTCGCTGGGTGGGCACATTGTGTTTGTGGTCAACCCTCGGGAGAACTTTGACGAGGTGGCAAGCGCCGAGACGGAAAGTGGTCGCAAGGTCAGGGAAAAGATTCGCCAGCGAATCGCCGATTACAACAACGGCGTGGTGCCCGACACGCTGGGTTTTTTCGGCGACCGTAGCAGCCTGGAATGGAAGCAATACCAACTATATGAAGAAGGCGGGCTTTCACTGTCCCGTTGTCCTCTGCATATCAAAGTCGACAAGACTGACCATTTGAACGAGCGTTGAGTACCCATGGATATATCGTTGCTGCTGATCTACATGTTCAGCGTCTTCATGCTGATCATCACCCCTGGTCCGGTGGTGGCACTGATCGTCAATACCAGCCTGGCGTGCGGGCCGAAACGCGCGATGCTGACGGCGTTGGGCACCAACTGGGCATCACTGGTGTTGGTGTTGGTCGCGGCATTGATTCTGACGGGAACGCTGTCGGTGAGCGTGAGCATGCTCAACTGGATCAGCCTGGTGGGCTGTTTCTTCATCGCCTATCTGTCGATGCAGGCGCTGGAACAGGCGTTGCGTTACGCCCCGACGCCGCCTGAAGCAGCGCCGGCACCGTTGCCTGCGCGTAGCAGGCACAGCGGGCTGGTGACCGGTTTTCTGGTCGGGATTTCCAATCCGAAGGACATCATCTTCTTCGTCTCGTTTTTCCCGCAGTTCATTCACGTCACCGAATCGTTCAAGGGCAGCATCGCCTTGTTGTCGTTGCTGTGGATCATCATTGATCTGTCGATCCTGTTCGCCTATATCTTCCTGATGCGCCAGAAACTGGCCTTGAAGTACAAGCGCAAGATCGAAGTCGCCTCCAGCGTAACCTTGCTGCTGATCGCGCTGGGCGGGATATTCTATTCGGGCTCGACACTGTTGAATCAGTAAACGCCTGCGCCGATCAGCACTCGATCAGATTGACTGCCAGCCCGCCGCGTGAAGTTTCCTTGTATTTGTCGTGCATATCCGCGCCGGTATCGCGCATGGTGCGGATGGCGTGGTCCAGCGAGATGAAGTGCTCGCCGTCGCCGCGCAGGGCCATTTGTGCAGCGTTGATTGCTTTCACGGCAGCAATCGCGTTGCGCTCGATGCAAGGGATCTGCACCAGCCCGCCGACCGGGTCGCAGGTCAGTCCCAGGTTGTGTTCCAGACCAATCTCTGCGGCGTTTTCCACCTGTTCAGGCGTGGCACCGAGAATTTCCGCCAGGCCAGCGGCGGCCATTGCGCAGGCCGATCCTACTTCGCCCTGACAACCCACTTCGGCACCGGAAATGGACGCGTTCTTCTTGCACAGAATGCCGACCGCAGCGGCGCTGAGGAAGAAACGCACCACGTCATCATCATTGGCCGTGGGCTTGAACTTCATGAAGTAATGCAGCACCGCAGGCACGATACCGGCCGCGCCGTTGGTGGGTGCAGTCACCATGCGCCCGCCCGCGGCGTTTTCTTCGTTGACCGCCAGGGCGAACAGGTTGACCCATTCCATGGCGCTCAGGGTCGAGCCGATCACGTTCGGGTTATCGAGGTTCTGCAGGCTCTGATGCAGGCGATAGGCGCGACGGCGCACGTTCAATCCGCCGGGCAGGATGCCGGTTTCAAGCAGGCCCTTGTCGACGCAGGCGCGCATCGCGGCCCAGATGACCATGATTTTCTCGCGAATTTCTTCCTCGCTGCGCCAGACCTTCTCGTTGGCCATCATCAGTTCGGAAATGCTCATGCCGTGGGTCTTGCACAGCTTCAGCAACTGCGCACCACTGAAAAAGTCGTAGGGCAGGACGGTGGTGTCGTTGTCCAGCACGCCGCTGGCGGCCTGTTCGGCGTCGATCACAAAGCCGCCACCCACCGAATAGTAGGTCTGCTCGTAAACTTCACCGGTCTTGCCGTAGGCGCACAGGGTCATGCCGTTGGGATGGTACGGCAGGTTTTCATTGAGCAGGCACATGTCCCGCTCCCAGACGAAGGTGATGGCCTGCTCGCCCGCCAGCATCAGCTGGTTATCGGCACGCAGCGCGTCGATGCGCTGGTTGACCTGGCTGGGGTCGATCTGGTCCGGCCATTCGCCCATCAAGCCCATGACTGTTGCGCGATCGCTGCCGTGTCCGATGCCGGTGGCCGACAGAGAGCCGTACAATCGCACCTCGATCCGTTCTACGCTGTGCAACCGGTTCTGGTTACGCAGCTCGGTCACGAACAGTGCCCCGGCGCGCATTGGCCCGACGGTGTGAGAACTGGACGGCCCGATGCCGATTTTGAACATGTCGAAGACGCTGATAGCCATCACGAAGGTCCTTCAGGTGAGATGATGCACGGGAATTTGGTATTCCCCTTTTTCTGTTACTCATCTTTGGCTTCGGCTGTCGAAACGACAAACGATTGTTGCTATGCAACGCTTTAGCGGAACTCTTCAATGAGCAGAATCTTCAACGCACAGATGCACGCCTGGTTACAGGTGTTCGCCTGCGCAGCCCGACATCTCTCCTTCACCCGGTGTGCCGAAGAGCTGCACGTCACCCCCGGCGCGATCAGCCAGCAGATGCGCCAGCTTGAAGAGCGCTTGGGCTTCGCGCTGTTTCACCGGATCGGGCGCGGGCTGGAGCTGACCGCCGAAGGTCAGCGTCTGGCGGTGGTCGCCAACGAGGTGCAGAGCCGTATCAGTGAAGAGCTGCGTCTGCTGTATTCCGGGCGCATCGGCGGGGTGTTCAAGTTGCGCTGCATCCCCTCATTCCTCAGCAAATGGCTGATGCCGCGCCTGCCACGCTTGCAGGAAGCGTTTCCGGACATCCAGTTGCGGATCATCGCCGAAGACAGTAGCGGGTCGTTGCGCGATGACGATTTCGATCTGGCCATCGACCTGAACGACGGCAGCTATCCGGGGCTGTCGACCACGCCGTTGCTGGAAGAAGAGCTGTTTGCGGTCTGTTCGCCAAGCCTGCTGGTGGGCAAGCCGCCACTCGATACACCCAGCCAGTTGGTGCACTTTCCGTTGCTGCATGACATCACTGCCTGGCGCGGCAGCTACGAATACGCTGAGTGGGAGTTTTATCTGACCGCCATCGGCGCTGACGGCATCGACGTGCGCCGTGGTCACACCTTCAACCGCAACCACCTGACCATCGACGCCGCGCGCATGGGCATGGGCGTGGCCATTGCCCGCAAGGCGCTGATTACCGACGAACTGGAACAAGGCTTGCTGATCGTGCCGTTCGGGCATCCGATCAAGGCCAGGAAGAAATACGTCTTGGCCTATCGTGAGGGTGCGCTCTCTACTCCGGCACGCCGCGCCGTGCATGACTGGCTGGTGAACGAAGCGGTGATCTAGTCCGCTCCGGAATCAATGAAACATCTCGGCAATCAGCACGGCGCCGATGAAGGTACCGAAGTTGGCCAGGAACGATACCAGCACAATTCTCCAGCCCAGACGGCGGAAGGCTGGCAGGTCCTTGGCAATCGACAGGCCGGCAAAGGTCAGCATCGGGGTAATGACCGCCAGCATGTTGATCGAACTGGTCATCCGGGCAATCTCGGCTGCCCAGGGGCAGGCCGGTGAAGTCAGGAACATCGCCACCAGCGACACCATGCACACCGCCGGGATCTTGCGACGGATCAGGTTGCACAGCGCTTCGCCGACGAATGCACAGAAAATCATGATGCCCATGCCGGTGAATGCATCTGCCGACAGCGTCTTGTAGCCGACATAATTGGCAATCAGCGCCAGTGCACCGGCGGCCAGCCACGCACTGATCTTGCCCGCCCAGCCCAGTTCCGGAACCTCCAGCGACACATCGCTGTGGCGCAGGCCTTCATCAGTCATGGACGCCCTGGTGGTGCGGCCGATCAGCGGCTCCAGCACCCGATAGCCCCACACTGCCAGTGGCAGGGAGATAAACAGGGTGAAATAAGTACCGATGGTGGTGGTGATCAGGTTTGATGCCGCCGCCAGCGTCATGACCTCCTTGGCGACTTCCGGCGTCTGCTGCGCGGCAATCGCTCCGGCTGCAGCAGCCATCATGCTGCCCGAGCCGATGCCCGAGCCCATCGCCAGCGAATTGGGATGGAAGATCCCCAGGCTGGCGATAAAGCCTGCAACGATGGCAATGAACAGCGCACCGAACAGGGTGCCGGTCAGGTACTCGGCCAGTACGCCGCGGCCTTCCGGGGAGTCCATGCCATAGCGCTCGCCGATGATTGCCAGGCTGGGCTCGCGGCCAACCGAGAACGTCGCGCCGATTGCCTCACGCTTGATGCCCAGCAGCAGCGCGACCGGCAGGCCGAGCACCACGGTGCCGACAAAGTGGCCAAACTCCTGAAACACCAGCGCCCATCCCGAGGCGAACACCACCGGCAGCGAGCCGCCGACGACGAGACCGAGTTTGGCGATGAAAATCAGCAGGGCGGGTTGCAGGATCGAGGCCGAGCGCAGCTGGATGCCGTGATCGATACCGATGCTGCCTGGCAGGCGGCGACTGGCGATCCCGACCATCGCACCCAACAGCAGCGCCCACACCATCGGTAGCAGCACCACCTTGCCGGGGCCCAGCGGGATACTGATGGCACCGATCATCTCGGCAATGATCAGGATAACGGCGGCCCAGAGATACAGCTTCACCGTCGATGAAACGGCCTGATTGTCGCCCGACACTGCAGCGTGTGAGTTTTGCATGATGATCCCCTTGCCTGCTGAATGGCCTTTTTCAGGCCTTATCAATCGTTATTCTGTTTTTCAGGTCGGCGCGATGAGGCGCCAGGGCAGCGTTGGAAAGTCCATGAAGTCATGGAGGCCGTTATCCGGCCGAGTATTTTTATGAAGTCTGAATGTGATCCAGACCCAGGCTGCTTCGAGCCTTTGCAAGGGGATTACAGGGTGCGTTATTTGAAGGGATGAGCCTTTGAACACGGCACTTTGCTGTCCACACGCAATCGCAGTATGCATAGCGCGAGGTTGCACACCAATATTGCGAATTTTATTTATCGTTGCGTTAAACAGAACACAGAAAGGGCTGCATGGCCCTTGAAAGTGACTATCGTGCGACGCTCCGCGTCGCATGCCGTTCCGGACGCTCTCGAAGGCTTGGCTATCGTGCCGACGCTCCGCGTCGGTATGCCGTTCCGGACGCTCGCGAAGGTTTGGCTATCGTGCCGACGCTCCGCGTCGGTATGCCGTTCCGGACGCTCCGCGTCCTCTTTTTTCGACGCAGAGCGTCGAGAGCTGCATTCCCACGCAGAGTGAGGAACGATCATCTTAACTATCGTGCTGGCGCTCTGCGCAGGCATGCAGCTCTGGTTGCTCCCACTAGTAAGCGGGACTGCTCAGCTCAAGCGCCTTGGCGCATTCCTCCAGCGAGCGCCGCTGGGTGTCTGCATACAACTCCAGTTCGTTGAGCGTATTGCGCCCCAACGCCTGCTCGAAATCCTGCTGGTTCGAATTCGTCGCGTAATGCGCCTGCGCGTTGTCACCCAGGTTGGACTGGAAGATGCCCGCCGCACTGACTGGCAGAAAGTCTTCATACACCAGCGGCTCGAAGCGCACGTGACCTGCTTCCACAAGCTGCTCCAGGCTGCCGGATGCGCGCTCGGCAGCACCTGATTCAGTCGGGAAATAGCGAAAGTAAGCCAGCCCCTGTCTACGCATTTCATGATGATTGTCCGGAAAAGCCTGAAATGCCTTTTCCAGCAATTCTGCATAGCGCACGGCGTTGGCTTCGTTGGGAAGCTCACCCAGTTCGTCGCGAGCTTCGTTCAACAGCCGGTCATACAGCGCGCGCCCTTTGGGCGTCAGGGCTGCGCCGCGCTGTTCGATCTCGCCGAAGCGTGCCGAATGACTGCCCGACTGACTGCCCCCCTGACCAATGAACGTAATGGGTTCTTCAAGCGCCTTGAAGCTGGTCTGGCGCAACAGAATCGGACACTGGCGACGCGGTGGCCCTTCAACCACGGCCTTGGGCGTGATGCCTTTGCCGGGCATGCCGCTTTGCACCGCATCGATATCCAGCGTGCGCGGGGTGAGGTGATTGATATGCGGACCTCGAAATGCCACCACATCAGCAATCAGGCGATGCTGGACGTTGAGCTTCTGGTACTCGTCAAGCGAGACCGTCGCCGTGTTATGCCAGCGAAAGGTTTCCAGCGCCTGCTGAATGAACTCGGCAGCGTCGGGCTCGCTCAACCCGCCGTCTGTCTCATGCTTGTCGATCAACGCCAGGGCACCGGGCGTGAAGATTCTGCGCTTGGCCAGCACCTGACTGGCAAACTCGCGCAGGCTGTCACTCTCGATCAGTTCCAGGCGCAGCAGTGAGGTGAACACCCGAAACGGGCTGACCTGCAACGCCTGTTCATGCACGGCACGAAACGCTGTGGAGTGAACCGGCACACCGGCTTCGGTCAGGTCGTAATAACCCACCGGCTGCATGCCCATCACCGCAAACAGGCGGGCGAGGGTGGCCAGTTCCTCAGCCGTACCGACGCGGATCGCGCCGTGGCGTTCCATGTCCAGCCGCTGGATCTCGCCGGTCTGGCGCAGGCTGCTCAGCACCTCGCTGTCGCGGCTCATGACCTGCGCATTGACCTCGCTGACCAGCCCCATCAGCGTGCCGTACAGCGGCACTTCGTGCTGGTACATCTGCGACATGGCGCGAGAAAAGCCCGCGCGGATCTGGTCCGGGTCGGCAAAGCGTGCAGTGCTCATCAGGATGGTTTCTCCGTACGTGTTCAAGCCAGCGCTGCCAGGCAACGCTCGAAAATATCCAGCCCTTCGTGCAGAACATCGGGCTCGATGGTCAGCGGGATCAGCAGGCGGATGATGTGCCGCGACTTGCCGCTGGGCATCAACAACAGGCCAGCGTCCCTCGCTGAGGCCAATAGGTCGGCAAGCTGCCGGTTCCCGGGCTCGCCATCCGCTGTGATCAGTTCGATACCGCGCATGCAGCCCACGCCGGTCAGCCTGCCCAGGTACGGCGACAGCTTGCCTGCCTGCCAGGCGTTGTAGCGCGAGACAATGGCGTTTTCCTGCTGTTCACCCCAGGTGGACAAATTGGCATCAGTCATTTGTGCCAGCGAGGCCAGGCCCGCAGCGCAGCCAATCGGGTTGCCGGAATAGGTGCCGCCGAGCCCGCCCTTGGGCAGGTTGTCGAGCAAATGCTTGCGACCGACCACGGCGCCCAGCGGAATGCCGCCCGCGATGCTTTTGCCCAGCAGGATCAGATCCGGCTCGATGCCCAGCCGGCTGAACGCAAAGCGCTGCCCGGTGCGGCCGAAACCGGACTGAATTTCATCGGCGATCAATACGATGCCATGTTCATCGCAGAACGCTCGCAGCGCCTGAGCAAAATCCGCCTCCATGGCCAGAAAACCGCCTTCACCCTGCACCGGTTCGAAGATGATGCAGGCCACGTCGTTGACATCGATCTCTACGCTGAACAGTCGCTCCAGTGCCTTTAGCGCCTGCTCTGTGGTCACGCCGTTGTCCTTGCTGGGAAACGGAATGTGAAAGACCGGGCCGGGCAGCACGCCGACTTTCTGTTTATAGGGCGCCACTTTGCCATTGAGGTTCAGGGTTGCCAGTGTTCGGCCGTGAAAGCCGCCATCGAAGGCAATCACAGCCGTGCGGCCCGTCGCGCCACGTACGATCTTCAAGGCGTTTTCCGCCGCTTCCGCACCGCTGTTGGTGAGCATGCCGCTGAGCGGGTAACTCACCGGTACGAACTCCGTCAGTTGCCGCATGAAGCGGATATACGGATCGTGAGGCGTAGCGTTGAAGCAGTAGTGGGTCAGCTTTGCCGCCTGATCCTGAATGGCCGTGACCACCTGTGGGTTGCAATGCCCCAGATTGAGCACGCCGATACCGCCGACAAAGTCGATGTAGCGCTTGCCGGTGGTGTCCCAGACTTCGGCATTGCGGCCGTGGGATAACGTCATGCTGTGGACAAACGAAATGGATTCGCTGATGTGTTCGCTCATCGGCCTGGCCCTGACTCCGGGGGATCATGATGGCCGTATCCAAACAAACATCGGGCGACGCTCGCAAACGAAATAAAATCACTGGGTCATTCCAATAATTCCCGATGTAGCGGCTTTCGTTGCTGTTAATGGCAGGAAGTTCATTCCTAAAAGGAATCATGTTTTTCAAAAACGTCGTTTGTGGGCCAGCCCCGAGTGGATCAATACTGGGTTCATCAGTGATTTCCACCGTTTCCATGACAGGAGAATCAACATGGTTGCCGAGTTATTAGCACGTCTGGGCGTGGCGAACAGTGCCCACACACAAGGGGACTATCCGGTTTATACCCCGATTGATGGCAGCCAGATTGCCTCGGTCACACTTGAAGGCAAGGCGCAGGTCGTGGCGCGCATCGACAGCGCCCACAGCGCGTTTCTGAAGTGGCGCACAGTACCGGCCCCGCGCCGTGGCGAGCTGGTGCGGATCTTTGGTGAAGTGCTGCGCGAGCACAAGGCTGACCTGGGCGAACTGGTGTCGGTCGAAGCAGGCAAGATCACTCAGGAAGGCCTGGGTGAAGTCCAGGAAATGATCGACATCTGCGACTTCGCCGTCGGCCTGTCGCGCCAGCTGTATGGCCTGACCATCGCTTCCGAACGTCCCGGCCACCACATGCGTGAAACCTGGCACCCGCTGGGCGTGGTCGGGGTGATCAGCGCCTTCAACTTCCCGGTTGCAGTCTGGGCCTGGAACACCACGCTGGCGCTGGTCTGCGGCAACCCGGTGATCTGGAAGCCTTCAGAAAAGACTCCGCTGACCGCCTTGGCCTGCCAGGCGCTGTTCGACAAGGCGCTGAAGATTTTCGGCGATGCACCCGCAGCGCTTGCCCAGTTGGTGATCGGTGATCGTGACGCTGGTGAAGCGCTGGTCGATGACCCGCGCGTACCACTGATCAGCGCCACCGGCAGCACCCGCATGGGCCGCGAAGTCGGTCCGCGTGTTGCTGCCCGTTTCGGGCGCAGCATTCTGGAGCTGGGCGGCAACAACGCGATGATTCTGGCCCCCAGCGCTGATTTGGACCTGGCCGTGCGCGGCATTCTGTTCAGCGCCGTGGGCACTGCCGGTCAGCGCTGCACCACGCTGCGTCGTCTGATTGTGCATCGCTCGATCAAGGACGAAGTGGTTTCCCGGGTCAAAGCGGCCTACGCCAAGGTGCGTGTCGGTGATCCTCGTGAAGGCAATCTGATCGGTCCGCTGATTGACCAGCAAGCATTTTCGGCCATGCAGAACGCGCTGACCAAGGCCCGTGACGAAGGCGGTCAGGTGTTCGGTGGCGAGCGTCAGTTGCAGGACCAATACCCGAACGGCTATTACGTCACACCGGCCATCGCCGAAATGCCTGGGCAGAGCGAAGTGGTGCGTCACGAAACCTTCGCGCCGATTCTCTATGTGCTGGCCTATGACGACTTCGAAGAAGCCTTGCGCCTGAACAACGAAGTGCCTCAGGGGCTGTCGTCGTGCATTTTCACCACTGACCTGCGCGAAGCCGAGGCTTTCCAGAGCGCGGCGGGCAGCGACTGCGGCATCGCCAACGTCAACATTGGCACCAGCGGTGCAGAAATTGGCGGTGCATTCGGCGGTGAAAAGGAAACCGGTGGTGGTCGTGAATCCGGCTCCGATTCGTGGCGCGCTTACATGCGCCGGCAGACCAATACCGTCAACTATTCCCGCGAGTTGCCATTGGCCCAGGGCATCGTTTTCGACTGATCTGTACCAGGCTATTACTTGAAGGGCATTGCTGGAGTTTTTCGATGGTGCAGTTTGCTGAAGGCTGTCTGTGGGAACAATTGACTCCGCAACGTCCGGTCAGTCCGGCCTTGATTGGGGAACGAAGCGCCGACGTGTGCATCATCGGCGCAGGTTTCACCGGTTTGTCGGCGGCGTTGCGGTTGCTGGAAGGCGGCAAATCGGTGTGTGTGGTCGAAGCTCATCAGGTTGGTCATGGCGGCTCCGGGCGCAACGTCGGTCTGGTGAATGCAGGCACTTGGGTGGCACCCGATGAACTGGACAAGGTATTGGGCAGTGTCGAGGCCAGCCGCCTCAATAGCGCATTGGGCGCGGCTCCGGCGCTGGTTTTTTCGACTATCGACAAGTACCGCATCGAGTGTCAGGACACCCGCACCGGCAACCTGCACATGGCCCACAATGCAAAGGGGCTGGCGGATCTGCGCAGCCGTGCCGAGCAGTGGCAGCGGCGCGGTGCCAGGGTCGAACTGCTGACCGGAAAACCCTGTGAAGACGCCTGTGGCACCGACAAGGTCAGCGGGGCGCTGCTTGATCACCGTGCCGGTACGGTGAACCCGATGGCGTATGTGTCAGGCATGGCGCTCAATGTTGTGGCGCTGGGCGGTCAGCTGTTTGGCGAGTCTCCCGTCAACGGGCTGCAACGCACTGCGGATGGCTGGAAAGTGTCCACCGCCGCGGGCAGTGTGCGCGCCGAGAAGGTCATCATTGCTTCCAACGCCTACACCGAAGGTGAGTGGACCGACGTCAAGGATCATATCTTCGCAGGCTACTACTATCAGGTCGCTTCACAGCCGCTCAGCGGTAGCGAGCAGGCGGGCATTCTGCGTGGCGGGCAGGGTTCCTGGGACACGCGTACGGTGCTCAGCAGTATTCGTCGCGATGCCCACGGGCGACTGGTGCTGGGCAGCCTTGGCAACGCTGGCAATTATCCGCTGTGGTTCATTCGTCAGTGGGCTGATCGCATCCAGCAGCACTACTTTCCCCAGTTGGGGCGGGTCGAGTGGCAGAGCACCTGGACTGGCCGCATCGGTTTCACGCCCGACCACTTGCTGCGTCTGTTCGAGCCTGCGCCCGGCTTGCTGGCCGCGACCGGTTTCAATGGCCGCGGCGTGACCACCGGAACGCTGGTGGGCAAATGCTTTGCTGATTACCTGCTGAGCAACGACGCAACTGCGCTGCCGGTGAGCTTTTCCAGCAGCAAAAAGGTCTCGGCCAATGGCCTGCGCACACTGGCGTACGACGCCGGTTTCACGCTGTATCACGCTGGCCAGTGCTTACGCGTGGTGCTCTGAACCGACACGCTTTCAAGCCATTCTGCTCTTGATTCGCAGCTCCGCACACAGCCCGCCCTGCGCTGAATTGCGCAGGTGCAGGCTGCTTTCCAGTTTGCGCACGATCATGTCGACGATCGCCAGCCCCAGCCCAGCGCCATTGCTGTGGCCCTGACTGTAGAAGCGTTCAAAAAGGCGTGCTTTCTGTTTCTCGTCGATACCCGGCCCTGCGTCTTCGACTGACAAGTACGCGCTGCCGTCTTCCTGGCGGTTGAGCATCACGCGAATCTCGCTGGCCGGCGGGGCGAAGTTGAGCGCGTTGGTCAGCAGGTTCTGTAGTGCGATGGTGATGGCCGATGGGTCGCTGTGGATCACGCAGTCATCGCCCGCCTCGAACACCAGATCGACACGCTTCTCCAGTGCCAGCGGGGTCAGCTCGGCCATTTCCTCGCGCACCAGAGTGTTCAGTTCAAAGGTTTGTAACTGGCTGACTTCAAGGCGCGGCTCAAGCCGGGCCATCGTCAGCAACTGGCTGGCGAGACGGGCGGCGCGGTCGACGCCGTGCACGAGAAAATCCAGTGCCTCAAGACGCTGTTCCGGGGTTTCGGCCTGGCGTGCGTTCTGTGCGTGGATACGCAGAATGGTCAGCGGTGTACGCAGTTCGTGGGCGGCGTCGGCGATAAACCGCCGCTCGCGCTCCAGCACGCTTTCGATCTGGGTCAGCAGACGGTTGAGCGCGTGTTGCATGGGTTCCAGCTCTTTGGGCAGCGGTGTCAGATCAAGCGGCTCAAGGCTTTCGGCATCGCGTTCGCGGATGACCCTGGCCATCGACTGCAACGGGCGCAGGCCCCAGCCGATCGCCAGCCAGATCGCGACCACCAGCAGCGGCACGCCGATCAGCGTCGGCCACAAGGTATGGCTGACAATGCGCTGAATCAGGTCCTGGCGTACATCATCGCGCTCACCGACCCAGATCAGGAAACCCTGCTGCGGGTCGGCCAGGAGAAAGCCGCACCACTCATGCCCGTTCTCGACCAGATCATGCGAGCCTTCTTCAGCGGGAGGCGCACTGAGCAGCGGCGCTTCGGCCGAACGCACCAAAAGCTCGCCCGACGTGCGCCAGACCTGAAACGTCAGCCGGGTTTCGTACGGATGGGCAACGCCACTGGTGCCGACCCGGCTCATGGCCTGATCGAACGCCTGGTACAGCTTGTCCAGGTCCTGTTCACCCGCGGCGCGCTGGCGCAGCACACCTTGCAACAGGCGCGCGCTCTGGGCCAGTTGCGCATCGTAGACTTCTTCTATTTCGTGATGGCTGTCGCGCAGCGCGAGCAGGCTGATCGCCAGGTCGCCGAGCAGCAACAGCACCAGCACCGGGACCAGAATGCGCGCGCGTACCGAGGTCATGCCTTGAGCTCCAGCAGGTAGCCGACGCCGCGCACGGTGCGGATCAGTTCGGTGGACAGTTTCTTGCGCAGGTTGTGAATCAGCACTTCCAGGGTGTTGCTTTCGACCTTGTCCTGCCAGCCATATAGGGTATTGGACAAGCGCTCGCGGGTGACCACCTTGCCGGGGCGGATCATCAATTGGTGCAGCAGTTGATATTCCATTGGCGTCATCGGCACTTCGCTGCCCTGAAAGCTGACCTGCTGCGACGCCGGGTCGAGGCTTATGCCAGCGTGTTCCAGCAACGGCTGCGCACGTCCCTGGCTGCGTCTGAGCAAGGCCCGGACCCGGGCTTTGAGTTCGTCGACGTCGAACGGCTTGATCAGGTAGTCGTCGGCACCGGCGTCCAGACCGGCAATGCGGTCGGCGGTGCCGTCGCGCGCGGTCAGGATCAGCACCGGCAGGGCGAGTTCTTCGGCGCGCAACTGACGCAGCAGGTCGAAACCGTCCATGCGCGGCAGGCCGAGGTCGAGCAGCAACAGGTCGAAGGGTTCGCTGCGCAGGGCGTGCAGCGCGCTCAGCCCGTCTTCCAGCCAGTCCAGCGTGTAGCCCTCGGTATTCAGGGCCACACGGATGCCTTGGCCAATCGCACGATCATCCTCGACAAGAAGCAGACGCATAGGGTTGTGACCAATGAATAGGGTGAGAAGGGCGCCATCATGCCGTCAGCAGGCAGTGTCGCGAAGTGCCGTGTGTCCGGGAAGATGTTACGAGCTGTTGCGTATTAAGCTTTTCCTAAGACTGGTTTCGCACAGTAGGGGCTCCTTAACTGCCTGTGAGTATCTGTCATGCGTAAAGTCCTGCTGGTTTCCCTGTTGCTGGCCAGCCCGCTGGCCCTTGCCGGTCCGCAATGCACCACCGCTGAAAAGTCCCAATGGCAGGATCAGGCCAAATTCCAGGAGCAGCTCAAGGCTCAGGGTTACGAGATCAGCAAGTTCAAAGTGACTGACGGCAACTGCTACGAGATTTACGGCTTCGACAAGGACAAGCGCAAGGTCGAGATCTATCACGATCCGGTCACCGGTAAAGCGGTCAAGACCGAGATCAAGTAATGAACCGGGTTTCCCTGCGCCTGTGGGACCCGCTGGTCAGACTGTTTCATATCTCGATCGCGGGTGTTTTCGTTGCCAATTACTTCTTCAATGAGGCGGGTGACGACTGGCACGTCTGGCTGGGCTATTACGCGGTTGCCTGGGTGGCGGTGCGAGTGGTGTGGGGATTCATCGGACCAACCAGCGCACGCTGGAGCGATTTCTGGCCAAGCCCGGCGCGCCTGCGTGCGCATGTCCGGTCGCTGATCAACCGGCAGCCGGTACACAGGCTCGGTCATTCTCCGCTGGGTGCGCTGGTCATGGTACTCATGATGGCGCTGATCTTCGGCATGGGCCTGACCGGTTTCCTGATGGAGGAAGTCGATGCTTTGTGGGGTGCCGACTGGCCTTTGCAGGCTCATGAAATTCTCGCCAATACATTGTGTGCCCTGGTAGTGCTGCACATGGCCGCGGCCATCTTCGAAAGCTTTCAAGTGCGTGACAACCTGCCCTTGTCGATGCTGACAGGCAAGCGACGTCCGTTACCTGAAGATCGCCATCGCTGAAACCACCTCCTTGCCCTTCATCACAGTGATGCCTCCTGATGCGTGTTATTTCCCGAAACCTGACTGCATGGAGCGCAGGCCTGATTGTTGTAGTGATTTTTCTCAGTGCATGGCTAAGCCATCCACCGCACCGGATATCTGCCTTTGCCGTGAGCGCAGCGCCGGTCGACGCTGAAAGTGTTGCGCCCACGGCATCCTACATTTCGCGTTTCGCATCTTCTGATCTGGACGATTTCGTGCATTCGTCAGCCGTGACGGCATTGCCTGGCGGCGACCTCATGTCGGTATGGTTCGCCGGTTCTCGCGAAGGGGCGGGAGACGTTGAAATACGTACCTCGCGGTTCGATGCGTCCAATGGTGAGTGGGGCGGCGAGCAGGTGCTGGCGACCCGCGCGTCCACTCAGTCAGGTACCGGCAAGTACATCCGCAAACTGGGTAACCCGGTGATCGCGCTGGCTCCGGACAAGCGCCTGTGGCTGTTCTACGTGTCAGTCTCGGTCGGCGGCTGGGCGGGCAGTACCGTCAATGCAATGGTGTCCAGCGATATGGGTGCCAGTTGGTCGCCGCCGTGGCAGTTGGTGACATCGCCGTTTTTGAACATCAGCACGCTGGTACGTGGCGCGCCGGTGTTTCATGCCGACGGCTCGATCGGCCTGCCGGTCTATCACGAGTTTCTCGGTAAGTTTGCCGAATACCTGTACCTGAGCGCAGATGGCGAAGTCATCGACAAGTTTCGCATCAGCCGCGGTAAAAATTCCCTGCAGCCCACTGTCGTACCGTTGGACGGCCAACGCGCCTTAGCCTTGCTGCGTTATGCCGGCGAGACGTTTCACCGGGTACTGGCCAGCCGCACCGAAGACGGAGGTCAGACCTGGAGCGAGCCGCAACCGCTGACCCCCAATAATCCCAACTCGTCGTTGGCCGCCGTCGGCGTACCAGGCAAGGGCTTGCTGGTAGCGTTGAATGATCTGCGCGAAGGTCGCTTCAAGCTCAGCCTGTACAGCACCGACGAGCAGATGAAGGTCTGGCGGCCGCTGCCGGATCTGGACAAGTCACCCGATCCGCTGGGTACACCATTCGCCCTGGAAGCCTATAAAGCTGCAATCGGCGAAGGCTTTCGCGCTTCCAGCGGCGCACGTCGCCAGCCGATGGAAGCCGAGTTTCTGAGCAATCTGGACCAGCGTGTATGTTCCGCGCAGGGGTGTGATTTTGAATACGAATACCCGTACTTCATCCGCAGCCCGGACGGCCTTTATCACCTGGTCTACTCCTGGAATAACACCTTCATCAAACATGTCAGCTTCAACGAGGCCTGGCTGGCGGAGCAACTTTTATGATCGCTTTGGGATTGGCTCATCTGGCGTTTGCCTGGACCCTGTTTGTACTGTTGGCTCCGCTGACCGCATCGTTATGGTGGCGCTGTGGCCTGCTGGCAGCCACCTCGCTGTTGAGCGTTATTTCATTCGACGGTTTGTCGATGGCGTCGTACGCTCGCAGCCTGACCGACGATCTGGCAATCAGCAGCCTGGTGGTGCTGGGCTGGCTGACCCTGCAGCGATTGGGTGTGCTCAGACCGATGGCAGTTTCCCGGCGATGGGTGATGTTGCTGGTGTTCGCCGCGCTGGCGCTGACGTTGTATCCGGCCACGCTGGGTCTGACTTACTTCGACCCCTACCGCTGGGGTTACAATCCGCGACCTATGATCATTATTGTCGCCGTTATCGCGCTGGGGCTGGTCTTTATGCGTAATGCGCTGGCTGTGGTGATGCTGGCTGCTGCGACGCTGGCATTCACATTTCGTATCAAGCCGTCGGAAAATTATTGGGATTACCTGATTGACCCGCTTCTCGCCCTGTACTGTTGCGGGGCTTTGCTGAGCCTGGCCATCCGTTTTGTTTATCGCCGGGCAACGGAGTCGCGCCGTTCGGCCACTCTGTCTGCCGGCAATGTCTAGAGGAATGACGATGAGTTGGTTGCAATCGCGACGCCTGCATTATTGGCTGGGCGCGGTCATGTTGGTATTCCTGCTGTCGGCGTTACTGAGGGGGGTGTTTTTCTTCGGGTTTTCCGGCGTCGAGCCGGGTGCCCTGTTTACCCATGGCGAGGTCGCGCAGACGCTGGGTATCGGTGTGCGTTTCGACCTGCGTCTGGCGCTGCTGATACTCATGCCGGTCGCGGTGCTGCTCTGGTTGCCGCGCTGGAACCTGGTCAGCAAGCCGGTCTTGCGCTGGCTGGCGCGAGGCTATTTGATTGTCGCGCTGGCTGTTCTGACGATGATTCATATCGTCGACTTTGGTCATTACGCCTATCTCGGGGTCAGGCTCAACGCCAGCGTGATGCGCTATCTGGAGGATGCGCAGATTTCCCGGGACATGCTCTGGCAGACCTATCCGGTGCTGTGGATCACTGCCGGCTGGTTGCTGACCGTTGCAGCGCTCGGCTGGGCGCTGCTCAGGCTTGAACGTGTCACCCTGGACCGCGAGGCCCGTCCGCTCAATCGCTGGTCCGTGGTCTGGGGGGCGGCACTGGTGGTCTGTGCGACCTTTCTCGGCTTGCTGGGCCGGGTCGAGAATCTCAATCTGGAAAATCCCGTACCGTTGCGCTGGAGCGATGCCTTCTTCTCCGGCAACAGCCAGGTCGCGGCACTGGGGCTCAACCCGGCGCTGTTTCTGTACGACACGCTCAAGGTCTCCCAGTCGCACTTCGATGAAGCTCAGGTGCGTGAGCACTATGAGTCGGTCGCACGCTATCTGGGTGTCCAGCAGCCAGATGCACAGGCCTTGAATTTCAAACGTCACCAGCCTGTGCAGCCTTACCGGGTGCGCAGCGAGCGGCCGCCGAATGTCATGTTCGTCATGCTTGAGTCACTGGGCACCAGTGCCGTCGGTGCCTACGGCAACCCGCTGAACCCGACGCCGAATCTGGATCATCTGGCGAGCCAAAGCTGGTTCTTTAAGCACTTCTATGTGCCGGTGACCGGCACTGCGAAAACGGTCTGGGCGAGCATCACCGGGGTGCCCGATGTCACCCGCCAGGAAACGGCCACGCGTCATCCTCTGCTGACCCGTCAAAACACCATCATCAATGACTTCAAGGGCTACGAGAAGCTGTACATGATTGGTGGCAATTCCGGTTGGGCCAACATGAATGCATTGATTCGCCGCAGTATCGATGACGTCCGCCTGTACGACGAGCGCGATTGGAAGTCGCCGCAGGTGGATGTGTGGGGGATTTCCGACCTGGATCTGTTCAAGGAGAGCGACCGGATCCTGCGCGCGTTGCCAGCTGACAAGCCGTTCTTTGCCTACGTGCAGACCGCTGGCAATCATCGGCCCTTCACAATCCCCAAAGACAACGACGGTTTTCAGGTCAGCGACAAGACACTGGAGCAGGTCCAGGCCGCCGGTTCGCGCAGTGTGGAGCAGTACAACGCGGTGCGTCTGCTGGACTTCAATATCGGCCGGTTGATGGAACTGGCCAAGTCGGGCGGTTATTACGAAAACACCATTTTTGTGCTGTTTGGCGATCACAACACACGCATCAGCCAGATCCCGCACATGGCTCCGGCGTTCGAGCAACTGGGCCTGGAGAGCAATAACGTTCCGCTGTTGATTCATGCACCTGGCCTGCTGGGCACCCGGGTAGTCGATGACGCGGTCGGCCTTGCGGATCTACTGCCGACAGTGGCGGGAATGGCCGGTATGCCTTTCACCAGCGGCACGATGGGCCGTGACATTCAGCAGCCCGCTCCCGAAGGCGAACGTGTGGTGCCATTGGTACTGCGTGAAGGCACGTTCCCGCTGATCGGCGGTGTCACCCGCAACTACCTGCTGCAGATGGAGCACGATGGCAGCTCGCCAACGCTTCACGATCTGTCTTCCCCCACGCCGCTGGATAACGTCGCCAAGCAGAACCCGCAAGAGTTCGAGCGGCTGCGTGACCTCACTCGCGGCCTGCATGAAACCTCGCGAATGATGCTGTATCAGAACGTGCGCTGATCACCCGAACCGCGCCAGGCGCAGGATATTGCGCAAGTCTATGGTGAAGGTCGTATGCTTGCGTAATGATGGCATCGGTGGTTGATGATGTTAAAGTGCTTGCCAATGAGAACCATGCACGTATGAAACACGTGCATGGCGCGGTTTTCGACTATCGTCACCAGTCAAGAGCAGTTTCTTCGGGCGGTGCAAACAGCCGCCCGAGACGCTGGCTGTTTTTCTGGTGGGTTGTGGTATTTCATCGCTAATACCGGAAAAAACTGTCGGTTTTTGCTTCGAATCTGTATTTTGGCGGCCTGTTTTCGCTCGGATGCGTTTTCTGTCTATTGCACACTCAAGAGCCTTCCTGGATGCCGGCAAGTTTTTCATGTGTTACCCCGCCGAAATTGCTTGATGCACTGCGTGCTGAAACGAGGCAGTTGCACGTCAAGCTTGAAAAACGCATGCCGTTTTTTTCATCTGCGCTGGATCATGCTCTTTACCTCCGCCTGCTTCAGGCCTACTACGGTTTTTATGCACCGCTTGAAGCGATACTGCATGGCAGTGCCTTGATACCTGCGGAGCTTATCCCGGTCGAGAGGGTCAAAACTCCTGTGCTGGTCGAGGATCTGCGTGCGCTGGGGCTGTCCGATCACGACATCGGGCAATTGCCCCGCTGCGAACGGTTGCCCACTGTTGATTCTGCCGGTGCATGCCTGGGTGTGATGTATGTGCTGGAAGGGGCGACACTGGGCGGGCAGGTGTTGCGACGTGAGATAAACCGGCGTTTGGGCCTGGATGGGCAACGTGGAACGGCCTTTCTCGATGTGTACGGTGTTCTCACCGGACCTCGCTGGAAGGCGTTTCTGAATCATCTGGACGACGTGCCGCGAGAAGTTGTTCTTATTGATGCTGCCGCGTTTGCAGCGCACTCCACATTTGCATGTTTCGAGCACTGGCTCGAGGGTCAAGAGGTACTGCTATGAGCCAACTCGACAAAGACGCCTTTGAAGTCCTTCTGGCCAATTGTGCGGATGAGCCCATTCAGTTCCCTGGCGCCATTCAACCCCACGGCCTGCTGTTCACGTTGCAAGGGCCCGAGCTGACTATCCTGCAAGTCAGTGCCAACGTGCACACTGTGCTGGGCCATGTGCCCGAGCAGGTGCTCGGCAAGGGGCTGGACTGTGTGCTGGGCGCTGGCTGGGCCGAGGTGATTAAAAGTGCCAGTGCTCATGACTCGTTCATCGACGCGCAACGCCTGCTGATGTCGATCAACGGCATCGAGTTTGAAGCCTTGCTGCACCGCAGCCAGGGCGTTCTGATTCTTGAACTGGAGATCCAGGACAAGGATGCGCAAGCGATCAGTTATTCCGAGCGCACCGGCAACATGGGCCGCATGTTGCGCCAGTTGCATGCTGCGAGTGATCTGCAGACCCTGTATGAAGTCAGTGTCCGCGAGATCCAGAAAATGACCGGTTACGACCGGGTGCTGATCTACCGTTTCGAAGAGGAAGGCCATGGTCAGGTGATCGCTGAAGCATCGTCGCCCTCCATGGAGCTTTTTAACGGACTGTTTTTCCCGGCATCGGATATTCCCGAGCAGGCGCGCGAACTGTATCGCCGCAACTGGCTGCGCATTATTCCCGATGCCGATTACATCCCGGTGCCCCTGGTGCCTCAACTGCGTCCGGACACTCAGGAGCAGCTTGATCTGAGTTTTTCGACGTTGCGCAGTGTTTCACCGATCCACTGCCAGTACATGAAGAACATGGGCGTGCTGTCATCCATGAGTGTTTCGCTGATTCAGGGCGGTAAGTTGTGGGGATTGATCAGTTGCGGCAACCGCACGCCGCTGTACGTGACTCACGAACTGCGCAGTGCCTGCCAAGCGATAGGTCAGGTGCTTTCCCTGCAGATCAGTGCCATGGAAGCGCTGGAAATAAGCCGTCAGCGAGAGGCGAAAGTCAGGGCGCTCGAGCAATTGAATCTGGCCATGGCCGAGTCCGAAGAAAACGTCTTTGACGGTCTGGCACAGCAGCCGCAATTGTTGATGGATCTGGTCGGTGCGACCGGTGTCGCGATCATCGAAGACCGGCAGACGCATTGTTACGGTATCTGCCCGGAGGTTTCGGATATACGTGCACTGCACACATGGATGATTGCAGGCGGCGAGCCGGTGTATGCCAGTCATCATCTCTCCAGCGTGTACGCGCCCGCCGAGGCTTACCAGCCAGTCGCCAGTGGCATATTGGCCATGAGCCTGCCCAAGCCTGTGGATAACGGCGTGATCTGGTTTCGTTCCGAGGTCAAGGAAAGCGTCCAGTGGAGCGGTGATCCGAACAAACCGCTGAACATGGAAAGCTCGGAAGGCGGTATGCGCCTTCGGCCGCGCACATCGTTTGAAATCTGGAAGGTCGAAATGACCGGGATTGCGCCAAAGTGGAGCCATGGCGACGTGTTCGCGGCTAACGACCTGCGCCGCTCCGCGCTGGAAAACGACCTTGCCCGTCAGGTGCGCAGGGAGCAACAGGCGGTTCGTGCCCGTGACGAACTGGTAGCGGTCGTTTCCCATGATCTGCGCAACCCGATGACGGTCATTTCCATGCTCTGCGGAATGATGCAGAAGTCGTTCAGCTCCGATGGTCCGCACACCTCGCGGCGTATTTCCACGGCAATCGACACCATGCAGCAAGCAGCCAGCCGCATGAATGTGTTGCTCGAAGATCTGCTCGACACGTCGAAAATCGAAGCAGGCCGCTACACCATCACGCCGCAGCCACTGGAAGTCAGCCAGATTTTCGAAGAGGCCTACACCTTGCTGGCCCCGCTGGCGATGGACAAATCCATCGAGATTTCCTTCAATGCCGAGCCAGACCTCAAGGTCCAGGCCGACCCCGAGCGCCTGTTCCAGGTGCTGTCCAACCTGATCGGCAATGCCATCAAGTTCACCCCGAAACTGGGCAAGATCGGCGTTGCGGCGATGTCCAACGGTACTGAAATCGTGTTCACCGTGCGTGATTCCGGCGAAGGCATCCCCCCCGAGCAATTGCCGCACATCTTCGAACGCTACTGGACCGTCAAGGAGGGCAACCCGACCGGCACCGGGCTGGGCTTGTACATCTCCCAAGGCATCATCAAGGCCCACGGCGGAGAACTGGGAGCGCAAAGCCAGGTCGGCGAGGGCAGCGAGTTCCGCTTTACTGTGCCGATTGCGCATTGATTGCTTTCTCAGGCTTGAGGCGCAAATGACTCAAGCCTGAGTTGCATCAGCCCTGATGCCAGTCAGTGGCTTTTTCGATGTATTGAGCGTTGGCTGGAAGGGCCTTGCGCAGAAACGCGAGGTATTCGTCCATAAGCGCCTTGCTGGGAAAACGCGCGGCGAATCCGCTGGTTATATCCTCGCAATGGATAATGACCATCAGACGTCTGTGATCAACCGTGACAAATTCATGCAAATGCCACGGGGCGGTTTGTCGATGGTGGACGGGGTTTTCCCAGTTCAGCAGTTTGATGGCTGCGACAAAAGCCATTGCCACCGGACCGACCAGGAACAGTACTGACCCAGTGGTTAGGGCGACGAGGACGAATGCCAGTATGACGAAAATAGCGATGCCTTTGAAAAGCGATGAGGCGAAGTCGGGGTAGTGGAGGTAGTACTCGACTGTGGCACCGTCGGTTTTCAGGGTGTAGTTGTAGATGGTTTTTTGGCGGATGATCAATGCAATCAGGTAGAGAGCCGCTCCTGCGGATGTATAGACTAAAAACAGTGCCTCGGAAGGACTGTCTAAGTATATATCCCGGCCAATCCATACAAAAAATAGTGATGGGCATGCACAGATGATTATTGTAATCAGCTCAGTCAAAAGTATTTCCTTAGGCGATCTTGCCATAGTTGTTATTGACCAATTCAAGACGTCCTCGCCACTCAGATAGTTTTTGGGTTTACTATTAATCTGTAACGCGTCAGTCATGCTTTCAAGCTCTTTTGGGGAGCAGGTATGGCAGTTCTTTTTTTCATGATTTTTACTCTGCTATTTCGAGTGTCAAGGTGCCAATTCGGCTAGTCGCCTTTATTTCAAGTTCGGTACTGATCAGGCCGTCGAATGTAGTCTTTCCATCACTAGTTAGTTCAAGCTGAAACAGATATTCGGTATCCTCTTTGCCTGACTTTATGAGGCTGCTGGAGTACCATATTTGTAGCTCAAGATACGTTGCTTCTTTATCAAGGGGCACCCATGTCTCCCATACGACAGCCTCATCCTCAGGAGGCATTAGCGGATAGGTAAAGTCCTCGCACGCATTGCGGGCAGGTTGATTGGAGAGCTTTCCAAAATAGTCTGTATTCTTGAACTGACCTCTGTCGAGAAAAGGCCAGTGTATGGGGTTATCTATTTTTTCTACCGGAAGCACGCCCAGCGGACTTTTGTTGCTGATGACGTCGAAATGCACAGACTGCCCGCGCAGAGTGGCATCAACCCTGATGCCAGTTAGTGGCTTTTTCGATGTATTGAGCGTTCGCTGGAAGTGCCTTGCGCAGGAACGCGAGGTACTTGTCCATAAGCGCCTTGCTGGGAAAACGCGTGGCGAACCCGCTGGTTATATCCTCGCAATGGATAATGACCATCAGACGTTTGTGATCAACCGTGACAAATTCGTGCAAATGCCACGGGGCGGTTTGTCGATGGTGGACGGGGTTTTCCCAGTTCAGCAGTTTGATGGCTGCGACAAAAGCCATTGCCACCGGACCGACCAGGAACAGCAATGACCCAGTGATTAGGGCGACGAGGACGAATGCCAGGATGACGAAAATAGCGATGCCTTTGAAAAGTGCGGAGGCGAAGTCGGGATAGTGGAGGTAGTACTCGACTGTGGCACCGTCGGTTTTCAGGGTGTAGTTGTAGATGGTTTTTTGGCGGATGAGCAGGCCTACGAAATAGGCAAGGTGGCCCCCAAGTACAAATATCACGCACACCAGAGAAGTCGGGCTGTCTGAAAACATTACCCAGCCTACCCAAATAAAAAGTGAGCTTGCCATTAAATAGAAGGCCGTAAATCCAAGCTGCGTGATCATGATCTCTTTAGGTGACCTTGCGAGGGTTTTAATTTTCCAGTTCAGAACATCCTTGCCTTTTGGCGGCCCCGGGGCTTTTTCTTGCTGAGTCATACAGGTGTACCCTCTGCAACTTCCAGGGTCAGCGTGCCGGTCCTGCTTGATGCTTTTACTTCAAGTTCCACAGCAGCCAAACCATCAATGTCAGTATCGCCTCTTGTGCCCAGATCCATCTGAAATAGATAGCCGCTATCGTCTTGACCAGGATTGATCAGATTGTTCGGATACCAGATTTGCAGCTCAAGGTACGTTGCGTCCTTGTCGAGCGGTACCCAGGTTTCCCAGATGAGGTCTTCGTTTTCGGGCGGCATCAACGGGTAGGTGAAGTCGTCACTTGCCTTGCCAGCAGGCTTGTTGGCAAGCGTCCCGAACTGTTCAGCTTTCCTGAACTGCCCGCGGTTTAGAAAAGCTTCATGCAGAGGGTCGTCTATTTTTTCTACGGGCAGCACGCCCCATGGTCGCTTGCTACTGACAATATTGAAATGTACGGATTGACCACGTACCAGATTGGGCAAGCGCACTTGTATCCCTGCGCCATTTTGTACCGCTACGCTGTAGTAATCACCTTTGCCAAGGTAACGGTCTTCATAATGTACGGTGCTTTTTACATGGATTTTAGGTGATAGCTGGATTTCCAGTAATGCCTGTATTTCTTCATTTTCACCGTTTGCTGTCTCTGCGTAGCGATAGTCTATGGTTTTTGACCAACAGCACTTGCGTAGCCACCAGCCGACACTGTCTTGCTTGAAATAATTCAGGGCCATCGTAGCAAGGAGATAAATAAAGCCTGTTGCGAACAGAGCTACGCTGAACCATGGATTCATCGCGATAATCGTAAAAGTACTAGCGGGAAAAATCCCCGCGAATAACTGGGCTGCAGAACCAAATCCCATCATTAATACAGAAGACCACTTTATACGAAGCCCATACTCTTCTTCTAAGGTTTTCGCTGTGTAAAAATCATCTGTGATATCAAATAGTTCAAGCGCAGCCGCTACAATCCCAAACCCACCCATCGCCACCATCGAAACCCTGAACCCAAATATCGCATCCCCCCAAACCGCATTACCCCGTGCTTTCCAATAAGCCGCCGATTGATCAAGAATGCCCACTGTGTACGTACCAATAACCACGGGCTTCGCCGTACTGATAACCGCCCACGGTGCTTCAACAAACACCGCCATCAACAGGTTGAAGCTATACCCCAGTCCATATGTCACCTTGCCAATATCTTTGGCACTGAAGTCTCCATCCCGAGTAAGGTCCCGATAAGTGAGCGCGGTATTGATGAAGTTGAGCATGATCACGCCCCAAGTGATCGCCCCGGCAATTCCTCCCAGCCCATCGATCCAGCGCTTGGCGGTGGTCAGCCAGTCTTTCGCCATGGTTTTGCCGGACTGGAAGTGCAGGCGAATCTCGTCCTGCAACTGCTTTGCGTATTGGTTGTTCTGATAGTCGAGCAGGGCGGGGATGCTCAATTCATGCAGACGAAGTTTTTCCTCGAGGGCGCGAAGGTGGCTGGCGTTGCTTTTGCGGGTGTTGTAAGCGGTTGGATAAAGCCAGCTGCGACGGGTATCGCTGATCTGCTTGTTGAGGACCTGCCACTCGCGTATCCACTGTTTGAGCTTGGTGAATACCTGTTGATCGACTGCAATACGCGCCTTCGAATCAAGCAAAATCTGGCCGATCAACAGGGTGCGAAGCAATGCGACGATGTTCTGCTGTTTGCCCAGGGCCATGCGGCTGTCGATGGGCACCCAGGCCAGCAGGATACTCTCGAGCGTTGCCTTGCCTGCGCCGCTGGCCAGTTCGCCGAGAGCCTTGAAGGTACCTTGAACAGGTTGCTTAAGCGCCTTCATCCACGGCTTGTCGGCAAAGCCCTGGTGATTGAGGGCGCCATTGAGTTCGCCAATACGTGTAGCCAGGTTGGTGACGTCGCCAAGGCCGTTCAGCAGCGCGTCGGCCTCCTGGTGCAGTGCTTGTTTGAGCGCGGGTGAGAAGCCGTAGCGCAAGGTACCAAACAGCGTGCTGGCGTTGGCTTCCTGCTCGGCCAGCCAGGTGGTGGCTGCGCTGTCCTGGGCGTAAATGATCTGCAGGTTGAGCATGATCGTTTGCAGGTACAGCAGTTGTGTTGGGCGGGTGGTATCGATAAACAGTTTGAACGGGTCTGTGCCGATATGTGTTGCCCAGAGCTGAAAATCGCGTTGAGTGTCACGTACCTGTTGCAGCAGTGCGTCTCCGCTTGGCAGATGCTGTTGAAGATACTGGCGCGCGCTGGCCAGATCGACTTCGCGCCGCCATTTGTGGCGATCTTTCCAGGTCTGTGCGGCCTCTTCGGTAGGGACGCTGCCGTAACGTGCTTCGATCGATTTGCGCATGTCCAGGCTCTTGAACATGTCCGGCAGCAGCAGAAAATCTCCGGGAACGTTGCTGCTGCTGATCTGTGCTTCTTCAAGGATGCATTGCTCGAAGTACGCTTCGACCTCGCTCAGGTACCGGTGCGTGAGTGCCGCATTGCCGCGCACCGACGCTGGCAGTTTTTGCGGGTCGCTCTCGGCACCACACAGTCCGGAGACAGTCTGGGCAATCTGGATCTTGTGTTCATGCGCGCTTTGCCATTCCCGAAAAGCCGCCTGATCAGCGGCCAGTTGCATGCCCAGATCATTGAAAACGGCCAGCGGGTCATCAAGGGCGATGAGCAGGGAACTGTCCTGATCGTCGACGCTGCCTTGCCAAAAAACATCAGCACCCAGTGGTGCCCATAACGGATGTGTTTCGGCGTCTTCCGACAGCGGGCGAGCAGTGGGGATCGCCGAGTCAGCGAAACGGCCGTCGTCAGTGACATGGCCCTTGTCGATGTCCGCCACGGCCTCGGCGATACGGTTCAACGGCAGGGTGTCCAGCTCGGCCATGGTGATGCAGTAACTGGCCAGGTCGAGTACTTTCATCCACAGCGCACGGCTTGAGGCGCTGGAGCGCATATGCTCGCAAACTCGCCATGTCCATTGCTGCGGGGAAAAGGCGATGTGCAGTGTGTTACGTCTCGGGTAGAGCAGAAAGGGCTTGCCATCGCTGGCGCCGCTTCTCTGGTCACTGCCGATCTGCGCGTCCGTCCAGACAATGCGGCTCAGATGGCCGTTGTTTGCTGAAGCGACATATTCATGCAGCGTCTCGGCGGTTTCGTCGAACACATAGACGTAGCCGTCGTACAGCTGGCGAAGGGTGTAGATGCGTGTTTCCAGTGTCGGCATCAGCGCCCATTTGCCCTGTTTCGGCAACGGCTTCAGTTGCTCCGGCGCGGCGTCGTAGCGGGATCTATCCAGCGCGTAGCGCACCGGCACGATGGCGACGTTCGGTCCTCTGAACGGGCAAAGGCTGATGGCCGTCGCCGGAGTCTTGGGGAACAGTGCGGCGCGTCGTTGCTGGTGTGTGCCGTGTTTATCGGTCATGCGGGAAACTCTCTGCGCAGAAGCGGGCAATTTCGCCTGCTGTATGCAGACGTACATTCCAAGATGTGTGCCGATAATATTTTTTTCTATTAAAAACAGATGGATAGCGTTTAAAAAATTAAAAAAAGCTCAATAATCAGGCAAAAAATGCGAAATATTGCGCAGGCTTTTGCGCATGTATGCGCAAGCTCGTTTAGGTGCTGGAGGGCTTTGTATATGGGGCGTGACCAGTTTCAGCGGTCATGTGATGCGCAAGAATTTGCACATCACGGTTTTATGCCATGAGCGTGAAGTCAGCCGGGCAGGGCAATTTCCACCTGAATGCCCTTACGAGCCCTGAATGGGGCGAGCAGTGACTCGTCATCCACCGGGTTGGTGATCAGCGTCCAGGGCTGGCGTAACGGTGTCCAGTGCTGCTGACGCGCGCGGCCCAGCTTGGTGACGTCGGCCAGTACGAAGACCTGTGCGGCACGCGCCAGCATGTTTTCCTTGAGGTACGCCTGCTCGGCGCTGGCCTCGCACAGGCCCAGTTCGGCCACCACGCCGTCGGCACTGATGAACAGTTTGTCGGCGCTCAGGTGTTCCAGCGCTGCCTGCGCCGCCACACCATAAGTCGACATGCTCGATGCCCGCAGTGTGCCGCCCAGCACGGTAATACGGCCTTCGGGTATCAGCGCCAGATCGCTGAGGGCCAACAGGTTGTTGGTGATTACATGCAGCCCGCGTCGCTGGTTGAGAATGTGCGCCAGTGCGCTGGTGCTGGTGCCACCTTCAAGAAACAGCGTGTCGTGATCGTTGATATGCGCCAGCGCGGCACGGGCGATGTCCATTTTTTCCTGGCTGTGCTGGCGGCTGCGCTCTTCCAGCGAGGTTTCCGGTTCGCGCTGGCCGACATGCGCCGCGCCGCCATAGGTGCGCAGGATCAAGCCATCTTCGGCCAGGGCTGTGAGGTCGCGGCGTACGGTGGCTTCCGAGACGCCCAGTTGGGCGCACAGCTCGTCCACGTTGGATTTGCCGGAAAGAACCAGTTCGAGTATCGCTTGACGACGGTTGGCGACTTTCATTACAGCCCTTGCGTTAAAGCCTGGAAACGGGATGCAACCTTACAACGACGCACCGCCGCACACCACCAGGCTTTGCCCGGTAATTGCACCCGCGTCGGGGCCAAGCAGAAAGGCCGCCAGACCGGCGATTTCATCCGGTTGCACAAAGCGGCCGATGGGCGGCTTTCGCGGTGGCGTGCCACTGCGTCCGGGGGCCAGCAACATGGGCGTTTCGGTGGCACCAGGGGCGATCAGGTTGACGGTGATGCCGCGTGGTGCCAGTTCGATGGCCCAGGAACGAACCATGCCTTGCAGCGCCGCTTTGGTGGCAGCGTACTGACTGCGTCCGGCGGCACCCTGCATGGTCCGGCTGCCGATCATCAGAATTCGCGAACCGGCGCGCAGCCGTGGGTACAGCGCGTTGACCATGTGACTGGCAGCAGCGACATGCAGATGCCACATGGCCTGGCCATCGGCGTCGTTCAGCTCGCCCAGCGGCGCGGTGCGCATGAAGCCTGCCGCATGGATCAGCGCATCGATGTGTGGCGTCTGTTGCAGCGCCTTGTCCAGCGCGGCGAAGTCATTGAGGTCGCACTCGCGCCAGGTGAAGTTCGGGTGTTGCAGGTCCGGCGCACGACGGCTCAGACCGGTGACCCGCAGGCCCTGTTCCAGCAGGCGCGTGACAATGGCTTTGCCGATGCCGGAGCTGGCACCGGTGACGAGTACGGACTGAATCGGTTCGGGCATGACATGGGCTCCGCAAAGGCGTCGATCGGCAACAGGCTAATCGACGCGGGTGGGTCAGCGGATCGCGTTCAGCGGCAGGTGAACATGCTTGATCTTCTGCCGGAAGTAGGTGAACGCGACGTGCAGGCTGCCATCGGCGGCCTGAATGATGCTGGGGTAGGAGAACTCGCGATTGAGCTTTTCCTGCGAGTTGTTGGTCAGGCAGAAGCCGTCACCCAGCTCCAGGTCCAGCCGGGTCGGCCAGCTGTGCCCGCCGTCGCGGGAGATCGCCAGGCTCATCGGTGCGCGGGGGATGCCCCACACCGCTGCCTTGCCGTCCTGACGTGCGCCCGGTGTGACGCGGTCGTCGCCCTCATCCTCGATTTCGTCGTACAGCGAGGCCCGGCGCTGGGCGTGGCCCTCGGCACTGACCGGGTTGTAGACCAGGGCCAGTTCGTCGGTCGCCAGCTTCACGAACTGGATCGACGAATTGTTATTGGGCAGTTCGGTCGGCGTCGGGGCGCTCCAGGAGCGGCCACGGTCGGTTGAGCGGCTGCTGTAGATGAAGTCTGCCCAGCGGCTGCGGAACAGGCCGAGCAGGCTGCCGTCCGGCAATTGATGAATATTCATGTGCACGCTGCCAGTGCTGTCCGGCACGTCATGGCGCGACCAGCTGTGGCCCTGATCGGTGGAGATCATCACCGCGCTGACATCATGGTTGCCGACCCACTTTTCGCCGGGCCCGGTGATGCAGTACCAGACCGGCAGCAACCAGTCGCCGTTATCCAGCACCACTGGCGGCTGGCGCACAAAGGTGCCGGGCTCGTCGAACAGGGTATCAATCGGCCCCCAGCTTTGGCCGTTATCCAGTGACAGACGACGGCGGATGATGGCGGTCTCCTGATTGCCGGAAATCTGTGCTGTCCAGATCAGCCACAACGGGCCACCGGGTGCCTGGAACAGAATCGGATTCTGTTCCGAGCGGGACGCATCTGCGGACATTTTCTGCGGCTCGCTCCAGACGCCGGTGGCCGGGTCGCGGCGCGACAGCAGCACGAAGATGTCGGCCATGCCCTCCTGAGTACCGGCGAACCAGGTGCACAGCAGGGTGCCGTCGGCCAGCTCGTGCAGGTTCGCGGCATGGTTCTGCGCGTAAGGCGTTGGCAGGAACGCGTCCTGGCGGGTATCAGCGGTTGGCATGGGGAACCTCGGTTTGAGCAGGTTTGGACGACGCGGACTGCGGCAGCAGTCGCTCGATGGCAATGACGATAGCCGGTGTCACCAGCGCGATATACATGTTGTCGATGCCGTAGGGGTTGTCCAGCAGATACCAGACGCTGGTGGTGATGGCTGAAGCGATCAACCCCAGGGTAGCGCCTCGGCCCGAACCGAAGAACGGCAAGTAGATCGCGATCATGGCGACCACGGCAATCGACAGCCGCAGGGCACGGGTAAAGAACGACAGGTTAAGGATCTCGGGCACGAAGAACACGAAGAACAGCGGCACGAAACCGATCACCAGTGCAATCAGGCGGGTGGTCTTGAACTCCTGATCCACCGACGGCTTGCGCCACGGCACGTAGAAGTCACGGACCACCAGCGAGGCAATGGCCAGCGCCACGGTGCTGACGCTGACGAAAATCGAGGCAACCAGCGAGATGGTCACCACGCCTGCCAATACCGGGCTCATCGATTGCAGGAAGATCGGCAGGGCGTACAGGCTGCTCATTTCCGGGTGCAGGTATTTGGAGGCGACACCGATGAAGCCCAGCGCCAGGGCAATCGGGATGCACAGCAGCGAGGCGTAGAAGGTCGAGCGGCGTGCCGCGTTCTGATTCTGGGTCGAGGAGATGGCCTGAATGATGAACTGCGTGGAGAAAATCGCGCCGACCGTGCCGATGATCCAGGCCATGATTTTCGAGCCGCCGATGGCCCCGTCCCACGTGAAGTAATGCTCGGGCATGTTCTGCACCACAGGGCTGAAGCCACCGGTCATTTTCAACGCCACGCCCAGTACGATCAATACACCGATGTATTTCACCCCGGTGTGCAGGATGCTCATGTAGGCCACGCTTTTCAGGCCGCCGAACACGTAGTACAGCGTGCTGATGATCGCCGTAATGAACGCCGCGGTGGTCAGGTTTATTTTCAATACCGTGGCAATGGCTGCCGCGCCGCTGACGTAGTTACCGACGTTCACCAGCAATAGCGCGTAGATCATTATGATCGAGACCGCGAGCTTGGTGGAGGTGCCATATTTTTTGGCGATGAAGCCGGAAATGGTGAACTCACCGGAGCTGTACAGTTTGCGTGCCATCAACAGGCCGAACAGCGGAAAGCCGATAGCCGCGGCAATCACCGACCAGGAGGCGGCGAAACCACTCTCGAATGCGGCCTGTGCCGTACCGACCGTCGACTTGGCACCGATGAACTCGGACATCATCAGCACGCCGACGACGAAGGCGGGCATGGTGCGCGAGGCGACCATGTATTGCTCGCTGGTCTTGCTGCGCAGGCGCATGCTCATCCAGGTGGTTATGACGATATAGACGACCACCATGCCGATGATGATCGAGGTGTCTTGCGCGTTGAAGGTATCCATCAGTCTCGCTCCATTGTTGTTGTTCTGGCGCGTTATGGGGTGCCGCTGGGGATCGTTGGGTCAGTACCGGTAACGACCTCAGACGGCGATGGAATTGCGGGTGTCGCGTTTACGGGTTGCCAGTTCCACGGCCTGACGCATGGCTTCGATAAGGCTGCGTTCGTCGGCAATGCCTTTGCCGGCAATGTCGAAAGCGGTGCCGTGGTCCACCGAGGTACGAATGACCGGCAGGCCGATGGTTACGTTGACGCCGGCTTCCAGGCCCATGACCTTGACCGGGCCGTGACCCTGATCGTGGTACATCGCAACCACCGCATCGAAGTCGCCACGTCCGGCGCGGAAAAACAGCGTGTCGGCGGGCAGCGGGCCTTCGACGCGCCAGCCGCGGGCGTGCAGTTCATCGATTGCGGGCTGAATCTTGGTGGCTTCCTCGCCATAACCGAACAGGCCGTTTTCCCCAGCATGCGGGTTGATGCCGCACACCGCGATCAACGGATTTTCGATACCGGCGCGGATCAGGGTTTCCCGGGCGCGTTCGATGGTGCGCTTGACCAGCCCTGGCTCGATCCGCGCAATGGCGTCGATGATGCCGATGTGCGTCGTGACGTGAATGACGCGCAAGGTCGGGGTCATCAACATCATCGAGACTTCTTCTATGCCCAGCAGGTGCGCGAGCATTTCGGTGTGGCCTGGGAAGATATGCCCGCCTGCGTGCAGCGCTTCCTTGTTCAGCGGGGCGGTGCATATGGCGTCCAGCTCACCGGCCTGAGTCAGTTGCACGGTGCGCTCGATGTAGCGGAAGGCTGCATTGCCGGCCACCGCTGACAGTTTGCCGTAGGGCAGGTCAGCGGGTATCAAGCCCAGATCGATGCAGTCCACCGTGCCCTGGGTGAAACGGGCTTCTGCAGGGCTGGCGATGCTGTTGACGCGCAACTGGCTGCCGACGATGCGGTTGGCGTCTTCCAGGCGTTGGGCATCGCCGATCACCAACGGACGGCAGGTGGCGTACACCGAGGCGTGGGTGAGCATTTTCATGATGATTTCCGGTCCCACCCCGGCGGCGTCGCCCATGGTGATACCAATGACGGGACGTTCAGACAGACGCTCAGACATAGGAAGCTTCCTCGTTGAAAGGGGTGCCGGTCGCAGCCGGTGCGTGGAGCATTTGCCAGGCGGTGAGCAAGGTGTCGGAGTTGCCGAACCCCCCGGCTTTGGTCACGACATTGAGCGTGTGTTTGCCCAGCCGGGCCTCGGCCAGGACCACGCCGGTGGCCAGTTCGCCAAACAGGGTCAAGCGTTTGATACCCGCAGCAATCAGAATGGCTCTGGCGGTTTCGCCACCGGTGGCTAGCACTGAACCGGCATGGGGCAGGGCGGGGGCCAGCCACTGCGCCAGCGCGTTGCTCAATGTGGCCGCCTGCGCCGGGTCGCGTTGTTGTTGATCGAGGCGTACCAGCACATCTCGCCCGTCGGTCAGATGTTCTTGGAGTTGCAGGTACGCTGCGGCGCGCTCGGCGTGCGCATCTTCATTGAGTAACGTTGCCGGTTGCAGTGTCAGGCACAGTGGCTTGCTGGCCTGTGCGAGCCGGTCGGCCTGGGCCTGGGAATGGCGGGACATGCTGCCCACCACGGTCAGCACCGGTGAACGCGGCTCGACCTTGATCGGCAAGGCTTCGGCCAGCCCGAAGGCGTGCGGTAGATGGCGAGCCAGCCCGGCCGAGCCAACCCAGAACAGTTCGTCATGCCAGGCCACCGATGCCTGGGCCAGTTGCAGCAGGTCACTGTCCAGTTCTGCATCGCAGACCAGCGCCTGCACACCCTGTTCAAGTGCGTTGCGCAATGTGGTTTTGAGCCGTGAAGAATCACGCAGGATGTCCAGGCCGAGCCACTGGGTACGCAGGCCCTGCGCGACAAACAGATCCAGCAGGTTGCCGGTGCCGTGCAGATTCTCGTTGCGCCAGACATCGCTCTGATCGACCGGCACACCGTCAATCAATTGCACGCCCTGAACGGTCGTGCGTTTCATGGCCGGGAACGCCGGAGCGACCAGCGCCATGCCGCGCAGGCCTTGCAAGGCATCGACCTCACTGGCGACGTTGCCGCGCAGTGTGGAGTCGATTTTCTTGTACAGCGCCATACCGATTCGGGACTGCTGTTGCAGGGCTGCGCGGTTCTGTTCGGCGGCCTGTTGCGGGTCAAGGCGACGTGAGTCGGCATCAATGGCGATCACCCCCGACAAGTCTTTGGCATTGCCGGTCAGGACCACGTGAGTGTCGATCCGTGAAGCAAAGTCCGCTGCGCAATCGGCTGCCCCCGACAGGTCGTCAGCAATGATCAGCAGGCCCGGAAATTCGGCGCGGCTCATGGCAGCAGGCACCGGTACAGTTGTTGAATATCATCCAGGCTGAGGGCTTTGGGGTTGTTGGTCATCAGGCGTGTGACCTTGGAAGCCGCTACCGCCATGTCCGCCAGATGCTCTTCGGCAACCCCGAATTCACGCAGGTTCTGTGGGATGTTCAGCACCTGGGTCCATTGGCGAATCTGTTCGATCAGCTTGTGGGCAGCGGTCTCGTTACTGTCGTCCTGCTGTGCCACGCCGCAGACCAGTGCCGCGCGCTTGAGGCGTTCGGCGCAGCTGTCCAGGTTGAAAGCCATCACGTGGGGCAACAGCATGGCGTTGGCCACGCCGTGGGTGACGTGAAACTTGCCACCCAGCGGGTAAGCCAGTGCATGCACCGCTGCGGTTCCGGCGGCGGTCAGCGCCAGGCCCCCATACATCGAGCCCAGCAGCATGTCGCCACGTGCGCGAACCGATTCCGGTTGTTGCCAGGCTTCGACAATGCTGCCTGCGATCAGGCGCATCGATTCCAGCGCAAACGCATCGCTGATCGGGTTGGCCTTGGTGGAGATGAAGGACTCCAGCGAGTGGGTGAAGGCATCCATGCCGGTCGCGGCGGTGATCGGGCGCGGCAGGCTGAGGGTCAGCAGCGGGTCGAGAATGACCAGCGTCGGCAGCAGATGACGGCTGACGACGCCTATCTTCAGTTCTTCATCGGGCAGAGTGACGATGGCATTGGGCGTCACTTCCGACCCCGTACCGGACGTGGTCGGGACCAGCACCATAGGCTTGCCGGGGTGAGTCACCTTGTCGATGCCCAGCAGGTCTCTGAGCGGCGTGTCGTTGGTCAGCATGACGGCGAACAGCTTGGCGGCATCCAGCACGCTGCCCCCGCCAATCGCGATCAGGGCGTCCGGGGCGTGCGGCGCAACATCCTCGCGGAATACCCGCTCGATATTTTCCAGCGTCGGTTCTATTTCGACGTTATCAATCATGTGCACACGGATATTCTGCGCACTGAGTTGCTCGGTGACGCGCTGGGTAACCCCCAGGTTATGCATGGCGTTCTGGGTAACCAGAATCACGCTTTTTACAGGTACATCGAGCAACGGCAGTTTTTCGCTCAGCAGATCGAGGCTGCCGGGGCCGTGGACCACATGTTTCACAGTCTGGAAGTGGTAGGTAGCAGACATCGCGATTACCTCAGGCTTGGCGGTAGACGGCCAACAGGTTCTGGAGTTTTTCCAGTGCGGCGGCATCGAGCGGCTGCACGGGCGCACGGCATGGGCCGACCGGGACATTGAGCAGTTGCGTTGCGGTTTTCAGCACCACCGGCATGGTGCCCAGCGCGAAGGCATCGCGCAGCGGGCGCAGGGCTTCCTGCGCGGCACGGGCCGCTTCGTGGTTGCCTGACTGGAAGTTGTTCCAGATCGACATGACCACCTCCGGCACGGCGTTGGCGGTTGCAGCAATAGCGCCGTCACCGCCAGCCAGCAGGTTCCAGTAGATCAGCGAGTCGGTTCCGGCGAACACCGCAAAGTCGTCGCTGCGGTACTGCATCATCTGCACCAGTGCGTCGAAATTGCCGGCGCTGTCCTTGATGCCCTTGATCTGCGGATGCTGGCTGAGGGTTGCCACTGCACCGATGCCGATCGACATGCCGGTCTTGGCCGGGATGTTGTACATCATCAGCGGCAGCTCGGAAGCGTCGGCGATGGCGGTGTAGTGCTTGATCAGCTCGGACTGGCTGATGGCGTTGAAGTACGGCGTGATGATCGACAGGGCATCTGCGCCCACATCAATCATCTTTTTGTTCATTTCAATCACTTCATGCGTAGCGAATGCGCCGGTACCGACCACAACCGGCACACGTCCTGCCGCAGCTTCGACAGTGATTCGAGCGATTTTGAGTTTTTCCGATTCGGAAAGGGTAAAGAATTCGCCATTGGTGCCCAGTACGAAAAGCCCGTGAACGCCTGCATTCAGGAGGTTTTCGATCAGATTGCGCAGGGCCTGCTCGTCGAGTTGCTGATCAGCGGTGAAGGGTGTGACCAGAGCTGGAATGATGCCGCGAAATTGCATGGCCAGGTTCTCGTTTTATTTTTAGTAAAACGATAGTGATTGAATCAATCATTGCTGGCAAGCGTTTTGATCGTTTTTTTCACGTGCGGGTAGGTTTTCTGCCTGAAAGTGACAGGTTCAATCAAAAAGCCAGGCGCATGGCCTGGCTCAAGAGAACTGTGTGGTTAGGTTCAGGCAGTCGCCGCAACCTTGCCTGCCGATTGACGACTGACTCGCAAGGCCACCAGGCTGCCGACGATGGTCAGCGCGGCCAGCGAGTACAGCGCCAGAGTGGTCGAGCCGGTCTGGTCCTTGATCCAGCCCACCAGATACGGGCTGAGGAACCCTGCCATCTGGCCGATCGAGTTGATCAGCGCCAGCCCGCCCGCTGCAACGCTGGCGCTGAGCAGTGCGGTTGGCAAGGGCCAGAACATTGGCAGGCTGGTGAGGGCACCCATGGTCGCGATGGTCAGGCCGAGAATGGCGATGATGGGCACTGTCGCGAAGTTGGCGGCGATGATCAGGCCCGTGGCGCCCATCAGCATCGGCACCACCAAATGCCAACGGCGCTCATTGCGCAGGTCGGCGGAGCGGCCGACCAGCAGCATGAACACGCCTGCCATAAGGTAAGGCACGGCGCTGATCCAGCCGATCACCAGGGCATCGCTGAAACCGAGGTTCTTGATGATTGACGGTAGCCAGAAGTTGATTGCGTAGACACCGCTCTGAATGCAGAAATAGATAAAGCCCAGAATCCATATGAACGGCATGCTCAGCACCGAAGCCACCGAGCTTTTACCCTGCACCGGGCGGCTCAGTTCATCGTTGGTGATATCGGTCTTGACCCGCTGGCGCTGCTCAGGCGTCAGCCAGCGAGCGTCCTCGACCTTGTCACACAGCAGAACGAACGCCAGCACACCGAGCGCCACGGTCGGCAGGCCCTGAATCAGGAACATCCACTGCCAGCCCGCCATGCCGCCCTGACCTGCGGCGAAGTGGTTGAGGATCCAGCCGGAAAACGGACCGCCCAACAGCCCGGAGACCGGAATGGCCGACATGAACAACGCCATGATCCGCCCGCGCCGCTGGTTCGGGTACCAGCGCGAGAGGTACAGCACGATGCCGGGGAAGAAACCGGCTTCTGCCATGCCGGTCAGAAAGCGCAGCACGTAGAACTCGACCGGCGTGGTGACGAACAGCAGGCAGGTCGAGAAGATGCCCCATGTAATCATCATCAGGCCGATCCAGCGGCGCGGCCCGAAACGGTTCAGCGCCAGATTGCTGGGCAGGCCGCACAGCACGTAGCCAATGAAGAAGATACCGGCACCGAGGCCATAGACCGTCTCGCTGAAACTCAGGGCGTCGAGCATCTGCAGCTTGGCGAAGCCGACATTCACGCGGTCCAGGTAATTGAACAGGTAGCAGATGAAGATAAACGGGATAAGGCGCAGGGTGATGCGACGGTAGACATGATTGCCGTCAGCGTCGCCCGCCTCGTGGGTCGAGGTAGCGGTCATGGCGTGTGTTCCTCTGTGCTTGTTGTTTTTATGCAGCGATGGAGCTGTCGGGTGCACTCCCGATCATAGGGCGGTGTCCATGAAAACGCTTTGGGGTTTTGCACGGCTGTGAAGGGTGTGCGTTGTGTGATTGCACAACGTAAGGCTCTCCGCTGGCCTGCATCAGGTGGCTATGCGTCCTTTTGCGACGCGGCTCAAGATTGGACGCAGAGCTCACTACCGCTATCGTGCGACGCTCCGCGTCGGCATGCCTTTCAGGACGCTCCGCGTCCTCTTGGCGACGCCGCTTAAGATCGGACGCAGAGCGTCCAGAACTGCATTCCCACGCTGGAGCGTGCGGAACGATGATCTCACTACCGCTATCGTGCGACGCTCTGCGTCGGCATGCCTTTCAGGACGCTCCGCGTCCTCGTTGCGACACGGCTCAAGATCGGACGCAGAGCGTCCAGAACTGCATTCCCACGTTGGAGTGGTATGACCCCCGAAGGTTGGACGCAACCTTTGGAGGCGTCATGGGTAAATATACAGAGCAGGCAAAACTCGCAGC
>NZ_JAWHOP010000010.1:178976-206538 GCF_032586995.1 Pseudomonas syringae group sp. J248-6 | reverse complement strand
GCTGCGAGTTTTGCCTGCTCTGTATATTTACCCATGACGCCTCCAAAGGTTGCGTCCAACCTTCGGGGGTCATACCAGCATGGCGTGGTTTTCTCCGCGAAATCGCTCGACCATCCCGAGCGGGCGTTTAAAGAAGCGGCGCGCTTGTATGAGATGGGAGCGCTAGATCTGCGTATCGAGCAAACCTTTTCGCTCGGGGAAGTTGCCAATGCTCAGGCGATCAGCGCCGCCGGGCGCGTGACCGGCAAGCTCGTCATTACGCTGGCTTGATCAAAACACCGGGTCGCGGCCTGTGTCTGGCGGGGCGAAGATTGCGAGGGCGGCTGCTTGTATCAGCAGGTCTCGCCCCGGACGTTGCACGGCAGAATCTCCAGTGCTCGCCACTCTTTGATAAGTTGGCGGCGGTTGCGCGTGTAGCGTTCAGTCAGCACGTGCGCCTGCGCGATGTCATCCATGTCGATCACCCGGTAACGGCTGTCGCCCTCACACCAGACCGCCAAATGACGCCTGGACTCGATGAAGCCGAGCATGATCGGCCAGATGATCTGCGGGTCCTTGGGCGCGTGCTCTATCGAAAGCGTGATGCTCAGCTTGCACTGGTCGCGCAGCGCACGGCGAATTTCGCTCAGGTCGATGGTTGTTGCAACGCTGAGCGGTTTGCTGATATAGAACGTTTCGTCTTCCAGTGTCGGGCGCATCTCTACAGGTAAAACGGCGCTGATTTTGGCCAGGGCATTTTTTACGGCGAAGGCGAACTTGTCGTCCGTCTGGCGACTGACCCACTGCGCGCCGATCATCAGCGCCTGCACTTCTTCCTCCGTGAACGACAATGGAGGCAATAGAAAACCGGGCTTGAGGATGTACCCCAGGCCCGGCTCGCCGTCGATATCAGCACCCATGCCTTGCAAGGTCGCAACATCGCGGCGGATGGTGCGCAGTGAAACGCCCAGTTCCTGCGCAAGAGACGCGCCTGATACCGTTCTGCGATGCCGACGAAGCGCTTGCATCAATTCAAACAAACGATGACTTCTGGCCATGCCTACTCCATCGCGATAACACCTTTGCCACCGAGCTTGCGACCTTTCTCAAGTTCGTTGATCAGTGTGATTGCGCTGCTCAAGGGAACCACTTCACCCACCGGGATCTTGAAGGTGCCCCTGCTGGCGGCTTCGGCCAGCTTATCCAGAATCTCGACGCGTGGCGAACCTATGATGGGCTTGAGCCTGCGATCGAAGAGGGCGCGTATGAACTTGCCGGGGCCAGGATTCAGGTCCAGAAACACCCCGCCCGGTCGTAGCATCTCAACGCCTTCCGATACCGTCAGCGTGGCGGCGGTGTCGTACACCACGTCGAAACGTGCGGGAATAGCCGATACGTGGGTGGTTCTATAGTCGTAAACATTCTGCACGCCCAGCGCCTTCGCCCGGTCGAAATCCCCGACACTGCAACTGCCTGAAACCGTAGCGCCGAAGTAACGCGCGATCTGCACCGCTGCTTCGCCGACCGCTCCCGAGCAGCCGTTGATGAACACATGCTGGCCTGCCTGCAGCTTCGCTTTGTCGATCAGCCCATTCCAGGCGGTGATGCCCGGCGTGCCGATGCAGGCTGCATCTTCGAAAGAGAGCGACTCGGGTTTTTTAGCCAAAAACGTTTCTTTTGTCACGACCGCCTGACCAAATGCGCCACTTTCCTTGAAACGTGCAAGCCCCAGCACCGCGTCGCCTACCTTGAGCCGAGTGACATCCGCGCCAACCGTGATGACGGTACCCTAGAAGTCCATGCCCATCGCCCGGGGAAACGCGTTGCCCGTGACGATCTTCATCATCCCGTTGCGCAGTTTCCAGTCGATTGGATTAATAGCCGCAAACCTGACCTGTACAGCCACCTCGCCTTTTCCGGGCGCGGACAACTCGAAATTATCGAGCCGCATCAACTCCGGCCCCCCGTATTTGCTGTATTGAATCCGCTGCATCAGTCATCTCCCCCGGTGAGTGTGGAGATGACAGTACACAGCGACAGGGACAGTTTTTGTCACCATGATTAGCCGGAGCAGCCTGTATCACCCCGCCATGCGACGCCCCCGCAACGCGTTCATGCATTCACGCCCTGCGTCCTCGGCCGTTTGCAGCACCGAATGGCTGCTGTTTTCGGTGATCCAGGTCAGCATCCGCACCTGCCCCGTCGCCTGGCTGCCGCCGTGCATGCGAGACAGGATTTCGCGGTGCTTGAGCATGGCTTTCATGCGGGTGGCGAGCAGAAAGATGTCGTCGATGAAACCGTCTTCGACGTTGTCGTGATGCTCGATGCCCAGCCCCGTGGCGTCGTGGTCGATACGCAGGTGGTAGTGCATGGCCCCGGTTGCATCCTCGCTGCCGAACAGCGCGATGACGAAACCTTTGCCCAGCAGGGTGCGCAGGGCGTGCTGGATGATTTCCTGCACATCGGGGGTGATCTGCCTGACTTCGCGGCTCATGTAACGACTCCTGACCTGATGAGTAGTGCAGGCAGTATTCAACGACGGGATGTAAAGCGCGGTCCGGGCCAGGTAATGCTGGGTAAAGACCGCCTTGTTCATGCTGTAAAGGGTCCGCCTCAAAAGGTCTGGCCCAGCGAGAACTGGAACACTTGGGTCTCGGCGTCTTCGGGCTTTTTGATCGGCACGGCGAGGTCGAAGCTCAGGGGGCCGAGCGGCGAGTACCAGGTCACGCCGACGCCGACCGAACTGGCCATCTGGTCGATATTGATGTTGCCGCAGTTCTGCGTGGTGGTCAGGTAGCACTTGTCCGCGTAAACCGTGCCGAAGTCCCAGAACAGCGAGGTGCGCAGGGATTTCTGGTCTTTGACGAAGGGCATCGGGAACAGGTATTCCATGCCGCCGGTGATCAGGATGTTGCCGCCCAGCGCTTCGGTGTCGCGGTCGGAATAGTAGATTTGCCCCTGACTGGCGTAGGTGCCGGTGGCCGGGGTATTGCGTGGTCCCAGCGTGCCGTCCTTGAAGCCGCGCACGGTGGCCTGGCCGCCCGCCGTATAGTTTTCGTAGAACGGCAGGCCATCGGTGTCGCCGTAACCATTGCCGTAGCCCAGTTTGGTGTGCAGGCGCAGCGAGGTGGCGTCGCTGAGCGGCAGGAAGGTCTGGCCGTTGTAGTCGAGTTTATAGAATTGCAGGTCACTGCCCGGCACGGTGCTGGTCAGGGTCAGGCTTTGTGAATGACCGCGAGTGGCCAGCACGCCTTTGTTGAGGGTCGATTCCGACCAGCCGACGCTGGCCTTGAGGTTGGTGAATGACGAGCCCTCACGCTCGATGAAGTCATAGATCTCGTCGGCGCTGTAGCTGCCGGGGTCGAGGGTGTCATGCTGGATCGACAAACCGTAGGTCAGGCGCGAGGTTTCGCTGATCGGATAGCCGAGGTTGACCCCCGCACCGACGCTGTTGAGCGAGTAGTAGGACACCTCGTCGTCATCGTCGTAATACTTGCTGTAATCAGTGGCGTTGTAGAAAACGTTGTAGCCCAGGCTCACACCGTCAGGCGTGAAGTACGGGTTGGTGAATGCAAAGTTGTACTTGGTCTGGTACTCGGAGCGCGTAATGCCGAGGCTGGCGAAGTTGCCGGTGCCGAGGATGTTGTTCTGCGAGATGGAGCCGCCGAGTATCAGCCCGGCGCTTTGCGAGAAACCTACGCTGGCGGTGATGTTGCCCGAGGCCTGTTCTTCGACGGCGTAGTTGATGTCCACCTGGTCGTCGGTGCCCGGCACAGCAGGCGTTTCGACGTTGACTTCCTTGAAGAAACCCAGACGCTCCAGTCGCACCTTCGACTGGTCGATCAGGTAGGTCGACGCCCAGCCACCTTCCATCTGGCGCATCTCGCGGCGCAGCACTTCATCGGCGGTCTTGGTGTTGCCACGAAAGTTGATGCGGTTTGCGTAGGCCCGCTTGCCGGGGTCGACCATGAAGCTGATGTCTACGGTATGGTCGGCATCGTTGGCTTTCGGCACACCGTTGACGTTGGCGAAGGTATAGCCATCGTTGCCCAGGCGGCGGGTGATCAGATTGGTGGTGTCAGTCATGACCTTGCGCGAAAACACCTGGCCCGGTTTGACCAGAATCAGTTGTTCGAGCTGGTCCTGCGGCACTTTCAGGTCGCCACCCAGCTTGACGCTGCCGACGGTATACCGGTCGCCTTCGGTGATGTTGACGGTAATGAACACGCCTTTCTTGTCAGGTGTCAGCGATACCTGCGTCGAGTTGATATCCATGTTGATGTAGCCGCGGTCCAGGTACCAGGAGCGCAGTCGTTCCAGGTCGCCGGAAAGTTTTTCGCGGGCGTACTTGTCATCGTTCTTGAAAAACGACAGCCAGTTGCTGGTCTTGAGCTGAAACTGATCAGCCAGTTGTTCACCGGAGAACACGGTGTTGCCGACCACGTTAATGTGCTGGATCGACGCCACCGTCCCTTCGTCGATGGTGATTTTCAGGGCAATGCGGTTGCGTGGTGCAGGCAGCGCCTGAGTATCGACCGAGGCACTGTAGCGGCCTTGGGAGACATACTGGCGTTGCAGTTCATTGCGCACGCCTTCAAGCGTGGCGCGCTGGAATATCTCGCCCTCACTGAGCCCCGACTGCTTGAGCCCCTTCATCAGGTCGTCGGTGCTGATTGCCTTGTTGCCGATAATCTCGATGCTGGCGATAGAAGGGCGTTCGACGACATTGATCACCAGCACGTTGCCGTCGCGGGCAACGTTGATGTCTTGAAAGAAACCGGTCTTGAACAGTGAGCGCGACGCGTCGGCCAGACGCTGTTCATCGGCCTGATCGCCGACATTGAGCGGCAGCGCAGCGAATACGCTGCCGGCAGACACGCGTTGCAGGCCGTTGACGCGGATGTCCGAGATGGAAAAAGTGTCGGCGTGTACCAGCGGGACGCTGAATAACAGGCAGAACGATAGAAGCAGACGCGAAGAAATCATCAAACCCTTTCCTGAAAGCGGCGACAAAGGCATTTGAGCGCTGCCGATGACACGCCAGAAAGGGCCGGTCCGGCGGGCGCTGTTGGCTGCGCAGCATAGGGGGAGGGCATGTTGGGGACGGTTAACGCGGTGTAAGGTTAGGTAAAGATCATCAGGCCTGGCTGACACGCCGCAGCGCCGCCGGGATAATCGGCAACCACCAATCAAGGGCCTGCCATGACTCGCGTATTGCTTGTCGACGATGATCGGGAGCTGACCGAAATGCTCAGCCAGTACCTGACCCGTGAAAGCTTCGACGTGACCTGCACCAACAGCGCTGAAGAGGGCGAGGTTGAAGCCTTGTCCGGGCGTCACGACATCGTCGTGCTGGACATCATGATGCCGCGCATCTCCGGCATTGAGGTGCTGCGGAGGATCCGTGCGCAAAGCCAGGTGCCGGTGATTCTGCTGACGGCCCGTGGCGACAATATCGACCGTATTTCCGGGCTGGAACTGGGCGCTGACGATTACGTGCCCAAGCCCAGTTCACCGGGCGAACTGGTGGCGCGCCTGCGGGCGATCATGCGCAGGGTGAGGGCGGTGCCGGTGGTCGAGACGGTCAGAGAGGTGATTCAGGCCGGTGACCTGACGCTCTGGCCAGGCAAGCGTGAAGCGCGCTGGCAGGGCGTCACGCTGGAGTTGACCGGCAACGAGTTCTGCCTGCTGGAGGAGCTGGCGCGTCATGCCGGGCAACTGGTCAGTAAGCAGAACCTGTCAATGAACGCACTGGGGCGGCCGCTGGCCCGCTACGATCGCAGCATCGATGTGCACATCAGCAGCATTCGCCACAAACTCGGGCCGCGCAACGATAACCAGAGCTGGATACAGAGCGTGCGCAATCTGGGCTATATGTTGATCACGCCATGAGACCGAGCCGGTTGTTCTGGAAGCTGTTTCTGGCGTTCTGGCTGGCGACCAGTATGACTTTCATGGTCGGTGCGGGCTTGTTCATGCTGTCCCGGTCGGGACCGGGTGATCCCTCGTTCAGCACCGTATTCGACAACGAAGTGCGCATGCTTCAGCAGTCGGGCATTCCCGCAGGGCAGGCGTTGCTCGATGCCTGGCAGCCTGACGGGCAGGACCGGGTCGGGCTGTACGATGAAAAGGGCCGGTTGCTGGCGGGCAAGCCGGTAGATAACCCCCGTTTCGAACTGGCCGTGCACACGCGGGAGGGCGCAGTTGTAAACATCAGGGCCACCCAGCGACCCAACCACGAAGACCGGCCTTCCCACCTTAACCCGCTGATCACCGGCACCATCATGAGTGCGCTGTTCAGCTGGTTCCTCAGTGCCTATCTGGTGGCACCGCTGATTAAGTTGCGTGAGGCGATGGGCAAGGTCGCCAGAGGTCGCTTCGACACCAGGGTGAAACCCGATATGGGCCGACGGCGCGATGAAATCGTTGATCTGGCCGAGGACTGCGACCGTATGGCCAATCAGCTCAAGGTCATGGCCGACTCCCAGCAACAACTGTTGCATGACATTTCCCATGAGCTGCGTTCGCCGCTGACGCGCATGAGTGCCGCCATCGGCCTGCTGCGTCAGGCACCGACGCAACTGGACATGCTCGAACGCATCGAGCGCGAATCGGAACGGATGGACGCACTCATCGAGGAGCTGCTGACCTTGGCACGCATGCAAAGCGATGCCGAAAGCCTGGAGCGAGAAACGGTCGATGTCATCAGCCTGCTGGCCGCCATCGTCGAAGACGCCGGGTTCGAGGCTGGCCTGAAACAGTGTCGGGTCAGGCTGCAGGCCCCCGAACCTTTTGTGGCACAGGTCGACAGCGAATTGCTTTACCGGGCCTTCGAAAACGTGATCCGTAATGCGGTTCGCCACACGGCGGTGGGCACTGATGTGGTGGTGGTCGCCAATGTTCAGGCGCAGCCGCCGGGCTTGACGGTCAATGTCATCGATCAGGGGCCAGGTGTGGACGAGGCGTGTCTGCAACGTATTTTTCAGCCCTTCGAGCGCGGTCCGGAGAATGCCGCGCAGGGCTTTGGTCTGGGCCTGGCCATCGCCCTGCGGGCTATCGAAATGCACGGCGGGCAGATCGCCGCACGCAATCGGCCGGGCGGTGGGTTGGTGGTGGATATTGTGCTGCCGGTGTGCTGAGGCGTGCTGGTTGATCACCTTCAGCGGTTCGAATGTGCTGCTTGCGGCGGTGCTTCTCCGGGCAATTCATAAACAAAATCGACCTTTGTTGGTAAAGAAACTCGGCCCCGGCGCTCGAAACCGTTACGCTATGCGGCTGTATTTTTGTTTTTCGTCGAGGTAGCACCCGTGTTTTCCGAATTCGCCCTGCACGAACGCCTGCTTAAAGCTGTGGCCGAGCTTAAATTTGTCGAGCCTACGCCTGTGCAGGCGGCCGCCATTCCGCTCGCACTGCAAGGGCGCGACCTGCGGGTGACTGCGCAAACCGGTAGCGGCAAGACCGCGGCATTTGTGCTGCCGATCCTCAACCGCCTGATCGGCCCGGCCAAGGTCCGTGTCGATATCCGTGCGGTGATCCTGCTTCCTACCCGTGAGCTGGCTCAGCAGACGCTCAAGGAAGTCGAGCGCTTCTCGCAGTTCACTTTCGTCAAGGCCGGTTTGATCACTGGTGGCGAGGACTTCAAGGTTCAGGCCGCCATGCTGCGCAAGGTGCCGGACATTCTGATCGGCACGCCGGGGCGTCTGCTGGAGCAGCTGAACGCTGGCAACCTCGACCTCAAGCACGTTGAAGTGCTGGTGCTGGACGAAGCCGACCGCATGCTGGACATGGGCTTCTCTGAAGATGTCGAGCGTCTGGCTGGCGAATGTGCAGGTCGCGAGCAGACCATGCTGTTCTCCGCAACTACCGGTGGTGCCGGCCTGCGGGAAATGATCGGCAAGGTGCTCAAGGATCCGCAGCATCTGCAAGTGAACAGCGTCAGTGAGCTGGCTTCCGGCACACGCCACCAGATCATCACCGCCGACCACAATGTGCACAAAGAGCAGGTCCTCAACTGGCTGCTGGCCAACGAGACTTACCAGAAAGCCATTATCTTCACCAATACCAAGGCGATGGCCGATCGGTTGTACGGCCGTCTGGTTGCACTGGAATATAAAGCGTTCGTACTGCACGGCGACAAGGACCAGAAGGACCGCAAGGCAGCCATCGACCGTCTGAAGCAGGGCGGTGCCAAGATCATGGTCGCGACCGATGTGGCGGCTCGCGGTCTTGATGTTGAAGGTCTGGACATGGTGATCAACTTCGACATGCCGCGCAGCGGTGACGATTACGTCCACCGCGTCGGCCGTACAGGCCGTGCGGGTAGCGACGGTCTGGCGATCTCGCTGATCTGTCATGGCGACTGGAACCTGATGTCGAGCGTCGAGCGCTACCTCAAGCAGAGCTTTGAGCGTCGTGTCATCAAGGAAGTCAAAGGCACCTACGGCGGGCCGAAGAAGGTCAAGGCATCGGGCAAGGCTGTAGGCGTGAAGAAGAAAAAGACTGACGCCAAGGGCGACAAGAAAAAGACAGCGGCCAAGGGGCCGACCAAGCGCAAGACGGTCAACCGTCCCAAGTCCGATCTGGTCAGCCAGGACGGCATGGCGCCGCTGAAAAAACGCAGCACCCCGGCCCCGGCTGCCGAGTGATTGCCATGATCGCTCCCGCGCAGGCGGGAGCGGTCAGCTTCTCCTCAGTCTGACCCGTGCAGACAGCCCCCGTTATACCTTCCGGCAGCTTCTCTGAACCGCGACAAACCCCGCAGGTCACATTTTCTGAGTCGTATGCCTGTGGCTGGATGCCATGGGCGATCAATCCATGCTGGACGGAGGTTTAGAAAAATGACTTACAACTGGGACCTTATCGAGCGTTTGTTGCACGAAGTGCAGAACGACGGCACCAAATCGACAGCCACTGAGTTTGAGACACTGCTTAATCGCGGCTTCGTCGAACCTCGTCCTGGCGAGGAGGGCGGTGATGGCTCGAGTTACATGCTGACGAAGCGCGGCGCAAGCCTGCTTTCTTTGATCGACAGCAGCATTCCGGGAAATGATCACCCACGGCAGGTACTGAATGAGCAGGCAGGCGACCCGCTTGACCCCGCGCTCTTCGACACCATCGCTAAAAAGCCACAGATTGCCTGATACCCGAGATGCTCTGCGTGCCGATTCAACACCGGACGCAGAGCGTCCCGAACGGCATGCGACGCGGAGCGTCGCACGATAGTTGTGGTGAGATGGCTATCGTTCCGCACGCTCTCGCGTGGGAGTGCCCAGGGTGACGCTCCGCGTCACGATTTTGCACCGCACACGCATGTCTGGGCGCAGAGCATGGGCGCGTTAGCTGCTGATCGTTCCTCACGCTCCCGTGTGGGAATGCCTTGGGTGACGCTCCGCGTCACGATTTTGCGCCGTATCGCGCAATCAAGACAGGACGCAGAGCGTCCGGAAAGGCATGCCCACGCGGAGCATGGGCACGATAGCAGGAGGGCGTGGGCGCGATGGTGGGAGTGCTATCGGATCACTGTTGTGACTTCAGGCAATCCAGATCAGTGAAGTCCTTGCGCATGTCGGCGATGCGGCTCAGCAGTTTTGCACGCTGTTCCGGTGTGCTCATGGCGGTAACGTCGACAATCAGCGATATCGCCGCTTTCTCGGTCTGGTCATAGGCCTTGCGATATTCGGGCGTCCAGAAGGTCTCACGGTCTTGCAACAGTGCGGCGATGCGCTGCGGGAAATCGCTGGCCTGACGCTGTTGCACAGTAGCCAGAAACAGGTTCTGCCAGCGAGTACGGTTTTCAATCCACGCCTTGTTTTGCTCGCCAAGCGAGGCGGACCAGGCCTGAATTCGATCTTTCTGCGCCTGATTCAGCTTGCCGATCCACGGCGTCAGGCGTTTTTGCATGCGGTCGGCGCGCTCGGCAACCTGGCGTTCCAGTGGTTGCTCAAGGTATTTGTTTTCACGTTTGCGCTGATCCTTGGCGAACGACTCCTGCATCTCCTGCACTTGCTTGTCATCAAAGCGCGAGAGCAATTCCACAGCAGACGGGGTAATTTCCTTCGATATTTTCGCTATCGCCTCTTTGGCTTCGCGAGTGCGGGCCTCCAGCCCCTCGTACGTCACCTGGTCGGTTTTGACCATGTCCTCAAGCTTGTCCAGCCAGGTCAGATACTCCGGCAACTGGGTACTGCAATGCCAGCTCAAGTGTTGCTTGAGCCGCACATCCAGCCAGCTTTTCTGTTCCGAGTTCATGTCCAGGTAGTCGCTGAGCGTCCACGGGATGATGACGTCGAGATTGCGATACGCCAGTCCAACCTGATTGCATCCTGCAAGCAGCGCAACGGTCATCAACAGGGTGATGAGGGCTTTGAATAAAGACTGCATGACAACTCCTTGGCGTACTGACGTGCAGTAGAGGAGTGTAGCGTCTGGCAGTTCAACCGGTTTGAGCCTTTAAAAGAACGAGCGCACCGCTTTGAGCGTAAACGTCCCTTCACAGCGAGCGTTGTGGCCGCTGTAGACACTGCAATCGCCGCCGCTCAGGCTTGAGCCGCTGTAGATGAGGTTCATGTCAATGCCCAGCCAGGGGCGTGACAGGTTCAGCGACCAGTCGTTGAAACCGTTGATCAACCCGCCGTCGGCGGAAGATTGCGGGGTATCAAACTGATGATTGGCGTACTGCATGCGCACGCCCACACCCAGTTGCTCGATAGCCCCCAGGTCGACAAATACCGTGCTGTCGCGTGTGCCGACATCGTTACTGAATGCTGCGCCGATGCGGCTGTTTCGCATGCGCAGTCCGGCGTAGAACTCGTGACTGTCGATCTGGCTGGTATCGGGGTAACTGTAACGAATCATCCCCAGTTCGTAGCCCAGAGTATTATCGAAGGGTTTCTTGAAGCCCATGTAGGAGTCGAGTTCCATCCCGGAATCGGAAGCAAAACCCATGTTAGGTGCCCACTGGCCGAAGTAGAAGCCGCTCTCGTGGGTCAGGTCCAGCCCGCCATGAAAGGAGCCCGAGCCGCCGCTCGGCGTCACCAGGCCTTGCGCCATGCTGCGCGTGGGCGTAGTTGCCAGTTTCAGGTCGAAATCGCCCAAGTCCCGCTCCAGAACCTGGGCAGAGACGGACTGACAGACAAGCATGGCGCTGAAAGACAGCACATGTAAGCGATGGCTGAGCATGGCTCACTCCTTGATCTGCGAGGAGTGTGGTCAGGGATGGCGTATCGAAAATGGCTCAAGAGCCGACACAAGCCGCGAGCTAGAGCCTCGCAAGGATACCGTTGAAATTGGCCGAGGGCGCACCGTTCGTCGATCCGTTGTGTGTCAGTTAGCCGCAGTGGTGCGCGCCGAGGGGATGACCAGGCCGCGAATCACTACCAAAGCCTGTTGAAACGACGGGTAGCCGCTCTTGGCGACGTCCAGTTGGGAGTACTCGGCCTGGTAACGTTCAGCAAGCTTCGGGTCGCTGACGCTCAGCTGTTGCGAGAGCAGGGCGATGGCCAGTGGATGCTTGTGTTTTGCCGCAGTCTGCAGCAGCTCGATAATCTGTTTTTGATCGGCCTGCTGGCGGATCAACAGTACGGCCTGATAGAACTCGGCTTCGCCTGATGCGTCGTCAAGTGCGGCACGGCGCAACATGGCTTCGGCCAGTTCGTAGTTTTCGCGGTCGTCTTCGCTGATCAGCAACTTGGCCTGGAGCATGTCGTTCTGATAAAGCAGATGCCCCGCCCGGCATGGGCTGTCGGTTAGCTGGCTGTCATTGGGACCGTTTTCGCAGTGGTGCGATGCGCAGCCGCCAAGATAGACAAGTGCGCCGAAAAGCATCCAGTTCTTCATTCGAGCATTCCACAAAGGAGATAACGTCCAGAGCGTGATCCAGCTCGTGGTCATAGTGATATCAGAGGAGAGAGTAGCAGCGTGACCGGAAGAATATCCAGCGGAGGATCGTCAATCTAGCGCCTTGAGCGTCAAGGCGCATAGAGATCGACAGGCAGGGCGCGGTTTTACTTTTTACCGAGATTGATCTGCTTGGAAGGTGCGAAGGTCTGGCCACTCACGCCTTTGGCAATTTGCTGGATTTCACCGCCGGACTTCAGGAAAGCTGCAATCTGCGCGTTGATCGAATCGCTCGTTTCAACGGCTGGGGCGGGTTTGGCTTTCGAGTGGGATGCTTTGATACGCATGGCTGCCATTTACCTTCATAAACGTAATACGGCCAGCCAGAGTACAGGAAACGCTTGATTATTGCTTGGCAAATATGGCATTCGCCCGAGGTCGGCCGTTTGGCGGAGCTGCCTGGACTCCGCGTGGTTTAAATCTAACGCTCTGTTTTAAAAGGCAAGTTTCTGGCTGGTAGCCTTTGTGCTGCCCGAGCGTGTCAAGCCGTATCGATCGGGGAAACTGACGAGTGGAAGCCATGTCGGCACCTTCTGCCACGCGGCGCGAACCCGGCGTTAAAGTCGGGTAGAATGCCGCCCACGCAATGAGGGTATCTGGAAATGGCTTTAATCGGGCGCTACAACAGCTTGCAAATCGTCAAGCACACGAACTTCGGTCTGTATCTGGACGGTGCGCAGGATGGTGAAATCCTTCTGCCCAATCGGTACATCCCCAAGGATATTCCTACTGAAGATGAAGACTGGCTCAATGTGTTCATCTATCTGGACAGCGAAGACAAGCTGATCGCCACCACTGAAAAACCCAAAGTGCAGGTCGGTGAGTTTGCCAGCCTCAAGGTGGTTGAAGTCAACAGCATCGGCGTGTTCCTCGACTGGGGCCTGCCCAAGGACCTGTTGCTGCCGTACTCCGAAGAGAAGCGTACCTTGCAGGCCGGTGAATACTGTGTGGTTCATGTTTACCTCGATAAGCACACGCGGCGCATCACCGCCACCGCGCGCCTGGATCGCTATCTGGACAAAACCCCGGCCAGTTACAGCGTCGGCCAGGAGGTTGACCTGCTGGTCGCCGAAGCGACCGATATGGGTTTCAAGGCGATTATCAACAACAAGCATTGGGGCTTGATTCACAAGAACGAAGTGTTCAAGTTCATGCGCGCCGGCAAGCAGGAAAAGGGCTACATCAAGGAAATCCGTGCCGACGGCAATATCAGCCTGAGCCTGCAGCCGGTGGGCGCAGAAGCAGCGAGCAGCCTGAATTCGAAAATTCTCTCAAAGCTGCGTGAGAACAACGGTACATTGCCAGTCAGCGACAAAAGCGATCCGCAGGTCATCAGCGGCCTGTTTGGGGTCAGCAAAGGTAACTTCAAGAAAGCTATCGGTGCGTTGTACAAACAGGGGCAGATCGTGATTCACGCTGACCGTATCGACCTGGTCTGATATATCGCCCGGGCCCGGAATTTCATCAAGGACGTCCCATGAAAAGAATACTCACCGCTTACCTCGGCACGTTACTGGCGTTTCTGATCCTCGACGGGTTGTGGCTGGGCGTGCTCATGGGGCCGACCTACCGTGAATGGCTCGGGCCGCTGATGCTTGCCACGCCCGTGGCAGGACCTGCAATAGCGTTCTATCTGCTCTACGGGGCAGGCGTTGTGGTTTTCGGCGTAATGCCCGCGGTCAGGGAGCAGCGACTGAGCCGTGCGACCTTGTTCAGTGGCCTGCTGGGGCTGGTTGCCTACGGCACTTATGACCTGACCAACTGGGCCACCTTGCAGGGCTGGCCTGCGCAACTGGCGCTGGTGGACCTTGCGTGGGGCACGGTGGTATCGGCATTGGCCGGGACGGCGGGGTATCTGGCGGTGCGTCGGTTTACGTGAAGCGGCAGGCCGGGATGAGGTTGCCGATTGGCAACTTTCATCCCGAGCCGTGCGGGAACGTGGCGACTGCTGGTGCAGCTATTTTTGCAAGAAGGCGGCAAAACCCAGGTTGCTGCCCTTGGGGCGCATGTCCTTGAGGAATGAATCCTTGTCGGCGCTCAGCTCCAGACTGACGGTCGGCTTGCGTTTGTCCGCATTGCGCACTTCAAGGCCTTCCATGTGATCACGCATGAATACCGTGGTCACTTTCAGGTGCAGCAACTGGTCGGTTTCAGGTGTGTGCAGCAGCAAGTGCAGCCATTCGTACTGACCAACTTGCAGGCGCGGTACAGGCAGGTCGAACCACCAGATGTTTCTTTTTCGGTCCAGCACGGCGAAGTGCGTGTTATTGACGCCGAGCACCGCGCCGCCCAGGTCCTGGTTTCTGCGTGCAATGGCCAGCTTTTTATCAAGTTTCATAACGTTCCTGTGAATCGGTTTGTTCAGCGTGTCGGCCCTGCCGGACAACAGTGGCGCGCATTCTCGCACAAACTTCGATGCAAACTCGCCGTCGGCGGGCGAAAAGCGCGCCATTGCAAATGGCAGACGAGCGGCATCAGCCGGCCAGAAAATAGTTGAAACTCTTCGCAACAGGCGCAGGTCAACCGTTTTGTCGAGTACGACATCCGATTCCAGCGCGGTCTTCAGACCCAGGAGATTCACGATGAGCAGCACCAGCGATAAAGCCAAAGGTATGGCCAACGAAGCAGTTGGTAACGTCAAGCAGGCTGTTGGCAAGGCTACCGACAACACCAAACTGCGGGCTGAAGGCAAGGCGCAAGAGCTGAAAGGCGAAGGCCAGCAAGCCAAAGGTAAAGCCAAGGACGCGATCAAGAAGGGCGTGGACAAGGCTTGAGTCGAGTGGTCCCGGCGCTTTCATGCCGGGATCAGGCAAGACTGATAACGGCCATCCACGGATGGCCGTTATGCTTTCTGCTCTGCGGGACTGAAACCTTTCACGACCTGTCCAGTCAATGTGCCATCGGTATTCGCATCTCAGCGCCACATGCGGGACACTGCATGCATGAAGTACCGGTTTTCAGGATGTGAGGTTTTCCAGTAAGGGAGCGAGAGGAAGCGCCATGATTTTCCCCCATTTGCGTCAACTGCCAGTTGGTAAAGTGCTGTTGCGCACCGTCAACGAGTTCCTCGACGACGAGATGTCGACCTATGCTTCGGCACTGGCTTATCAGATGCTGTTCTCTCTGTTTCCGTTTCTGTTGTTTCTGATCGCATTGATCGGCTTTCTGCACCTGCCGGACTTTTTTTCCTGGTTGCGGCTGCAATCGGAATTCCTCCTGCCGCCCCAGGCGCTCGAGCAGGTCAACCCGGTCATCGACCAGTTGCAACAGTCCAAGGGTGGCTTGCTGTCCATCGGTATCGTGATCGCGCTATGGACCGCCTCGGCGGGTGTGCGCCTGATGATGAGTGCCATGAACGCTGCATACGACGTGGTCGAAGGGCGGCCTATCTGGAAGCGCCTCCCGCTTTCGATCCTGTACACCGTAGGCATTGCCGGCATGTTGCTCGCGGCAGCGGCTTTCATGGTACTGGGGCCGCAAGTGATGAACTGGATTGCAGCCCAGATCGGCATGGAAGACTTCATCGTGACGCTGTGGACCATCCTGCGCTGGCCGGCGATCATCATTCTGCTGATGGTTGCGGTGGCGTTGATCTATTACGTGATGCCTGACGTCAAACAGGAGTTTCGCTTTATTACCCCAGGTTCGGTGCTGGCGGTGGTGGTATGGATCGTTGCTTCACTGGCCTTCGGTTTTTACGTCAAGACCTTTGCCGATTACAACGCCATGTACGGCAGTATCGGCGCGATCATTGTCCTGCTGCTGTACTTTTACATTTCGGCTGCCGTGCTGTTGCTTGGGGCTGAAATGAATGCGGTGATCGAGCATATGTCCGCCGAAGGCAAGGACGCAGGCGAGAAGGAAGCAGGCGACGGGCTGGGCGAGGAAAGCAGCGAAACAGGCAAACAGCATGTTTCCGGTCTGGGCCGCGATCACTCGGTGCCACTGCAGAAGGCTGACGAAACCTGATCGCGTTCTGTGGCAAGATTGCTTTTTAGGCAAGGAACAACGCAGCCATGATCCGTAGCATCCTGAAAATGGGCGATGAGCGCCTGTTGCGCATCGCCCCTCCGGTGCCCGCAGACATGTTCGGCAGCAGCGAACTCAATACGCTGATTGCCGACATGTTCGAGACCATGCACAGCGTGGGCGGTGTGGGCCTTGCCGCACCGCAGATCGGCATTGATCTGCAACTGGTCATTTTCGGTTTCGAGCGCAGTGAGCGCTACCCTCAGGCCGAGGCTGTCCCTCAGACCATCCTGCTTAACCCGCTGATTACCCCGTTGAACCCGAGCCTGGAAGAAGGTTGGGAAGGGTGTCTGTCGGTGCCGGGGTTACGGGGTATGGTGAATCGTTACCAGAGCATTCGCTATGAAGGTTTCGACCCTGATGGCCAGCCGATCGAGCGTGTTGCCCATGGGTTTCATGCGCGGGTCGTGCAGCATGAGTGCGACCATCTGATTGGTCGTCTCTACCCGTCGCGCATTACCGACTTCAGCAAGTTCGGCTTCATGGACGTAATGTTCCCGGACATGGACCCCAATGCCGATGAATGATCGTCTAACCGCTCTGCAAAACCGTCAGGCTTCCCGACAAAGCGCAATCAGCGGTTTGCTGCGGCTGTAGCGCATGAATTTCTCGCCAAGGGTGTGTGGCAGACGTTGTGCTGTCTCAAACCCGGCGAGCTGGTAAAACCCCAGCAAATCCGGATGGCAGAACAGCCACACCGGCCCGTTCAGCGGCTGCAGCGCTGCGTCGATCAAGCTTCGCGCCACTGTTTTCCCGCGCATGGAGGGCGCCACGAACAGCCCGGTCAGCCAATGCCCCTCAGCGACGGGCGTCAGGCACAAGGCGCCGATGATTTCTGCCTCCTTTGCCACCCACGCCTGCCCCTTGCTGGCCGCGCGCATTGACGACTGGTGCTCACGGTAAAACTTGCCCAACAGCGGGCGGCACGCATCGGGTAACGGGTAAAAGCGGATTTCAGACATCGCGGACGGGCTCGGAACGTGGGCTTCGCATCATACAGAGGCTAAAGCCGTCACAACTAATCGCTACGGGCTGCTGTCGATAGGTTCAGACCCGTTTTTTCCCGCGCCATTTGAGGTGAGCATGAAATCGATAACACGACTGTTGGGCTGTTCACTTCTGGCGCTGGGGCTGCTTGGGCAGACAGCAGGGGCGGCTGAAAAAAACGCGCCTATCCAGTTCGGTGCGCTCACCTGGGAAAGTGGCAGCCTGATCACCGAGGTGCTGCGTACCATCGTCGAGAAAGGCTATGGCTACCGTACTGATACCTTGCCCGGCAGCACCGTCAGTCTGGAAACTGCGCTGGCGAAAAATGACATTCAGGTGATCGCTGAAGAGTGGACAGGACGCAGCCCGGTGTGGGTCAAGGCTGAAGCTGACGGTAAGGTGCTCGGCCTGGGCAACATCGTCAAAGGCGCGACTGAAGGCTGGTGGGTGCCTGAGTACGTAATCAAGGGCGATGCCGCCAAAGGCATCAAACCAGTAGCGCCCGATCTGAAGTCTGTCGCTGACCTGGCGCGCTACAAGGACGTTTTCAAAGACCCTGAATCGCCCGACAAGGGCCGTTTTCTGAACAGCCCGAGCGGCTGGACCTCGGAGATCGTCAACACCCAGAAGCTCAAGGCTTATGGCTTGACAGACAGCTTCGTCAACTTTCGCACCGGCTCGGGCGCAGCGCTGGACGCTGAAGTCGCATCGGCCATCCGCCGTGGCAAGCCAGTGCTGTTCTATTACTGGTCACCCACACCCTTGCTGGGCAAGTACAAGCTGATCAAGCTGGAAGAGCCCGCTTTCGATGCAGAAGCCTGGAAAACCCTGACCGATGCCAGCAACCCCAACCCGCGTGGCACTTCTTCGCTGGCGGCGACGCTGTCTATCGGTGTGTCGGCAGAATTCAGCAAGCAATACCCTGAGCTGGTGAGTGTCTTCAAAAACGTCGATTTTCCGATTGATCTGCTCAACCGGACACTGGGTGAAATGAGTGACAAACATGAGGACCCCAGCGTCGCCGCCGCCAGGTTCCTCAAGCAGCACCCCGAGGTCTGGAAAGCCTGGTTGCCAGCCGATGTTGCCGCCAAAGTCAGTCACAGCCTTTGACCGTTGCGCTGCAAGGATCATGGACGTGGCATAGCTGATAACGTCATCAATGGCCGGTATACGACGTGCCGGGTGGTAAAGCCCTGCCGAGCTGTTAAGTTCAGGGCTCAGTCAATTCATGCTCAGGAGGAGCCATGGCTGATCACATCCAGGGCTCGCGAGGTGCGTGGCAGACCTGTCTGGCGCTTATGGCTTGCCTGTGCCTGGACGCGATGCACCCGGTCAACGCCGAAGAAGCGGATGACATGGCGCTGGCGTTGGTGGAACAGCGAAATCTGGGCGAAGGTCTGGCCTGGCTGGGTTATCAGGTCGCCTCGCGCACAGCGACGTTTGCCGGTATCGTGCAGGCAATTGGCAAGACCGAAGCTCAGGAACTGGTGCAAAAAGAGTTGCAGCGCCTGCAACCTGAGTATCAAGCGCAATGGGACCGCAATCTGGCAGCGGCCTATGCCCATTCATTTACGGCCGAGGAATTGCGCTCGCTCAATCAGGGCGAGGACTCGCCTTCCCTGGTGAGCAGATTCAGAGCCAGAAACACCCAGGTCAGCGCCGACATGAAAGCCCGGTCCTCGGAGCTGCTGGGACAATTCGTAAGTCGTGCGCTGGGCAACGCTCAGGCAGCACTGCAACGCTGACATCCATTCGATGATATGAGGCAAAACCATGGACGCATTCATGCAGGCTGCAATCGATGAGGCACAACTAGGGCTGAAGGAAGGTGGAATCCCCATCGGTTCGGTCATTGTTCACGATGGCAAGATCATTGGTCGGGGGCATAACCGCCGTGTGCAAGAGGGCAGTGCAACCAAGCACGGCGAAATGGATGCTCTCGAAAACGCCGGCCGCCAACCGGCCAGCGTATACCGTGATGCGGTGCTCTATACCACGCTGTCTCCTTGTGCGATGTGCAGCGGAGCTATCCTGCTTTACGGCATTCGCAAGGTGATCGTCGGCGAGAACCAGTCGTTCATGGGCGAGGAGGAACTGCTACGCTCGCGTGGCGTGCAGATCGAGGTGCTTGATAACCAGGATTGCAAGCACATGATGCAGGGCTTCATCGCCAGCAAGCCTGAGTTGTGGAACGAAGATATCGGCGAGTAAGGGGGGGTTAAACCTCCAGGTCATGAGCCCGAGAACGGGCTCGTGCCAGTGCAATTGACACAATAGTCATCGCGATACTTGCCTGCCGTGCCAATGCTCTGCGTTGACATGCCTTTGGTGACGTTCTGCGTCACACATCCTCAGCCTGCGAGGCAGCGCGCTTAGCCGACGCTCAGGCCTCAATGGCCCGATCCTGATCATCGATCAATAATCTTCTTCCGCCCCGGACTTAAAGTGCTGTTTGTGCCACTAGTGTGCCTTTAACGGTGATAATCTCCTCTCATCATCATTACGGTATGCACAACAGGCCGTGTGCCTGATTATTTTCGGAGCCCGATATGTCGGTCCAACAGCGCAATAACGTCAATATCGTGGGCGACGGACCGACCACCCTGATTTTTGCTCATGGATTCGGCTGCGATCAGCACATGTGGCGCTTCATGGCTCCGCACTTTGCCGAACGCTTCAAGGTTGTGCTGTTCGACCTGGTTGGCAGCGGAGACTCTGACGTATCGGCCTGGTACCCGCACAAATATGCGTCGCTCAAGGGCTACGCAAGCGACTTGCTGGAACTGGTCGACGAGTTCGCCGGAAACGGCCCGGTTGTGCATGTCGGTCATTCGGTCAGTTGCATGATTGCAGTGCTTGCCGAGCTTCAGTCGCCCGGCCGGTTCGCCGGTCATATCATGGTGGGTCCATCGCCCCATTACCTCAACGACGGTGATTACGTGGGCGGCTTCACTCGCGCCGATGTCGACTCGTTGCTTGAGACGCTGGAAAGCAATTACCTGGGCTGGTCGAGCACCATGGCACCGACACTCATGGGGGCCTCTGACCGGCCTGAACTGGGTGAAGAACTCGCCAGCAGCTTCTGTCGTACCAACGCCGAGATCGCCAGGCAGTTTGCCCGCGTGACCTTCCTTTCCGACCATCGTGCCGATGTCGCGAAACTCAAAAGCAAGACGCTGATCATGCAAAGCAGTGACGATCTGGTGGTGCCGGTGCAGGTTGGCGAGTACCTGCACCGTGTCATTGCCGACAGCACCCTGCACATGATCGACAACGTGGGGCATTACCCGCACATGAGCGCGCCGCAGGAATGCATAACCGCCATGAATCAGTTTCTGGCGTCTTACGAGAGCGCTGCACATGACGGTTGAACAGGTGAGTCTGCCAGTGACAGAAGACCTGTACGAACATGCGGCCTGCGGTCTGTTGGTTACCTTGCCCAATGGCACCATTGAGCGTGCCAACCTGACGTTCTGCCGTTGGCTGGGCCTTGGGCGTGAAGCTGTTCTGGGTCGCCGCTTTCAGGACCTGTTGAATCTGGCAGGCAAAGTCTTCCTGCAAACCCACTGGGCACCGCTCTTGCAAACTCAGGGGTCAATTGCCGAGGTCAAGGTCGAATTGATTCATGCCGATGGCCGCGCCATCCCCATGATGCTCAATGCCGTGCGCCGCGAGCATCCGACCGGGGTTTTGCATGAAGTGGCCGTGTTCATGGCCGAGGAGCGCAACAAGTACGAACGCGAACTGCTTGCCGCGCGCAAGATCGCCGAAGAGCTGTTGCAGCAACAAATGGCTGTTCAGACAGAACTTACCTCGGCACGCAATCGCCTGCGTCTGGCTCACGCCGAGGCGGAAATACGGGCCATTTTTGCCGAGCAGATGATTGGCATCGTCAGCCACGACCTGCGCAACCCGCTGGCGGCGATCAAAATGGCGGCCGGGCTGCTGGAGCGCACGCAACTGGAGTCTCGCCAAGAACGAATCCTCGGGCACATCCATCACTCCACTGACCGGGCTGACCGCATGATTGTGGATCTGCTGGATTTTACCCATGCCCGCGTCGGCAGCGGTATTGCCGTGGTGCCTCAGGCTATCGATCTGCACGCGGTTGTCGCCCGGGGCGTCGAAGAGCTGCGCCAGGTTTTCCCGCACAGAGTGCTGACGCATCGCAGCGAGGGGCAGGGTGCGTGCTCGGCGGATCCGGATCGTCTGCTGCAAATGCTTGGCAATCTGGTGAGCAACGCCATCAACTATGGCACGGACGGCAGCGAGGTTTTGATCACGTCGTCCTTCGATACCTGGCTGATCAAGCTGTCGGTGCACAACGTCGGCGAACCGATACCCATGGAGAAAGTGGACGACCTGTACGAACCCGTCGTACGGGTGGTCAGTGACAGTGACGAAACCCGCACAGTCGGGCTCGGCCTGTTCATCGTTCGCGAGATCGTTCGAGCCCATCTGGGTGAGGTGACGGTTCGCTCTTCGGCTGAGGAGGGTACGACGTTCACCGTAGCCTTCCCGCGCCCTCCTGCGTGAATGAGCGTACGGCCAGGTTTCTTCGGCCAACGTGGCGTATTCACGGGTGCACAACGATCGTTACAGACCTAAACTAAACGCTGCGCCATTACCTCAAGGCTGATACAGGTTCTCCATGCGGCAATCCATTTCAAATGATGTAGCCAAGATCAGCCGGATCAGCGCGGTTCCGGCCATCCTGCAAGTCATCACCGAATCCACCGGCCTGGGTTTTGCCGCCGTGGCGCGTGTCACCGAAAGTACCTGGATGGCCTGCGCGGTTCTGGACAAGCTGGATTTTGGTTTGAAACCCGGCGGCGAGCTGGAACTGAGCAGCACAATCTGCCACGAGATTCGCAGCTCCCACAAGGCTGTGGTGATTGATCATGTCGCTGAGGATCCGCTGTTTTGTGAGCACCATACGCCGCGTTTATACAACTTCCAGAGCTACATATCGGTGCCGATCTTCCTCTCCAATGGCACCTTTTTCGGCACTATCTGTGCGCTGGACCCCAAGCCCGCCAAGCTGACCGGTACACCCATCGAGGCGATGATGGCGTCGTTTGCGCGTCTTCTGGCACTGCAGATCGAGGCCGAGGAAAACCTGCAGCAAGTGCGTGAAGACCTTCTGGCCGAGCGTGAGGTGGCAGAGCTGCGCGAGCAGTTCATCGCCGTTCTGGGGCACGACCTGCGCAACCCTTTGTTTGCCATCAATGCCAGTGCCGAATTGCTGCTGCGTCGGCCACTGGATGAAAAGGCCCTGCAAGTCGTGCAACACATCCTGACGTCTGGCAAACGCGCCTCGCAACTGGTCGACGACGTGCTCGACTTTGCCCGTGGCCGCATGGGGCATGGTATTCCGCTGAGCATGCACGATGCGCACGGGCTGGATGAAACGCTTGAACATGTTGTGTCAGAGATACGCCGCGTTCACCCGTCCCGGCTGATCAGATCGGATATAACGGCGCTGGAGCGTATTCGCTGCGACCACGAGCGGATCGCGCAATTGCTGTCCAATCTGGTGTCCAACGCGATCAGTCACGGTGATCCCCAAAGCCCGGTCGAGGTGACGGCGGGTGTGCGCGGTGATCTGTTTCTGCTCAGCGTTACCAATCAGGGCGAGCCGATACCCGAGTCCGTTCGTTCGCAGTTGTTCCTGCCTTACTCACGGCCAATCACCGACGAGCCGCAAGCCGGGCTAGGCCTGGGGCTCTATATCGCCAGCGAGATAGCCCTGGCGCATGGCGGTACGCTTGAAGTGTGCTCGACACAAGAGCAGGGCACTGTCTTCACCTTCAGCATGCCTTTGAAGTCGGCGAAGTCGGCGTAGTTACGCCCGTAAAACACGACGTGCGATTGCATGACCTGGGCGCAGCGCTTCCTTGCCTTGCGCCAGGGCCGAGCCTGCGTGGCGTCGCGCATGGCTGAAGGTATGCGCTTTGAACATCCTTGTTACAAACTCTCACACCGCTATGCTTGCTCATCGACACTGTCGGGTCGAACCTGAGGCCTGGGCTGCCGTCAAAGGCCTGAGTCTTCACGGTTACCCCGCAGTTTCACCTTTGCCAAGAGGTAGTGATGAACAGTTTTTTGCGCAATCTTGTAGGGGGCGTGCTGATCGCGTCATGTGGCATCGGTGCTGTTCAGGCGCAGACACTGCCAAACAGCACACTCAACAACGGCGCCAGCAGCAACCCCTATAACAGCCCGATCAAGCGCTCCAACCCCAACAGCCGTCAGGGCACCGAGTCAATCACGCCCCGCGCGCCCGGCTCCAATATTGCGCCGCCTGTGCGCAGGCCTACGCTGGAGAACGGCGGTATCGGCAACGGCTACCCCACGCGCCAGAATGCTCCGCGTCCCTCTACGCCGACAACCGACCCCAGCCGCGCCAATTGAATCTTCAACCCTGCGAGCCCGTTTCACCGCGGGACGTCGACTCAATGCATAAGGAAACGCTCATGCTTAGAAAAACCCTGATCGCCACATGGTGTACCGCTGCCATTTTGAGCCTGCCGCTGACGGCAGGCGCCGCCCCGGAAACCTACAAAAGCGAACAAGGCACCGTCACGGTCACCCCGGTTGCCGAAGGTCTGGATCACCCATGGGCACTGGCATTTCTGCCTGACAAGCAGGGCATTCTGGTGACGGAGCGTTCCGGCAACCTGCGTATCGTGTCGGCGGATGGCAAATTATCCGAGCCGCTTTCCGGTGTGCCGCAAGTCTGGGCAAAAAAGCAGGGTGGTCTGCTCGACGTCGTGCTTTCCCCGGACTTCGCCAAGGACCGCATGGTGTATCTGACCTACTCCGAAGGCAGTGGCAAGACCGCCGCCGAGGGTGATACTGCGGGTACTGCGGCAGGGCGAGGCCGTCTATCCAAAGACCTGACCAGGCTGGAAGATTTTGAAGTCATCTTCCGTCAGCAACCAAAACTATCGGTGGGCAACCACTTCGGCGCGCGGATGGTATTCGATCGCGACGGTTACCTGTTTATCGCGCTGGGCGAGAACAACGATCGTCCCACTGCGCAAGACCTGGACAAGCTGCAAGGCAAGATCGTACGTATCTACCCGGATGGCAGCGTGCCGAAAGACAACCCTTTTGTCGGGCAGAAAAACGTCCGGCCCGAGATCTGGTCCTACGGCCATCGCAACCAGCAGGGCGCAGCGCTCAACCCGTGGACCGGTACGTTGTGGACCAACGAGCATGGGCCCAAGGGCGGCGATGAATTGAACATCATCGAGCGTGGCCAGAATTATGGCTGGCCGATTGCGACCCACGGTATCAATTATTCGGGCGAGCCGATTCCGGAAGCCAAAGGCAAGTTTGTCGAAGGCACAAAAGTACCGTTTCAGGTCTGGGAAGTGTCACCGGGCATCAGCGGTATGGCGTTCTATGACCACAGCCTGTTCAAGGCGTGGGATCACAATCTGTTCATCGGCGCGCTGGCCACTGAGGAATTGATCAGGCTGCAATTTGATGGCGACAAGATCGTTCATGAAGAACGGCTGTTGAAAGGCATGAAACAGCGGATACGCGATGTGCGTCAGGGGCCGGACGGTTACTTGTATTTGTTGACGGATGAAGACAAGGGGAAGTTACTGAAAGTCGGGTTGGCTCAGTAATAACCTGTTAAACCTTTGGAAAAGAAAACTCCCACAATGTAGTGGGAGTTTTCTTATTGTTTCTCGGTGCGATGACTGTTAGTGCAGTCGGATCAGTTATCCTTTGCGTCACGTACCACTTCGCCCGTCTTGGCATCGACGTCGTAGTTCCATTCCACACCCTTGGCGTCTTTCAGTTCGATCTTATAGACCAGGCGGCCGTCGCGTTCTTTTTCCAGCTCGGTATCGTGGACCGTGAAGCCTGTGTGCTTGGCAACGGCCTGCTTGTTGAACTGTTCAAAGTCACCCAATGCCTGAGACTTGTAAAGGCGGATCACTTCATCGGGACCAACGTCGGCCTGGGCGGCACCTGCAACAGCAGTGAGGGCAACAGCGGCGAAGACGGCAGGCATAAGTTTCATAGGGTATTCCTTTCTGATTGATCTGTTTCAATGGATTCGTGACACGCTGATTGGTTCAGCGGTTTTGTTGAATTCAGATTAGCCACACTTACTTAATTCACGCTTAATTATTCCGGTGCGCTACGTTTTTTGCGGTGGCTTCTTTCCCCTGATACGTAAGTAGAGTTTTTCCGCGTCATTCGTTTACCGGCAGACCGTCACGTAAAGGTTGAAAAAAAACGGCAGTGAACGTAAAAGGTTGGCCCCCTGCCGGAAGGTGCATCGCGTCTGTCCAGGCACCTGTCCTTGCGGAGTCTGATCGATGAGTACGCCCTACCGACCTGCCATGCGTCATGCCTGGCGATTGTTACCGTTGGGCATGGCTGTTGCCTCGCCGCTAATGGCTGCGGATCCGCTCACTCTGGACGCGGTCAACGTGACCGGGTTCAGCGAACAGGAAGGTGCCAGCGACTATAAAGCTGGTCGGGCGTCGATTTACGGGTTTGATCAGGCTTCGCTGCTGGACACGCCTGCCTCGGTTTCAGTGTTCAGCGAAGCGCTGATCAAGGACCGTCAGGCAAAACTGCTGAGTGACGTGCTGCGCAACGATGCCTCGGTCGGCGACGGCTATGCGCCGGTAGGCTATTACGAAAACTTTGTGGTGCGCGGCTTCTCGTTGAACGCGGCCAACAGTTATCGCATCAACGGCCGCAGCATTGCCGGCGAGCAGAACGTGGCGCTGGAGAACAAGCAGCAGGTCGAGTTGCTCAAGGGGCTGTCCGGCTTGCAGAGCGGCGTTTCAGAGCCCGGTGGTGTCATCAACTACCAGACCAAGCGCGCGCAGGATGTTCGCTCGGTAACGGTATCTACCAACGAACACGGCGAGCGCTACCTCGCGACCGATGTCGGCGGCTGGTTCGGCAGCGAACAGCAGTTCGGGCTGCGCGCCAACCTGGCCCATGAAGACATTCGCTCGTACGTCGAGCACGCCGATGGTCAGCGTGATTTCGCCTCGTTGGCCTTCGACTGGAACATCAGCGAGCGCGCCTTGCTGCAACTCGACATCGAGTATCAGAGCAAAGAGCAGCGCTCGGTGCCCGGTTATCAATTGCTCGGCGGCACGGTGCTGCCTCACGACGCCTCGCCACGCAAGCTGCTGGGCTATCAAAACTGGTCCAACCCGGTGGGCATCGACTCGCTGAACATGAACGGGCGTTTCGAATACCGGTTCAACGACAGCTGGAAGGGCAGCCTGAGTGCGTCGCGCAGTCGCGTGGTCATTGATGACTACAGCGCCTTTGCATGGGGCTGTTACGGCTCGGCCAGTTGCGCAGCCGAAGCGGTGCCCAACCACTTCAGCGCCGAGGGTGGCTACGACATCTACGACTTCCGCAGCCCGGACGACACGCGGCGTAATGATGAGGTCGAAGCGGCCATGTCCGGTACATTCACTACCGGATCACTGGGGCACGAGCTGACCTTCGGCACCAGCGCCTACCGCCGCACCGTCGATACGCGCGGGACCTTCAATGAATTCGTCGGCTCGGGCACGATCAACGAGTCGCCTGAATCGGTGGCACCGTCGCCTATGACGCTGCCACATACCGAGCGCCGTCTGGACAGCCGTCAGTACGGGCTGTTCATCACCGACCGGATCAGTTTCAACGAGCACTGGCAAACCGTGCTGGGCGGGCGCGGGGTGCGGCTTGATGAACAGGCGTTCAACGAGGACGGCAGCGATGCGCGACACACCGAGCGCTATGTGTTCCTACCGCAGGCGGCGCTGATCTACAAGCCGGTGGACAACGTTTCGCTCTACACCAGCTACAGCAAGGGCCTGTCGCTGGGCGGGACGGCGGCCTGGTTCACCACAAATGCCAGTGAAATACTTGCGCCCACCGTGTCTCGGCAACTGGAAGCCGGCATCAAGTATGACTGGCAGCGTATAAGCCTGACGGCAGCAGTGTTTCAGGCCCGCCAGGCCTACCAGTATTCCAGACCCAACGATGACGGCACGTTTACCTACGTCCAGCAGGGCGAGCAGAAGAACACCGGCCTGGAACTGGGGGCGAGTGGCTGGGTGACCGACCGCCTGCAGATATCCGCCAGTGCGGCGGCCATCCGGGCGCGGGTCGAAGGCAGCGGCACCGAGGCCTATGACGATCATCAGGCCCTTAACGTGCCCAGATACCGTGGCACCCTGCAAGCCGACTACAGCCTGCCGGTGCCCGGGCTCGCCTTACTCGGCGGGATGCAGTACAGCGCCAGCAAGTACGCTGACCGTGAAGGCTCCGTGCAGGTCAATGACTACACACTGTTCAACATCGGCAGCCGTTACAGCACCCGAATCAGCGGCTACGACACGGTCCTGCGCCTGACCGTCGACAACCTCTTCGACAAACGCTACTGGCGTGATGCCGGGGAGTATCTGGGTGACGACTACCTATTCATGGGCGCACCCAGAACGGCGAGATTGTCGGCCACCGTCAACTTTTAGTGGACGGGCTCTACTGCACGTAGCGTTGGCACGATCGTCGGGATTCTCGTTCCACACGCTCCAGCGTGGGAGTGCAGTTCACGACGCTCTGCGTCGTCAAGAGGACGCGGAGCGTCCAGAAACGGCATGCGACGCGGAGCGCCGCACGATAGTTG
>NZ_JAWHOP010000010.1:0-178876 GCF_032586995.1 Pseudomonas syringae group sp. J248-6 | reverse complement strand
TCACGACGCTCTGCGTCGTCAAGAGGACGCGGAGCGTCCAGAAACGGCATGCGACGCGGAGCGCCGCACGATAGTTGCGATCATCGTTCCCGCTACAGGCCTCAGCTCCGTATCAGTGCGCCCGCAAGCTTTGCTATTCTTCGCGCCCTGTGAGCGCCAGGCGCTTTTTTCAGCCATGTTTCGGGGGCTTCATGACGGCCATCGTTCAATCCACTCCGCAACCTTTCACCAAAGGCGACTACAAGACTCTGAGTCTTGCGGCGCTGGGTGGCGCGCTGGAAATCTACGACTTCATCATCTTCGTATTCTTCGCGCTGACCCTCAGCCAGCTGTTTTTCCCGCCCGACATGCCCGAGTGGCTGCGTCTGCTGCAAAGCTTCGGGATCTTCGTGACAGGCTATCTCGCACGCCCGCTGGGCGGCATTCTGATGGCGCATTTTGCCGACCGGCTGGGACGCAAGCGGGTGTTCAGCCTGAGTATTCTGATGATGGCCCTGCCTTGTCTGCTGATCGGCGTCATGCCCACCTACGCACAGATTGGTTACTGGGCACCACTGGTGTTGCTGGCGTTACGCATTCTGCAAGGCGCAGCGGTCGGCGGCGAAGTACCCAGTGCCTGGGTCTTCGTGGCAGAGCACGCACCCCAGGGGCATCGCGGCTACGCACTCGGGGTGTTGCAAGCCGGCCTGACGTTTGGATACCTGCTCGGTGCGCTGACCGCAACATGGCTGGCAAGGGTCTTCAGCCCGGGTGAGATTCTTGACTGGGCGTGGCGTATTCCGTTTCTGCTGGGCGGTGTTTTCGGCGTCGTGGGCGTCTGGTTACGCCGCTGGCTGAACGAAACGCCAGTGTTTATCGCCATGCACGCCCAGCGTGAAAACCTGCCTGCACTGCCGCTTGGCCAGGTCCTGCGCGATCATCGCCAATCCTTGCTGCCTGCCGCACTGCTGACGTTTGTGCTGACCTCCGCAGTGGTCGTGCTGGTGGTGATCACGCCGACGGTCATGCAGCAGCGCTTCGGCATCAGCGCGAGCACTACGTTTGCCCTGAGTGCGGTGGGCATCGTCTTCCTCAATATCGGCTGCGTGTTGGCAGGCATGCTGGTTGACCGCATCGGTGCGTGGCGCGGCATCATCATCTACAGCCTGCTGCTGCCGCTGGGTATAGGCGTGCTTTACGCCAGTCTCATCCAGCAATGGATGCCGCTGGGTATCGCCTACGCCATCGCAGGGCTGGCCTGCGGGGTTGTCGGCGTGGTGCCTTCGGTGATGGTCGGACTGTTCCCTGCGAACATTCGTGTGTCTGGCATCTCGTTCACTTACAACATCGCCTACGCTTTTTGGGCGAGTACCACGCCATTGCTGCTCATCGCGCTGATGCCCTGGAATATCTGGGTTTGTGTGCTCTACAGCCTGGTCATGGGAATTGTGGGTCTGACGACCGCTGCAGTATTCGGCTTGCGCCGGTGTGTGGTGGTAGATGACCTGGCAGCCGGCCGAAACGGTTAGCATCAAGCCTGTTCCTGCTGGCGCGCCTCTTTCTCGCAAGCAGCCGCTCATCTATATGGGCGGTTTGCGCAAATGAAAAACATCAAGAAAGTTCTTCAAGTCAGGCGCGGTCAATTGTAACAAGTGATTGTAATTCTGTTTGCTCAAGTCTATCTTGCGCCCCTCTATATTATTTTTATTTACTGAGCTGGTGTGCTGTTGGCTGCCACGATTCCGACGTGCCTCGATTGGTGGGTTATTTGTGATTTCGTTAAATTGATAGAGGTAATTGTTCTGTATTTTCTGTAGGAGATTTCTTTAATAGTTTATTGCTTCATGATTATTCTCACAGGTCTTTGTTTTTGGCAGGATTTTGGTTTCTATTCGGATTTAATAAAAAACAATACTAAATAAAATGGTTTCTGTGCCGATTTACTTTTTAGGTCATGGAAGACGTGTGTATGAAACATCCTACAAATTTGCTTTAGGGCAAAATGATGGCAAGGGGAAGTAGCATGGAGGTGACAATGAGAGAGCAAGAGGTTCTTGGCCTGCTGTTGCAGGGCTGTACGAATAAGGAAATCGCCAGGCAGCTCCGTATCAGTGACTATACGGTTCGCGATCACGTGTCTTCGCTACTAAGAAAGAGCCGTGTAAAGACCCGTGTCGAGCTCATGGCGCGTTGTGTTTCTTTATGGCTTCCGGGAAAAAGTAACCGACCCCCTACATCTGTCGGATTGCGCAACGAGTCAGCACATACATAATGTGTCTTGTCACAGAACACATCTTGTCAGGGCGATCAGCGTTATCGGGGCAGTGCCCCAAGGTCAATAATTTCACTATTGCACTACGGTTGATTTCCGGTGGTCGGCTATCTGGTTGCCCGGAACAGATGGTTCTAAAGTCCGTCCATACGTCAAACCGTAAAGAATAAAAAGGAGCAATCATGACTGTTTGTTTTGTTCGGGGCCGGTCTGAGTCCGATCAGTCATTGCGGCTGGATCCGCATCGGCCCGGTTTGAATCTCACAACAGACTTCCATCGCCTGGCAACCCGGCAGTCGGCACTTTCGGTAACGCAACTTGCCGAGCAACAGAAAAAACTGTCCGGCCCCGTTGGCCTGTTTGCCAAGCTCTGCCGACAGGTTCGTTCGCATGGACGCCAGGCCCCGTTGATCGAAGAGGTCGAGCGGCTTGAGGGGCGCAAGCGCAAGTGGCTGGCCGAGCAGGCTGTACAGTTCATCCTGGGCTTGCACGGCCGCCGGCCAGCGGTCGACAACCCGTTCAAAGGCCTGTTGCGCGAAGACCTGTGTTGCATCGTGTTCGATGACGAATCGCTGCACACGCTGGTCGAGCGTTACACTGCCGGTGAAGCACTGCGGCACCAGGACAGTGAGTACTTCGTCAAACTCATTGCCACCACACGGAACACGGTCGAGCGACGAATCGTCTTCCACGGCCTGCTCGAACACTTCGACCGATTACTGCCGATCGAAAAGAGCATCTACCCGCTCAATTATCGCGCCACCCAGCTTGCCCATCTGGAGCAGGAAGAAACCCTCTACGGCAAGTTGATCATGGAGCAGCCCATTAGCGCACTGCTTGAAGTGCATACCCCTGCATGGCTGTTGGAAAATCTTTCCTTTTTTGAGTTTTCGATTGATTGAGAACCCGCCCTGGATGTCCACGGGCTAAGGCTTTTTCTGAAAAGTATTTGATATGGATATATAAAGCTGTTCGGGGTTTACGATTTTTTCAGTAATGGTTTTAAATTTTTTCGAGCTTTTTGAAGGCGTAGCATTAAATACCGCATGTTTTTATCAGTGGCTTATACAATAAAAGAGTAGTAAGAAGAATCGCAAATGCCGCGTGTTTTTAATGATAAATCATTGGGAAAAGTGTTATGAAAAAAATAGTACCTCTGTTGCTGTTGCTGTTGTTTTTGTCTTCGGCCAGTCAGGCTGCAGATTACTCGGTGACAACTACAAGAACACCTACGACTATAAACGGACCTGGGCATAATGCATTCTCCAGGCACCAGTTGAGATTGTCCGATTACCCTCGCGGGGCGGCCAATAACTCCCGATTGCGGAAAATCTCATGGACGGCGACATCATTTCCGGACAGTAAAGGTGAGCGCGCCAATCTTTGCTTTCGAACCACGGGTGTGCACGATATCGATTGTGTAACTATTATTCCTGGCGCTCCAGGTAGTACTGAGCTCTTCAATAATCTCGGTTTTAGCTACGCGTCGGATGTGATCATTCGGCACAACGCTGAAAGTGGACCTTGGCAAAGTAAGCCGTTGGGGGCGGAAACAGTCACCTTTCATTTAACGTATTGATTGTCGACCCCTGACGATAAACGTCAGGGGTTCTATAGGCCAGGAGTCCACTTTATGCGGGTAATCAGCTCTGGAATAGAAGCGCTGGTAACAGCAAGGCAACTCGATGAAAAAATAGCCTCTAAAAAAATACCCGTTCTTGCTAACTCATCCAGTCATACAAACTTTCTGGACCCCTCCGTGACAATCAGTGGCGGGGCGATTCTCAAGCAGAGAATTTTCGGACTGACAGACCCTAAATTTCCAGCACCCATGCTGGGTAAGGCAGAGTGCGGCACGTCCATGCCTGAAGCCTTTTTTTTAACACGGGATGACCGGAGGCTTCTTGGCGAGGTTTATGAGTGGGCCAGAGATCAGGGGGCTGATCTTTTCTACGTCGATGACTTGGCGTTTGGGCTGGCATCCTACAGGGAGAAAGACGATGGAAGGATCTGGTCTCGTCATAACCAAGGCAAGACCTATGACATGGAAGGGCACAAGGTCTTTTACAGTTTTACAGATACAAATGCGGCGACGGCCAAGCGTATTAGTGAGGGAAGCGCTTTAACAACGACACGGCTGGATCAGGGTTTTATTCGTTTTATCACGGACAAAGACTACGGTGCCCTTGGTCACAACCACTTTGAGTTCATGGAAAAAGTCATCAATCGTTTTTCGACGTCGGGGGAAAGGGACCAGCAACTTGGACCTGACTATGCTACCTATAAAAGCCAGAAAAACGACTACATTAGAACTCTGTCAAAGGAAAAGTACGCCCCTGGCGAGGGTGACATTCGGGAAACAGGCATCCCCGCTCAAAAAACCGCAAAACCCAAGGAAATCACCCTGGAAAGCCTGCGAGAAGACATGCGCAACTCGTTCATGAAGGCAATGGGCATCAAGAACTTCTCATCCCTGTTTGACGTCCTGTTCAAGAACCGGCGTTGACCGGTCAGGCATCGGCACTCAGTGGCTGGAGCTCTGACGGCATATCCTGAGCGCTGGCCACGCAGTTGCGACCGGTGCTTTTGGCGAGGTACAGCGCCTTGTCTGCTTCGTGCAACCAGGATGAGGCATCCGGCAGTTCAGGAGAATAGGCGGCTATGCCGATACTCAGGCTGACCTTGAGATCGCGCTGCAAAGAGTAGCTCATTTCATCTATCGCCAGACGCGTGCGCTCCAGGATTTCCCTCGCTTGAAACAAGCGGGTGTCCGGCAGAATGACGCAGAACTCATCTCCGCCACAACGTCCGATCAAATCCGAGTCCCGCAGGTTTTCCATCAGTGCTTCGCTGATGTTCTGCAGCACGGTGTCGCCCATGAGGTGGCCGTAGGTATCGTTGATGACCTTGAAATGGTCAATGTCGATCAGTGCGATGACGCACTGCTGATGCTGGTTCTGGCTTTTTGCGTACTCCAGATCAAGCAGGTCTTTCCATGCGCCATGATTGAGCAGTCCGGTGAGGCTGTCGGTACGGCTTATTTTGCGCAGGATGTTGCGATGCTCCCAGAGCTTCAGGGTGACCTGATGGCTCATCCAGCCGATGAAAATAGGGTAAATCACCAGGACGGGAAGGCAGGCGTAGATCTGTGCAATGTTGCCATGCAGATTGACTACGGGGTTAAGCACGGCAAGCGAGATCAGCACCCCCAGCGCCTGTGCGCACAAGCCTTGCAGCATCAGGCGTGGCCCGGCAGCAGCCATGTTATGCATGGCCATCATTGCGATGACCGTAACGCTGGGCACGGCACTGAAGCCCATCGCGCCAATCCAGAACCCGCCCATCAGCGAGTCGAAGAGTAGATTGCGCCATTCAGCCTGATAGGGTTCGCGCGATTTTTTCGCAATCTGGTAAGCAACATGCGGCCAGATCAGGGCATTGAGCAGCGCCAGTGTCCAAAGCCAGTGTGCAGCATTCACGTAATACAAAGACACAGCGACAGTAATAAAGCCAACGCTGACACCGAGTGATCTCGGCGCGTAGATCCGCTTGGCGAATGCCAGTCCCTTGCGGTGATATGAGCTCATAGTTCCTTACCGGACATAACGTCTTGAATCGGTCAGAAACCATGACTCCTTGACCGAAAGGCTGGAGTTTGAGCGTTCGCCAGTGTCATGGGAAGAGCATTTTGCAGTGCAGTGTCAATTAGCTGCACATCGGGAAGGCTTGCCTGTTTCGGAGTCAATTAACTGACAAAAACAGCCAGGAAACAGGTTCAAAAATATGACGAAACATACCAGCAGCGGCACTCTGGAATAACCGGGCAGTGTAGTTGCGTCGTTGCAAAAGTACTGCCCGGTGATATCCGGCTAATCGAGCCGGGCCAGTTTATGCGCCGGCCTTGTTTTTCTGAATCCCGGTCATCCAGGCAACTGCAATGGCCAGTAACGCAACGACGGCTGCGACATACCCCACCGCATTCAGGCCCAGATGCTCAATGGTCAGGCCGCCAATGATCGATCCCAGACCTATACCTGCATTGGCCGCCGAGACATTCAAGGTTCCTGCCAATGCCTGGGCCTGCGGTGCCGCTTTCATCACCCTGATCTGACAGATAGGGAACAACGCTGTGTGAGCAATGCCCCAAATCACCAGCACCACGGCCAGCAGCGGCATGGAGCCTGCGGCGGGTACGCTTGCGGTCATGCCCAGTGCGAGCAGCAGCGCAAAGGCCATGGTCGAGCCGAGCGGGCTGCGGTCCACATAACGTCCCCCCAGTGCATTACCGATCAGGCCGACCGCGCCGAAGCCCATCAACCACCAGCCCACTTGAGCCGACTCGATACCTGCGATGCGTTCTAGTGTATCTGCCAGGTAGGTGTAAGCCCCGAACATGGCAGTGAACAGCAAGATGGACAGCAGCAAGTTGGCGAGGAACAGCGGATCACGCAGGATTTTTGCCTGCTCGGCGAGGCCGACCTTTGCGGTAGGTTCAATGCGTGGCATCGACAACGCCAGTAACACTGCCATTAATGCAGACAGCAGCGTCAGCGCCCAGAACGCGCCGCGCCAGCCCACTGCATCGGCAAATACGGTGCCCAGCGGGATACCGAACAGCATGGCGGCGGAGATACCGAGGTAAACCTGCGCCACTGCCTTGCCGGCGCGTTTCGGTCCGGCCAGCAGGCTTGCGGTTTCACTGGCCGTGCCCCAGAACACCGGCAGCGCCAGTGCTGGTATGAATCGCGCCAGTGCCAGCACCCAGATATTGCTCGACACCGCAGCCAGAGCGTTGGAGGCCGCGAAGATCAGCAGGATGACGATGAACGTACGCTTGCGGTCCAGGTGCGAAAGCATGGCTGTCAGCGGCGGGCCAAACAGCATCACGGTGAAGGCGAATAGCGTAACCAGCAAACCGGCAGTAGAAATGGAAATTCCCAGGTCGCGGGCCAGTGAAGGCAGCAGTCCTATGATGAGAAATTCGGTGGTAACGATTACGAAGCCAGCCAGCGCCAGAATCGCGATGGACAAGCCTGCACCGGTCGAGCTTTCGCTCTTGGTGCCAGAGACGGCAGTTTCCAGAGACGGCATGATACGAACCCATGAAAAAATAAGTTCGCCAGCTTATTGCAGAAAATGATTCCTATCTTTGGCAAATATTCATTACATTGCGGAATTGAATTCACTAATGGGTAATCCACGTGCTGTCCACCGACCGCCTCAAGGGGATCGAAACGTTTGTCGCCGTTGCCAATGCAGGGAGCTTTACGGCAGCCGCTGACCGCTTGAGTCTGACCAATTCCGCAGTCAGCAAAAGCGTTGCACGCCTGGAGAGCCGCCTGGGCATGCGTCTGTTCGAGCGCACTACCCGAAGTCTGGCGCTGACCGAGGAGGGGGCGGCCTATCACGCTGTGTGCACGCGCATGCTTGCCGATCTGGAGGCTGCCGAAACCGCATTGGCGGCGCAGCGCACAGAACCTGCCGGACAATTGCGTATCGATCTGCCTGCGACCTTTGGTCGTTTGCACGTGCTGCCGCTGATCCTCGCCTTCACCGGGCAGCATCACAAGCTGCGCCCGCGGATAACCTTCACTGATCGTTTCGTCGACATTCTTGAGGAAGGTATCGACCTGGCCGTGCGCATCGGCGGTCCACCTGTCTGGCCAGCGGGCGTGGCGCACCGTTACCTGGGCACCGAACGGGTGATCTTCTGCGCGGCACCGGCTTATCTGGAGCGCCACGGCGTACCGACGACGTTCGAGGACCTCGCCAGTCACGCGTGCATTCTGTTTGGTCGTGGCGATGGCAGCACCAGCCCCTGGTTGTTTGTTGACGACCAAGGGCAGCGGGAGGCGCGCGCTGTCGAAGCGCGGCTGGTTATCGGCAACGGCGAAGCCCAGGTGGCTGCGGTGACTTCGGCGTGGGGCATTGCTCAGTTGGCAACCTGGCTGATCAGGGAGCAGTTGCAGCGTGGCGAGCTGGTGGAGATTCTTCCACAGCTGGCCACTGACGGTTTGGCGCTGCATCTGGCCTGGCCGCGCAACCGCGAGTCATTGCCCAAGGTGCAGGCGCTGGTCGAGCGATTGTCAGAGGCGTTGCGGGTGGATTAAGCCACGCTGGTCAGAGCCACCCGATGCTCGAATCATTCGCCTATGACGGCTTTCACCAGCGCTGCGTGTTCCTTCGGGTTCTTCGCGTTGGAGACCACGTTCAGCACGGCTGCGCGTGTACCCGAAGCGGCAATGATCGAGGTGCTCAGAACCTGGGCGTCGCTCATGGTCGCCGAGGTATCCAGCTGCCGGACACCCAGACCGTTCTTCTTGACGATCTTCTTGTCGCCCAGCTTTTTGAAGTCCTTGTAGCCGGTACTTTGCTGGGCAAGTATCCCGGTGACCAGGCCATCAAGCACTACACCGTCGTTGTCGCTGGCCTGGACGCCCATTGGCATAGGCGTCTCGGTAACGATCAGCACGCGCTTTTCAGCGGCGTTGGTGTAAAGCGCACCCGTTACCCCCTGAGCCTTGGCCTTCGCGTCAATCTCGGGCATCTCGCCCTGCACGTAGCCCGCAGGAATGGTAAACGCCAGTTTGCCACCCAGCAACGAAGCCTTTTGTACCGCAGCGGCGGCAGGCGCAGCCGCTTGGGGCTTGGTCGCCGCCTGAACGCTGACCATGCTCTGGCAGGCTGCCAGCGCGACACACACAACGATTGCCTTGAAACCGAAAGACCGCATGGAAATTCCTTTTTTGTCTGTTAAATGGATCGAGTAAATGGATCGAGGCCTGTGTGCCCGAGGAATGTGAGTGGTCCGGCAGGTAAAAGTGCCCATAAAAAAACGACCAGCAAGATCACTCTGGCTGGCCGTCCTTTTGCTGCGTTTCGCTTATTCGGCGATCTGCAGTTTGCGCGACTCGGTATAGACGTAACGCACCTTCTCGTACTCGAATGGCGAGTTCAGCTGGCCATAGCGGAAGCTTGTGACATACCGGCGGTCAATCGCACGCAGCACGGTGATTTCCGGATGGTCGTCGCTGACTTCGGCAACGTTCAGGAAGTTGATCTGGTTTTCAGCCGTGTAGTCGAACAGCATGCCGCCAGTGTCACGCAGGTTCGATGGGCCGAACAATGGCAACACCAGATAAGGGCCGGCGGGAACACCATAGAAGCCCAGCGTCTGACCGAAGTCTTCGCTCTGGCGCGGTAGCCCCATCATGGTCGCCGGGTCCCACAGACCGGCGATGCCGATGGTGGTGTTGAGCAGCAGACGGCCAGTGGTGTCCAGCGAACGCTCGCCCTTGAACTGCAGCAGGCTGTTCAGCAGGTTGGAGATGTCGCCCAGGTTACTGAAAAAGTTGCTCACGCCGCTGCGCACGAAGCCGGGTGTGATGTAGCGATAGCCGTCCACGACCGGCAGGAACACCCATTCATCAAAGCGGTAGTTGAAGTGGTACACCCGACGGTTCCAGGATTCCAGCGGGTCGTAGACTTCCAGCGCGTTGATGGAGGCGCGCTCGAACTCACGCTGATCCAGCCCCGGGTTGAATTGCAACGACTTCAGCGGCTGGGTGAAACCGTCAGCATCGGTCTGACGGGCCACAGTGGCCGGGTGCTGAGCCTTGTTGCTGGTATCCGCGTCAGCGGCCTGGACTGTGCCGGCACAGAGCAGAGCGGCAAGAAGTAAAAGACGTTTAGCCACGGAAAAACTCCAGCATGGCGTCGGTGTTGACGCGGTAATTAAGGTTGCCGCAATGCCCGCCGTACGGATAAACGGTCAGACGATCCCCGAAGGTCTTGCGCAGGAAGCCCAGATCACCCGAGCCCAGAATCACATCGTCAGCGTTGTGCATGACGGCAATCTTGGTGTTGCTGTGCAGGTAATCCTTGAGGGCGTAAAGGCTGACCTGATCGACCAGCTGCAGCAGGCTACCGCCGTCAGTGCGGGCGCGCCACATCGGAATGACCTGTTCGGTCAGGTAGCAATCGAAGTCTCATTGCAGGGCACGCTTGAGGAACGGCGTCAGGCTGGTGCCTTCAGAAATAGGGAATTTCGGTGGCGTGATCAGACCGCGGCGGTTGATCAGGTCCGAGGTGAACGCGATGTCGGCAGACGAGAAGCGGAACGAGGTACCGATCAGCATCGCCATCTGCTCGTTGGTCAAATGCTGCTTGGACTGCTGGAAGTCGAACAGCAGTGCATCGTTAAGGTCGATGTAACCCTTTTGCCGGAAGTAACGGGTCAGCTTGGCCAGCACCAGTTCATAGAACGTGGTGGTGTTGTTGATGCCCTTGACGTTGGTTTGCACCAGTTTGTCGAGGTTGCTGATCGAGGTGTAAAGGTTGACCGGCGGGTTGAGCAGCAGCACTTTCTTGAAGTTGAAGCTGCGGCGGGTTTCATCCAGCTTGCTGACGAAGGCGGCATTCAGTGCGCCGAGGCTGTAACCGGTCAGGTAATAGTCGGTCACCGGCAATTGCGCCTGCTGGGCACGAATGGCCTGCATGACGCGATAAATGTCTTCTGCGTCGTCGGTGGACACGCCAGGAGTGGCAAAGCGCGATGCCGAACTCATGAAGTCGTAGCTGGTGGGCGAAGACAGCTGTACGACGTGGTAGCCCGCGCCGTAATAGAGCTTTTTCAGGAATTCATTGATGGTGCTGTTATACGGCGCGCCGGTGCCGGCGATCAGGAAAATCAGCGGGGCAGCGTGGTCCTGCTTCGCCAGGCGATAGTGCAGCTTTTTTACCGCCCAGAAGTTGTCCGGCAGGGTGAATTCGCGCTCGGGATGCAGGTTCAGGGTGTAGACGTCCTGATCGATGTCTTCATCGTCAGGCAGATCGGGGCGCAGATCGGGCGGGGTGGTCGCAATGGTCGCTTCAAACGGATTAGTCAGCGGGTAGCCATAGGTGGCAGAGTCGACGGTGGTTGCCAGAGCGGACGCACTTAAACACAAGCCACCTATAACGGTAGCGAAGCGCAGAAAACGGAGCATGACTAAATCCCTTGGGAAAGAAGTGCTGATGAGATACGCAGGCTATGACCAAGGTGTAGTGCCAAAGTGCCGCATCCACCGGTTAACCGTGTAAATTATGACGGAACAATACACGTTCTTTGGAATTTGCAATGCAGTTATGCGGTTTATTTTTCGCAGACGACGTAGATTGGCTCGGTTTGACCATACAGGCGGGGGACTGACTGCCGCTACATCCCGCTACGCTGCAGCTTCCTGGTGACGAAAAACACAAAGGAGAGCCGTAGCTCTCCTCCAATGTGTTTTACCTGCTCTTTTTATTGTTGTAGGGCGGCCTGTTATTGTTGTTGATGGCCAGTCCCTTTACAGCGTTGTTGGGCGACCCCCATTCGGGGTCAAGAGCAAACGTATTTTTTTGAGCGCTGACTCGCTTTAATCACCTGTCTGCACAACATCGTGATCCCACCGGTTCGGGAGCTACCTGAAGGTAGTTTTATTGTTCTCTGTCCGGTCGCGAGGCCTTTCACCGAAAGGTCCCTGTAAAGCTGATCCACTCCAAAAAAATCTGTTAGCTGCGCCTCTGTCCGTTTTGTTCTTGTTATGTCAGAGCCGTTACGTCTTGTTCTTATTGGTTTGCCGCTTCGTTTCTTGTTTTTGTTGTACAAGAGATATAGCAGAAGCTGTGCCAACTTTTTAAAGTTCTTTTAAATCATAAGCTTACGATTATTGGCATCGCTCATGCGGGCCTGACGCCGTTAAAAATGTTTCCGTGTTACCCGTTCGAAGCGTGGTTTACGAGGCTGCGGTAACACATCCTGTTTCCTTTGCTGAATGAGCCAGAGTGGTGCGCCGCAGATCTCCTGCGTCTATACGACGATCGTATCGGTGTATGGGGGGCGTGTACGCAAACCGTTCTGAAAGGTACAGGCAGGGTCGGGCAAGACGTTTTTAGGTGGGCGTTGTCGCTGATGGCTCGTTGTTGTCGTTTCCCGTTGCCCCGGTGTCGCAGACAGAGCATGTCTGCTTGCGCAGCAAGTCGATGATCAAGGTGGCGTTGCGGTGCGTGTCACTGCGCGTGGCAGCGATCAAAACGTGCAGGGCGCAGCGTGCCCCAAAGCCGGGCGTGGGTGCGGTCTTGAAAACAACGTTAACCAGTGCCGACAACCGTCGGTGCAGACTTCCGGGGAAGCGACAATGATGATGCGAAAAATACTGGGGGCGGGTGCCGCTCTGGTGCTTGCTGTCAGCTCCACGCTGGCGATTGCTGAAACCAAGACCCTGACCATCGGCTATGTGGAAGGCTGGTCCGACAGCGTCGCCACCACCTTCGTGGCTTCCGAAGTGATCAAGCAGAAGCTTGGCTACGACGTCAAACTGCAATCGGTCGCGGCCGGGATCATGTGGCAGGCCGTGGCCACCGACAAGCTCGACCTGATGTTGTCTGCCTGGCTTCCGGGCACCCACGGCGAGTACTACACCAAGTACAAGGATCAGGTCGTCAACTACGGGCCCAACTTCAAGGACGCCAAGATCGGCCTGATCGTGCCTGAATACGTGAAAGCCAAGACCATCGAAGACCTCAAGACCGATGCTTCCTTCAACAAGAAGATCACCGGGATCGATGCAGGTTCAGGGGTCATGCTCAAGACGGACCAGGCCATCAAGGACTATGGTCTGGACGGCTACAAACTGCAGGCGAGTTCCGGCGCAGGCATGATTGCCGAACTGACTCGTGCGGAGAAAGCGCAGAAAGCCATCGTCGTCACCGGCTGGGTACCGCACTGGATGTTCGCCAAGTGGAAACTGCGTTTCCTGGAAGACCCTAAAGGCGTTTACGGTGCAGCTGAAACCGTCGACAACGTCGCCAGCCTTGGCCTGGAGAAAAAAGCCCCCGAGGTCGTGGCCTTCCTGAAAAAATTCCAGTGGGCATCCAAGGATGAAATCGGAGAGGTGATGCTGGCGATTCAGGACGGTGCCAAACCTGAAGCTGCAGCCAAGGACTGGGTAGCCAAGCACCCGGATCGGGTAGCTGCATGGACCGCTAAATAGTTCTACAGCCCTCTGTAAAAGCCGTTTCAAGGCCGTCTGGTGCCATCGCCAGACGGCCTTTGGCGTTTCTGGATCACGGTATTTTCTGCACAGGCTGACTGATGGCGGACCTGTGCCGTGCAAAGAGGTTCATCTGCGGCTAATGTCGTTCTAATACTAAGGTCGTCTGGAGTGCGCGCAGGACCCGACTAAAGTGCGTTACGTGACATCTCATCTGTGCTGCGAGGACAAAAACAATGAACGACAGCATTTACCTCTCGATTCAAAACAGCCCGCGTTTCAAGGAGCTGGTATCCAAAAGAGAGCGGTTCGCCTGGATTCTCTCGGCGATCATGCTTGGCCTGTATGCGGCCTTTATTCTTTTGATTGCGTACGGACCCCATATTCTGGGGGCCAAGTTGAGTCCGACTTCAACCATTACTTGGGGAATGCCGATAGGCGTAGGGCTTATCCTCTCCGCGTTTGTGCTGACCGCCATCTATGTTCGCCGTGCCAATGGCGAATTCGATGACCTGAACAACGCCATCCTGAAGGAGGCTCAGCAATGATCCGGCGCCTATCAGCAGCACTTGGCCTGGCCACATTCGCGCCGACTCTCTGGGCGGCAGACGCATTGACGGGCGCCGTGCAGAAGCAACCCCTGAACATCGCCGCGATTATCATGTTCGTGGTATTTGTCGCCTTCACGCTGTACATCACTTACTGGGCGTCGAAAAAGAACAAGACCGCATCGGACTACTACTCGGCAGGCGGCAAGATCACCGGCTTCCAGAACGGTCTGGCAATTGCCGGTGATTACATGTCGGCAGCGTCCTTTCTGGGTATTTCCGCACTGGTCTACACCTCCGGTTACGACGGCCTGATCTACTCGATCGGCTTCCTGGTGGGCTGGCCGATCATTCTGTTCCTGATCGCCGAACGCTTGCGCAACCTGGGTAAATACACGTTTGCCGACGTTGCGTCGTATCGCCTCAAGCAAAAAGAGATTCGCACCTTGTCCGCCTGCGGCTCGCTGGTGGTAGTGGCGTTCTACCTGATTGCGCAAATGGTCGGTGCCGGCAAGCTGATCCAGCTGCTGTTCGGTCTGGACTACACGGTTGCGGTGGTACTGGTCGGTATCCTGATGTGCCTTTACGTATTGTTCGGCGGCATGCTGGCCACTACCTGGGTGCAGATCATCAAGGCGGTCATGTTGCTGTCCGGTGCGTCGTTCATGGCCCTGATGGTCATGAAGCACGTTAACTTCGACTTCAACATGCTGTTCTCCGAGGCGATCAAGGTTCACCCTAAAGGTGAAGCGATCATGAGCCCTGGCGGTCTGGTGAAAGACCCGATTTCAGCGTTCTCGCTGGGTCTGGCGCTGATGTTCGGTACTGCTGGCCTGCCGCACATTCTGATGCGCTTCTTCACCGTGAGCGATGCCAAGGAAGCCCGCAAGTCTGTGCTGTACGCGACCGGCTTCATCGGCTACTTCTACATCCTGACCTTCATCATCGGTTTTGGCGCGATCCTGCTGGTCAGCACCAACCCGGCGTTCAAGGATGCAGCGGGTGCCTTGCTGGGCGGTAACAACATGGCAGCGGTTCACCTGGCCGATGCGGTCGGTGGCAGCCTGTTCTTGGGCTTCATCTCTGCAGTCGCCTTCGCCACCATTCTGGCAGTGGTTGCCGGTCTGACCCTGGCAGGTGCTTCGGCGGTCTCCCATGACCTGTATGCCAGCGTGATCAAGGCGGGCAAGGCCAACGAGAAAGACGAGATCCGTATCTCGAAAATCACCACTATTGCGCTGGCAGTCGTGGCGATCCTTCTGGGTATTGCCTTCGAAAGTCAGAACATCGCGTTCATGGTGGGCCTGGCGTTCTCGGTCGCTGCAAGCTGCAACTTCCCGATCCTGCTGCTTTCCATGTACTGGAAAAACCTGACCACCCGTGGCGCCATGATTGGCGGCTGGATGGGCCTGATCAGCGCCGTGGTGCTGATGATCCTGGGGCCAACCATCTGGGTGCAGATCCTGCATCACGAGAAAGCCATTTTCCCTTACGAATACCCGGCGCTGTTTTCTATCGCCATCGCCTTCGTAGGTATCTGGTTCTTCTCCATCACCGACAAGTCGAAAGCGGCAGAGGGCGAGCGCGCCTTGTTCTACCCGCAGTTCGTCCGGTCACAAACAGGCCTGGGTGCCAGCGGTGCGGTTTCGCACTAAGTGCTGAGGCAGTGAACGAAGCAGCCTTCGGGCTGCTTTTTCATGGGCCATAAAAAAGCCCCGCCTGGAGAAGCGGGGCTTTTGCCTGTTGCTTGAAGCAACAGGTTATATCTTGCCGAGCAATACCAGAATCAGCAGGATCACCAGGATAGTACCGATGATGCCCGACGGACCGTAGCCCCAGCTGCGCGAGTGCGGGAATACCGGCAGACCGCCAACCAGCAACAGAATCAGAACGATGATAAGAATAGTGCCGATGCCCATAATGAGTTCCCTCTTTCATTTAAGTTAGTTAACAGATGCAGTAAAAACTTTCATACCCAACGGTATTGAATTTGCCTGCTTGATTCATCCGACTGCGGTCGCTCAAGAAAGGTTTCATCTATTTTTAATAATTTCTTACATATCTAAAAAATCATTAAAATCATGGGCTTGATGTGTTTTTGTCGGACAATAATTCGGTTCCAATTGACAGAAAATACCTGAAATAGTCTTAAAAATAATTGAACTAAACGACGTGAAAAATTTCGGCTGATTTGCACAGGTGACCTGATTGAAGTCCAGCAGAGGGTACGCAGATGTTTTATCGAGTGACGGCAGATGCCGTGGTCGCGTTTCATCTACTGTTCATCGTATTCGTCCTGTTCGGCGGTCTGCTGGTAGTGAGCAGGCCGTGGCTGGCATTACTGCACGTTCCGGCAGTTGCGTGGGGGGCTGCGGTCGAGTTTCTGCACCTGTATTGCCCGCTGACACCGCTGGAAAACTCACTGCGCAGCACAGCCGGTGAGCAGGGATATGACGGCGGCTTCGTCGAGCATTATCTGATTCCGCTGATCTACCCGGCCGGGCTTACGCCGGGCATACAGCTGTGGCTTGGGGGCATTGTGCTGTTGGTCAATGTGTCGGTGTACGGCCTGTTGTTGATGCGTTTTGTATCACGCGTGCGGCATTCATAAGCTGCGGGTTTGCTCCAGGCATTCAGCGCCTTGATGGTGGGGTTATAGGGCCCCGGCTGTGATTACACTCAGGCAACTCCTGCACATCACAAGGCACTCGGCTATGCAAAACCGCATCATGATTACTGGCGCCGGCTCAGGTCTGGGTCGTGAAATTGCACTGCGCTGGGCGCGCGAAGGCTGGCGGCTGGCGCTGTCTGACATCAACGATGCCGGTCTGCAGGAGACCCTGACGCTGGTGCGCGAGGCGGGTGGTGACGGGTTCGTTCAGCGTTGCGATGTTCGCGATTACAGTCAGCTCACGGCGTTTGCTCAGGCATGTGAAGAGCGACTGGGCGGCATCGACATCATCGTCAACAACGCTGGCGTGGCGTCGGGTGGCTTCTTTAACGAGCTGTCACTGGAAGACTGGGACTGGCAGATCGCAATTAACCTGATGGGCGTCGTCAAAGGCTGCAAGGCGTTTTTGCCTATGTTGCAGGCCAGCAAAGGCAAAATCATCAATATTGCGTCGATGGCCGCGCTGATGCAGGCCCCGGCCATGAGCAATTACAACGTCGCCAAGGCAGGGGTTGTAGCGCTTTCCGAAAGCCTGTTGGTTGAACTGCATGATCAGGGCGTCGGCGTGCATGTGGTCTGCCCGTCGTTCTTTCAGACCAACCTGCTGGATTCGTTTCGAGGCCCGACACCTGCCATGAAAGCGCAGATCGGCAGACTGCTGGAGAAGTCACCGATCACTGCCGCAGATATTGCCGACTACATCTTCAGGCAGGTAGCCGAAGGCGAGTTCATGATCCTGCCCCACGAAGAAGGCCGAATGGCCTGGGACCTGAAGCGCAAACAGCCACAGGCGATGTATGACGAAATGACCGTCATGTGCGCAAAGATGCGCGCCAAGGCGCAGAAAGGGCACGCCTGACGCCGCCCAGAAGCGGACGCGAGCATCTCACTATCGTGCGACGCTCCCACGCTGGAGCGTACGGAACGATATGACTATCGTGCGACGCTCCGCGTCGCATGCGTTTCCGGACGCTCTGCGTCCTCCTGCGACGCAGAGCGTCGCGACCTGCATTCCCACGCTGGAGCGTGGGGAACGATAACCTCAACTATGACTATCGTGCGACGCTCCGCGTCGCATGCCGTTCTGGACGCTCCGCGTCGCATGCCGTTCTGGACGCTCTGCGTCCTCTTGAGCGACGTGTTCAAGGTCATCAAGGTCATGACCGCGCTGTTTTCTGATAGGGTTACGCCCCTCTTTTAAGCCCCTTTCAGCGAGTCCATCGTGCTCAATTACCTGTGGTTCTTTCTCGCAGCCCTGTTCGAGATATTTGGCTGCTATGCCTTCTGGCTATGGCTGCGCCAAGGCAAAAGCGCGCTGTGGGTCATTCCGGCACTCATCAGCCTGACACTGTTCGCGCTGTTGCTGACACGTGTGGAAGCGGCCTATGCAGGCCGAGCCTATGCGGCGTATGGCGGGATTTACATCGTAGCGTCGATTGCCTGGCTGGGGCTGGTCGAGCGGGTCAGGCCGCTGGGCACGGACTGGCTGGGGCTGGCTTTCTGCGTGATCGGCGCCACCATCATCCTGCTGGGGCCGCGCTGGTCTGCTGCATGAAAAACTGCAGCTGCCAACGATATTTCCTACAGATCCAGCTAGAAAGTAAGACCCTTCCTTCAGTCTTTTCCGATGCGCTTGAAGGGCGTTACTGATTTGCCATCAGCGCATTGAAGCGCTCGGTTTCGCGATGCACCCTGCCTTTTTGCGCAACGAGAAGGGTGGGAAAAATGCTGGTACTGACGCGGGAAATTGGTGAAACGTTTTCAATCGGTGATGACATCACCGTGCAGATTCTGGGTATCAACGGCAATCAGGTGAGGCTCGGGATCAACGCCCCGAAAGACATCAAGGTTCACCGAGCCGAGGTCTACAAGCGCATCGCCAACAAACTTTCGCAACAAGCGACAACGCCACTTCAATAGCCGACATTGTTCGCTTTATTGAAAACCCGATTCAGGCCCGCTCAAGGTTATTCAAAAAACTCCTTGGGCACATCGTGCTTGAGCATCAACTGACATTGCTGGCTCTCGAGATCGAAAAAGATCACTGCCTGCCCCTTGGTCAATGCATCACGCACGCGCAGTACACGCGTTTGCAGGGGCGTCTCGTCGCCATTGTCAGTGCCCTCACGCGTGACGAAATCCTCGATCAGGCGGGTGAGGGTGTCGGGTTCCAGTTGGTCGTAGGGGATCAGCATGGCGGTTCTCGTGTCGATGAGCAGCGATGATAGAACTGCGGTGCCAGGCACCGCAATTCACAGGCCCTCAACTTTCCTCGCGATTCTGCCCGATCAGGCTGTCGACCGGTGGCACACGGGTGTCGGATTCCATCTGCGCATCATGTTCGATCTGATGGCTGAACCGCTCCAGTGAACTCTGGGCCGGTTTGGCATCGCTGGCGAACACAGGTGGGCTCAATATGTAAGCACCCAGCAGCTTGCTCAGCGCTGCCAGGCTATCGATGTGCGTGCGCTCATAACCGTGAGTCGCGTCGCAGCCGAAGGCCAGCAGGGCCGTGCGGATGTCGTGCCCCGACGTCACTGCTGAATGCGCATCGCTGTAGTAATAGCGAAACAGGTCACGGCGTACCGGCAGTTCGTTCTCTACGCCCAGACGCAGCAAGTGGCGGGACAGATGGTAGTCGTACGGACCGCCCGAGTCCTGCATCGCCACGCTCACCGCGTGCTCGCTGGAGTGCTGGCCCGGTGCAACCGGCGCGATGTCGATACCGACGAACTCGCTCACGTCCCAAGGCAGTACGCCCGCTGCGCCCGTACCGGTTTCTTCGGTGATGGTGAACAACGGGTGGCAATCGATCAACGGCTCTGCACCGCTGTCTACAATGGATTTCAGCGCCGCAAGCAGCGCCGCGACACCGGCCTTGTCATCCAGATGGCGTGCACTGATGTGGCCGCTTTCGGTGAACTCCGGCAGCGGGTCGAACGCCACAAAGTCGCCGATACCGATGCCCAGCGATTCGCAGTCGGCACGTGTAGTGCAGTAGGCGTCCAGACGCAGCTCGACGTGATCCCAACTGATCGGCATCTCGTCCACGGCGGTATTGAACGCATGACCGGACGCCATCAACGGCAGAACGCTGCCACGAATCACGCCCGTGTCGGTGAATACACTGACACGGCTGCCCTCGGCAAACCGGCTTGACCAGCAACCGACTGCCGCCAGCGCCAGGCGGCCATTGTCTTTGACTTCCCGAACACTGGCACCGATGGTGTCCAGGTGCGCTGATACTGCACGGTCAGGGCTGTTCTGCTTGCCCTTGAGCGTGGCGCGGATCGTGCCGCGGCGGGTCAGCTCGAACGGGATGCCCAGTTCTTCAAGACGCTCGGCCACGTAACGCACGATAGTGTCGGTAAAACCGGTCGGACTTGGAATCGCGAGCATTTCCAACAGAACTTTCTGCAGGTATTTCAGATCCGGATCGGGGATATTTGCAGGGGTCATGGATGCTCCTTATGGAACAGTTGCAAGCCACAGGCTGCAAGGGCTGATAGCCCTTTTGCAGCCTGTGTCCGCAACTGCGATCAGATATGCACAGGCAGGCTGTGCGGAAACAACAGATCGACGAAACGTTCGGCGGTGGGTTGCGGTTCGTGGTTGGCAAGGCCCACGCGTTCATTGGCTTCGATGAACACGTACTCGGGCTGATCGGCGGCCGGCACCATCAGGTCCAGGCCGACGACGGGGATGTCCAGCGCCCGCGCTGCACGTACTGCTGCATCGCTGAGCACAGGGTGCAGAATGGCCGTGACATCTTCCAGGCAGCCTCCGGTGTGCAGGTTTGCAGCGCGGCGCACGGCCAGACGCTGATCCATTGGCAGGATATCGGCATAGTCAAAGCCGGCCTCGCGCACTGTGCGCTCGGTCTCCTGGTCCATCGGAATGCGGCTTTCGCCATCGGTCGCGGCGGCGCGGCGACGGCTCTGGGCCTCGATCAACTGTTTGATGGTATGGCGGCCATCACCAATGACCTCAGCCGGACGACGGATCGCTGCAGCCACCACCTGAAAGCCGATCACCACGATGCGCAGATCGAGGCCTTCATGAAAGCTTTCCAGAATGACGCGCGTGTCGAACTGACGGGCCTGCTCGATAGCGCTCTGAACGTCTTCAATGGTGCGTAGATCGACGGCAACGCCCTGGCCTTGCTCGCCATCCAGCGGCTTGACCACGATTTGCCCGTGCTCTTCAAGAAACGCCAGATTGTCGTCTGCACTGCCTGCCCGTTGCTGCGCGGGCAAGCGCAGACCGGCAGCCTTCAACGCACGATGGGTCAGGCTCTTGTCCTGACACAGGGTCATGCTCACTGCGCTGGTCAGATCGCTCAACGACTCACGACAGCGGATACGGCGACCGCCGTAGCTGAGGGTAAACAGGCCGGCATCGGCGTCATCCACCTGCACGTCAATACCACGACGATGGGCTTCCTCGACGATGATTCGCGCATATGGATTGAAGTCCGCCTGCGGGCCAGGGCCAAGAAATAACGACTCGTTGATGCCGTTCTTGCGCTTGATGGCGAAGGTCGGCAGGTTGCGGAAATTCAGCTTGGCGTACAGCGCCTTGGCCTGATCGTTGTCATGCAGCACCGACAGGTCGAGGTAGCTCAGACCGCGGCTCATGAAGTGCTCGATCAAATGCCGCACCAGCACTTCACCCACGCCGGGGCGTGTGCATTGCGGGTCAACCGCCAGGCACCAGAGGCTGCTGCCTTTTTCCGGGTCATTGAAGGCTTTCTGATGATCAAGGCCCATGACGCTGCCGATGATCGTGTTGCTGCCCTCATCTTCGGCCACCCAATACACCGGGCCACCTTCATGGCGCGGGGTCAGCAGCTCGGGGTCGATGGGCAACATGCCGCGCGCCAGATACAGGTTGTTGATGGCCTGCCAGTCGTTTTCATTGTGCGCACGGCGGATGCGGTAGCCGCGAAACACACGGTGCGCGGGGCGGTAATCGCTGAACCATAGACGCAACGTGTCCGACGGGTCGAGAAAAAGCTGCTGCGGCGATTGCGCCAATACCTGCTGCGGCGCAGCCACGTACAGGGCGATGTCGCGCTCGCCGGGTTTTTCGTTGAGCAGGTCCTGAGCCAGCGCGGCCGGATCAGGGTAGGTGTGACCGATCAGCAAGCGTCCCCAGCCACAATGCAGCGCCAGAGGGTCTGCATCTATCTGGCTGCCGTCTTCAGCGAGTCGTGCCTGCAGACGTTCGTACGAGGGCGACTGGCCGCGCAACAGGCGCTGGCTATAAGTCGTCGCGTTCTGTTTCATCGATCACAGTCCCTGTTCGCTGAGCCACAGGTTCAGCGCTGCCAGTTGCCACAGCTTGGAGCCGCGCAATGGCGTGAGCTGGCCCTCGGGGTTGGTCAGCAGCTTGTCGACCATGGCAGGGTTGAACAGGCCGCGGTCCTGACTGGAGTCGGTCAGCAGTTCGCGCACCCAATTAAGGGTGTCGCCCTGCAGGTGCTTGAGGCCGGGAACCGGGAAGTAACCCTTTTTGCGGTCGATCACTTCCGAAGGAATGACCAGACGCGCAGCTTCTTTCAGCACCTGCTTGCCACCGTCGGGCAGCTTGAATTTCCCCGGGATGCGAGCCGACAGTTCGACCAGACGGTAGTCAAGGAACGGCGTACGCGCTTCCAGGCCCCAGGCCATGGTCATGTTGTCGACACGCTTGACCGGGTCATCGACCAGCATCACCGTACTGTCCAGGCGCAAGGCCTTGTCGACCGCGGCGCTGGCACCGGGCTGGGCAAAGTGATCGCGAACGAAATCACCGGCTGCGTCGTTGGCTGTGCGCCACTTCGGCTGCACCGTCTCGGCGTATTCGGCGTAGCTGCGGTCGACAAACGCATCGCGGTAGGCTGCAACCGGGTCGCTCGCGCCGTCCACTTGCGGGTACCAGTGGTAACCGGCGAACAGTTCGTCAGCGCCCTGGCCGCTCTGTACCACCTTGCAATGCTTGGACACTTCACGCGACAGCAGGTAGAAGGCGATGCAATCGTGGCTGACCATCGGCTCGCTCATGGCGCGGAACGCCGCAGGCAACTGCTCGATGATCTCGCTTTCCTGAATACGCAGCTGGTGATGGCGTGTGCCGTAATGCTTGGCGATCAGGTCGGAATACTGAAATTCGTCGCCACGCTCGCCACCGGCATCCTGAAAGCCGATAGAGAAGGTCGACAGGTCTTCGACCCCCACTTCCCGCAACAGGCCGACCAGCATGCTGGAGTCGACACCGCCGGAAAGCAGCACGCCGACATCCACCGCAGCGCGCTGACGGATCGCCACCGCTTCACGTGTACTGTCCAGTACGCGGTCGCGCCAGTCTTCGAGCGTGAGGTTTTTCTCGTCTTCATGAGGACCGTAAGGCAGGGTCCACCAGACTTTCTGCTCGACCTTGCCGCTGGCGTCGATGCGCATCCAGCTGGCTGGCGGCAACTTCTCGACGCCCGCCAACAGCGTGCGCGGTGCAGGCACCACAGCGTGGAAGTTGAGGTAATGGTTGAGCGCCACTGGATCAAGCATTCCGCTGATATCACCACCCTTGAGCAGGGCAGGCAGCGAAGACGCGAAGCGCAGGCGCTTGTCGGTTTTCGACAGGTACAACGGCTTTACGCCGAGGCGGTCACGGGCGATGAACAGCTGCTTGCTGTCACGCTCCCAGATGGCGAAGGCGAACATGCCATTGAGCTTGGGCAGCATGTCTGCGCCCCAGGCGTGATAGCCCTTGAGCAACACCTCGGTGTCGCCACCGGAATGGAACTGATAGCCAAGGCTTTCCAACTCGGCACGCAATTCCGGGAAGTTGTAAATCGCACCGTTGAAGGCCATGGACAAGCCCAGATGACTGTCGATCATCGGCTGCGCCGAGCCATCCGACAGGTCCATGATTTTCAGACGGCGATGACCAAGGGCAACCGGCCCCTGGCTGTGAAACCCCCACGCATCCGGGCCGCGAGGCGCCAGCTCATGGGTAATGCGTTCAACAGCGGCCAGGTCCGCTGGTTGATGGTCAAAACGAAGTTCACCTGCTAATCCGCACATAAGTCCTTACCGGGTTTCCGTTGGGGAGGTGACTGAGAAAGTGCAGTCACCCAGAAACTGACCCAGTGAGGGCATGGTAGTTTTAGATCAAAAAGTTATAAGAGTTTGTTTTCAGCGGGTTTGGCTGCATTGGCTGGCTCCCTCGTCGAGCCAGGCAACCACAGGCTAGTCTTAGCGAAATAAGTTGTGAAGGAATAAAAAAGATAACTCTGGGTGCCTTTTTTGTATTGTCTTAACATGCGCCCAGGGTTATATTTTTTAAGTCGAATGACTGGAGGTGGGGGTGCAGAGCAGGCAATTGATAAAGGAGCTTGAAGCAGATGGATGGATTCTGGATCGTGTTTCAGGCAGTCACCATATGTTCAAGCATCCTGAAAAACTTCAGACAGTCCCCGTGCCGCATCCCAAGAAAGACTTGCCATTCGGAACGGTGCGGGCCATCAAAAAGCTTGCCGGGCTGGTTTAGTCCAGTTTTGCCCTGATACCCTTTTGGAGAAAAAAATGAAATATCCAATGTGCATAGAATGGGGAAGCGAAACCACGGCGTTTGGTATCCAGATTCCCGATATCCCAGGTGCCGTAACCGCAGGCGATACGTTCGAGGAAGCCCACGCCGCGGCGGTGGAGATTGCTCATATCATGCTTCAGGAAATAGCAGCTGGCGGTGGAACCATACCCAAGGCCGGCACTGTTGCTCAGCACGCCAGGAATGCCGATTTCGCCGGAATGGGCTGGGGCATGATCGAGATTGACGTAACGCCTTATCTTGGTAAGACGGAGAAGGTCAACGTCACACTGCCTGGTTTCGTGATCAAGCAGATCGATCGCTATGTACGGGATCACAGCATCAAGAGTCGTTCCACCTTCCTGGCCGACGCGGCGCTGGAAAAACTGGGCCGGGCATGACGGCTAATCGGAGTGCTCAATACCCGGTCATCTCCAGATACCCCACGCCTTCCTGACTCCCGCTGAACCTCACCGGCCCCTCCCAGTAGGGAATGCTCACGCCCATCCAGGCGGCCGGGTTCAGCGCATCGGTGGTGATGTCCAGGTTTTTGCCGGGGACCCTGACTCTCCAGCGGGTGGGCACTTTATGCTCGCCGATCAATGTTTCTTTCAGTGGCTCCAGGCTGATCTCATTGGCGTGCAGCATCCGGGTGGTGCCATCGGCGCTGATCCAGTTGCCGGTCAGGTAGGGTGTACTTTCCTTGTGGCGGATGCGGTAAAGCATCAAGCGGTCGCCGCCTGCCAGTTGCAGCGAGAACCAGTCCCAGCCGCTCTGATTGGCGGTCAGTGGCTGGCTGCTCCACTCCCGGTCCAGCCAGGCATTACCGGTGACCTGATAGGTTTTTCCTTCAATTACTACGCTGCCTTTGGCGTCGAAGAATGGCTGGCTGTAGTAGTACGACGCCTGGCCCGCTTCCGATTTCTGGCTGTAGCCTTGTTCGCCCTGCAACACCAGCGGCTTACTGGAGGTCAGGTGCAGGTTGTAGCGGAAGTCCTTGCCGCTTGCCTTGAGTTGCATCGATGCGAGCGGGTCTCCGGTTTGAGCAGTGCTGGTGAATGCCCAATCGTCGATCCACGCCGAGAAGGGCACCGACGTCACGTTTGCCTGGTCGACTCCACCCCGTGCGTAACGCTCTGCCACGTAATGGCCGCTGCTCGATGTGGCTGCTGCATGGCCCAGCCAGATCGTGCCGTCATTCCACCCGCTGCCGGTCTGTTGGCCGGGTCGCAGGGCATTGCGAAACAACGTCCACTGCACGCCGAACTGCTGGCCCGCGTCGTCCTTGAGGGTGGCGGTGATGTACCACCACTCGATACGAAAGCCGGGGTGCTGGCCGTGGTCCTGCGGGAATGAAAAGACCTTGCCGGGTGTCACCTGCGCATAGCTGTCGGCCGTATTGCCCAGACCGGCGAAACCGCTTTCAGGTTGCGGTTTGTCGTCGCAGGCGGTGAGCAGCATTGCGACGACCAGCGGCATCAGCCATTTATTGTTCATTGGCGAATGTCCTGATTAGATCCGCTGGACGGCTGCGATACAACTTCAGCAGCGGCCAGGCCGAGGCCAGCAAAGTCGCCAGCATCGCCAGTGCCATCAAGTGCATAAGTTGCAGCGGGAACACCTGCAGCGGCAGGCGCCAGCCAAAGGCGCGAACGTTGATCACCGCATCCAGGCACCAGGCCAGTAACAGCCCCAGTGGTAGCGCGAGCACCAGTGTCAGGACCGCCAGCAGCCAGGTCTGTCCCAGGTTGAGCAGCATCAGTTGCCGTCGCGTGACACCCAGCGCCCACAATGGGGCGAGCTGCCCCAGGCGGCTCTGGCTTTGAGTCAGCAGGCTGATGAACAGCGCCACGCCAGCCACGCCCAGTGTCAGGCTGTTGAGTGCGGCAGTGGCGGCAAATGTACGTTCAAAGACCTGGCTCGACCAGCCCTTGAGCTGGCTCTGATCGATGATGTGATTATCGTCCAGCTTGAAACGCTCTTGCAGCCGGGTGACCAGTGAGGGGATTGCCGCCTGATCGACTCTCAGGTTGAAACGCACCGGCATCGATTGCGGCCAGTGAGCGAGCAGGTGCCGGGAGTTGACCAGCAGATGGCCCTTGGGGTTGCCATAGTCGGCATAGATCCCGACGATGCGCGGGGTCCACTTGCCAGTGGGTACCGGGATACTCAGCGTATCTTCCAGCCCCAGTTGAAGGCGGCGGGCCAATTGTTCGCTGAGCATGACTGTGTCTTCATCGCGCAACAGATTCCACGGATCACCGGCGACGGATTCCAGCAACGCCCAGTGCTGGCGATAGGTGTCGTGATCGATCACGCCAAACAGGTCCGCTGGCCAGCCCTGGACTTGCACCGGCACTTGCCAGTTGGGCAGCACGGCGCCGATATCCTGTTGCCGGCTCAGCCAGGTGTTCAGCGGCTCGGCCTGCTCCGGATTCTGCGGGCTGACATACAGTTCGGCGGTCAGGCGTTGCTCCAGCCAACTGTTGAACGTCTGACGAAAACCCGACGTCATGCTGCCTGCGCCGATGTTCGCGGCCATCGCCAGCAGCAGGGCCATCAGCGCCAGACTCAGGGCGGGCAACTGTTGACGGCAATCCGCCAGAAACCATTGCCCAAGCACCGAGCGACTGCGCTTCAACAGACCGCCAAGCATGGCGTCCAGTAAAACCGGCAGGGCCAGCGCGGCACTGAGCAGCAGGGCGGACATCATCACAAACCCCAGCATCAGACTGGTGCCGAATAACAGCGCGCTCACGGCCACCAACGCGCCCAGCACCGCCACCCACGCCTGGCGCTGCAACCATCGCGCATGCGCTTGCTGCCATGCCTGGGCATCGGCCAGTGCCAACAACGGCAGGCGCGCAGCCCGCAACAGGCTATTGGCACCGGCCAGCAACGCGCCAAGCAGACTCAGGCCGATACCGCTCAGCCACCACCACAGACTGAGGTTCAACTGGCCGGCGACTTCCGCGCCGTACAAGCCGCGCAGACTGGCCGCGACATCCGGCAATAACAGGCTGGCCAGCAGATAGCCGCTGACCACGCCGAAAATACCGCCCAACAGAGCCAGTGCGCCCAACTCTACGCCCAGCGCAGCTATCAACAGGCGTGCGCTGACGCCACAGGCACGCAGGTTGCGCAGCAGGCCACGACGCTGTTCAAGGGCCAGGCCAATGGCCGCGTGGACAATAAACAGGCCGACGATAAAGGACAGCACCCCGAGCGCATTCAGATTCAGGTGGAAGCTTTCGGTGAGGCGCTCCAGATTGTTTTCTTCGCCGCTTTTCTTGATCACCAGCAGGTCATTCAGGGCTGCCGGTAGCGCAGGGTTCTGCCGGGCAAAATCCTTGGCCAGCAGCATTCCGGACAATTGCCCCGGCTGGCCCAGCAACGGTTGCGCAAAGCCTATGTCAGTCAGTAAAACGCCGGGCGCCATGTCGGGTTTGGCGTGCAAGGGGGGCAGCGGAACACCGGTTTCGGTCAACGGCTGCTGGCCTTCTTCGAGCCCCAGCGCTTGCAGGGTCTGCGGCGCAATCCAGGTCATGCCCGGCGGCGTGAGGAAGTCCACGACCTGTTCGGCGTTCAGCGTCTGCCCGGCCAGTGGCGAGCCGGTCGGCAAAGTCACCGGCTCGATACCCATCAGTTGCAGGCGACGGTCTTCGCGCCCTTGAAGCACGATACGGCCTTGCAGCATGGGCGATACGGGCCAGCCTTCGCGGCGCAACTCGATAAACAATGCCTGCGGGAACAGCCCGCCGCTGCTGGCCGTAATATGGGTCTGCGGCTCGCCGCCAATCAACTGGCTGGCACGCTGATAGCTTTCCCGCGCCTGGCTGTTGAGCGCCTGCACACCGGTAAGCAGCGCGGTGGCCAGCCACAAGCCGGTCAGCACACTGAAAAACTGCACCGGATGACGACGCCAATGGCTCAGCAGGGCGCGCAGGGTCCAATAGAAAACCCGCATCAGCGCTCGCCTTCGACAGCCAGACGTCCGAGATGCAGTACCACTTTGCGCCCCAGTCGGTCAGCGACCCGCGGGCTGTGGGTGACCATCAACAGGCTGGTAGGGCTGTCGGCGAGCACATCCAGCAGCAGTTGCAGCACTTCGTCGCTGGTGGTCTCGTCGAGATTGCCGGTGGGCTCGTCAGCCAGCAGCAGGCCGGGTCGAGAAGCGAGGGCGCGGCCTATCGCCACTCGTTGCTGCTGTCCGCCGGAGAGCTGTTCGGGATAGCGATTCAGCAGCGTGCCCAGACCCAGACGCTCGATCAAGTGCGTCTGCCAGAGCGCATCGAATCGCCCGGCCAGTCGTGCCTGGAACGCCAGATTGTCAGCGATTTTCAGGCTGCCGATCAGGTTGAACTGCTGAAACACCAGGCCGATTTCGGTCCGCCGCCAGTTCGCCAGCTGGCTTTCGTTCATCAAGTCCAGGCGTTGGCCGGCAACCTCGATGCTGCCGTCATCGACCTGATCAAGGCCCGCGACCAGATGCAGCAAGGTGCTTTTGCCACTGCCGGATTCGCCCATCAACGCCAGGCTTTCGCCCTGTATCAGATGCAGATCGACACCACGCAAGACATCCAGCTGTCCCTGTGCCGTGGTGTAGCGCTTGAATACGTTTCGCACTTGCAGCATGAGCGGCCCAATCGTTCTGACAGAAACTCAAGAGTAGCGCCTGAGCGCAAGCGCGTCGCGACTAGATATCAGCTATCGTGCGACGCTCCGCGTCGTCATGCCGTTCAGGACGCTCTGCGTCCTCTTTGCTACGCAGAGCGTCGCGACCAGCATTCCCGAACGACAATCATAAGGCTACTTCCCGCCGCCGCGAATCAACCCGCGCAGGGCAAACCGATTGGGGTGACAGGCTTCGGCAACGCTACGCGGCAAGGGCAGGGGTTCGTTATCGAGCCAGGCGGCGATCAGTTCGCCACACAGCGGCGCGGTGATAAGCCCGCGGGAACCATGGCCGCTGTTGACGTACAGGCCGTCCAGCCACGGGCAGGCGACGTCCGGCACCTGACGTGCGTCCTTGCCCAGCGCGGCATAGGCCTGCACGAACGCCTCGCGGTCGGCCAGCGGACCGACGATGGGCAGGTAATCCGGGCTGGTACAGCGAAAGGCTGCGCGACCCTGCAATTGCTCGGGCGACAAATCGGCGGTCTCGAGGCGCGAAGTGAGGTCTTCGGAAATCTCCCGCAACAGCCCCAGATTGTCCAGATGATCGGCCAGGTTCGGCGTCAGATCGGTGCTGTTGAAATCGAAACTGGCCCCGAGCGTATGTTCGCCTAGACGCGCCGGAGCCACATAACCCTCGGCGCACACCACGCTGCGCAATGCCGTGCTGGCCTGAGTCTGCGGCAAACGGGTGATCTGCCCGCGGATGCGTTTGAGCGGTAAGTCGGCGCTCTGCGAAAACTGCTGGATATCAGCTGCCCCGGCCAGCACCACGACCGGAGCACTGTCGATCAACTGTTCGTCACTCCAGACCTGCCACTGATCATCGACGCGTCTCAGCTCCAATGCCTGCTGATGAGCGATCAGACGGATATTGGCGTGCGCGGCCTGTGCGTGACACAGCGCAGGCGGATGAACCCAGCCGCCCTCGGGGTAAAACAGCCCGCCACTGTTCAGCGCAACGCCGCTTTGCGCCTCGGCCGCCGGTTGGTCGAGCAGGTGCAGGAGAGATTCGGGGAAGGCATCGGCCAGCTGTTTCTGACGCAGCGCTTCCTTGTCATCGAAGGTCAGTTGCAGCACCCCGCAAGCGTCCCAGTCGACTCCGCGCTGCAAGCGTTCAAGCAGCCTTCGCGTGTGGCCAAAACCGCTGAGGATCAACTGTGAAAGCGCTGTGCCATGCGCCGATAACTTCAGGTACAGCACGCCCTGCGGGTTGCCGGATGCTTCCTGCGCGGGTGCGGCGTGGCGCTCCAGCAGGCTGACCTGCCAACCCCGCTGCGCCAGGCTCTGCGCGGTGGCGCAGCCTGCCAGCCCAGCACCGATTACCAGTGCCTTGCGCTCGCCGCCAGTCGGCGCGGGGCGGGCGAACCAGGGCTTGGCAGCAGCCGGGTGCGCCACGTCTTCTGGCCAGGCGATAAACGTGCCGCGCAGCACTTCCCATTTATGGCCGATGCCCGGCACCCGCTTCATTTTGAAGCCTGCTGCGTTCAGCGAGCGGCGCACCCAGCCGGTGCTGGTAAACGTGCCTATTGTGGCGTTCGGTGCAGACAGCCGCGCCAGCTCGGCAAACAGTTCGGGTGTCCACATTTCCGGGTTTTTCGCTGGCGCAAACCCGTCGAGAAACCACGCATCAATCTGCCCATCCAACTGCGGCAGCATCTGCAGCGCATCGCCAATCAGCAGGGTCAGGGTCACGCGGCCGTTATCGAATATCAGGCGCTGAAAACCTTCATGCACGGCTACGTAATGGTCGAGCAATTGCCGGGCGAACGTTGATAGCTCCGGCCACAATGCCAGCGCGCGTTGCAGGTCGGCTCGGCTCAACGGGTATTTTTCGACGCTGACGAAATGCAGACGCGCCTCGGCTGGCGCGCATTCATCGAACAACTGCCAGGCACAGAGGAAATTCAACCCGGTGCCAAAGCCGGTTTCACCAATGATCAGCCTGCCGTCGTCCGGCAGCTCGCTGAAACGCCGACGCAGGTCGTTCTGCACCAGAAACACATGGCGCGTCTCGTCCAGACCGGACTCGGTGGAAAAGTAGACATCGGAGAAATCGCGGGAACGCGGGTTGCCTTGTTCGTCCCAGTCTATCCGGGCTTGGCGGGTAATGGTCATGTCAGGCTCAGCGGTGGCAGTGGGCGCATTTTAGCCGTGTGAGAGGATAAAAGTGCGATCACTGCTGCGCGGATTGACCGATGCCCGCAATCGGTGGTCAGAATGCTCACTGAGGGTTGTCCACCGGGCGTTCTCTGAGCCATCCCCCAATCAGGAGTTGTGCATGTTTGAATCCGCTGAAATCGGTCATGCCATTGACGACGAGACCTACGAAGCTGCTTTGCCCGAGTTGCGCGAAGCCTTGCTGGAGGCGCAGATAGACCTGCACGAGCAGGCCGGTCGGCAGATCATCGTACTGATCAACGGCATAGAGGGCGCAGGCAAGGGCGAGACCGTCAAACTGCTCAGCGAATGGATGGACCCGCGCCTGATCGAGGTGCGCACCTTCGATCAGCAGACCGACGAAGAATTGGCTCATCCGCCCGCTTGGCGTTACTGGCGACAACTGCCTGCCAAGGGGCGCATGGGGATTTTCTTTGGTAACTGGTATAGCCAGATGTTGCAGGGCAGGGTCCACGGCCGTTTCAAGGACGCGGTGCTCGACCAAGCCATCAGCGGTGCCGAGCGCCTGGAAAAGATGCTCTGTGACGAAGGCGCGCTGATCTTCAAATTCTGGTTTCACCTGTCCAAGAAGCAGATGAAGCTGCGCCTCAAAACCCTCAAGGATGATCCGCTGCACAGCTGGCGCATCAGCCCGCTGGACTGGCAGCAGTCCAAGACTTACGACAAGTTCGTGCGCTTCGGTGAGCGGGTGTTGCGTCGCACCAGCCGCGAATATGCGCCCTGGCATGTGATCGAAGGCGTGGACGCCAACTACCGCAGCCTGACGGTTGGCCGCCTGCTGCTGGAAGGCATGCAGGCTGCACTGAAAAAGGTCGAACCCGAGCCCGCTGCGCTGACCGTCGGCCCGCTGGCGATCCATGACAATGAGCTGACCCTGCTGGACAGCCTCGACCTGAGCCTGCACCTGAGCAAGGACGACTACCAGCAGCAGCTCATCACTGAGCAGGCGCGCCTGTCCGGCAACATGCGCGACAAACGCATGAAAAGCCATGCGCTGGTGGCCGTGTTCGAAGGCAACGACGCGGCAGGCAAAGGCGGTGCGATACGCCGTGTTGCAGCGGCACTCGACCCGCGCCAATACGCTATCGTGCCGATTGCCGCGCCGACTCAGGATGAGCGCGCTCAGCCGTATTTGTGGCGTTTCTGGCGGCAGATACCGGCGCGCGGCAAATTCACCATCTTTGACCGATCGTGGTACGGCCGGGTGCTGGTCGAGCGGGTCGAGGGTTTTTGCAGCGAGTCCGACTGGAAGCGCGCCTACGCCGAAATCAATGACTTCGAAGAGCAGCTCACGGACGCAGGCATTGTGGTGGTCAAGTTTTGGCTGGCCATCGATCAGCAGACCCAGCTGGAACGTTTTCAAGAGCGCGAAAAGATCCCGTTCAAGCGTTACAAGATCACCGAAGACGACTGGCGCAACCGCAAGAAATGGCCGGATTACCGCCAGGCAGTGGGCGACATGGTGGATCGCACCAGCACCGAAATTGCGCCGTGGACGCTGATCGAGGCCAACGACAAGCGCTGGGCGAGGGTCAAGGTGTTACGCACGATCAACGAGGCGCTGGAAAAGGCGTTTGGTAAAGACAAGAAGAAGTGATCGTCTGAACCGCGTGCCTGTCTGCATCGGCACTGGCGGGCGCAGCGGGGCATCATTTGCGAGGCGGGCGCGTTTTCTGCCTGATGATGTAAATGGTCACCAGCACCGCGCTGGTCAGCATGAACGCTCGTGCCCAGGGCTGTGCGATCAGGTAGCACGACAGGCCGATGCTCAACCACATCAGGCCGATTGCGTACACCTTGCCCTTGAGCGGGATGCCGTTGCCTTCAAGGTAGTCTCGAATCCACGGGCCGAGCTGCGGGTGGTTGACCAGCCAGCGGTAGAAACGCGGAGAGCTGCGGGCGAAGCAGGCGGCGGCCAGCAGCAGAAAGGGCGTGGTGGGCAGCACCGGCAGGAAAATACCGATGACGCCCGATACCACGCTCAACCAGCCAACTGCTATCAGCAGATAGCGCACCGACCGGTGACGGCTGGTGCGCGGTGGGTCTTGCGCCATAGGCGCAGACTCAGTGGTGGCGGGGCTTGAGGATCGCCGGCTTTTCGTCCGGAGCCTGGCAGAGCAGGTACAGGGCGGTCAGTGCTTCGGGGATTTGCACGATCATGTCGTCCATCAGGTTGGCGTCCTGAGCAATGTCGGCGAACTCCGGCTGCTCATCGAACAGGCCCGAACCGACCATGATCGGCAGGAGCATTTCGCTGACTTCTTCCTCGGCACTTTCGAACCAGGCGTTTTCACGCAGGAACACGCCTTCCATGAAGCCGATGCACCAGCCACGCAGGTCCGAATCATCCGGATCGTCGCCCAGGTCGAGATCACACGGCAGTTCGAACTCTTCGTCCGACGCCAGCTGGCGGGCAATATGTGCCTTGAGTGCGATCAGCGTGGCTTCGACTTCTGTCTGTTGCGCCTCGCTGCTGTACTGCGGCGGCTCGGAGAACAGCGCGTCGATCCACTCGCGCTCCGGCACGTCTTCGGCACAGATGGACAGGGCGGTCAGGTAGCCATGAGCGGCCACGTAGTCCAGTGCTTCTTCGTGCAGTTCATCTGCATCGAGGAAGACTTGCAGGCGGGTTAATTGCTCAGCGAAGGACATGGAAGCGCTACCTTGAAAATAAACGATGCTGGATTCTAGGCCCTGAGCGTCCTTGGCGCCAGCGCGCAGGCCAATTGCGGTTAATTTCGACCGCTCATGTCCGAGCCATCCATTGCTCTCGAGTGCTCGGGTATACTCCCCCGTTTTGCAGTGCAGCAGGATATTCCGGGGTTTTTATGCTTGAGCAGGCACAACGCGTACTTAAAGACATCTTCGGTTACGACAGCTTTCGTGGTCGCCAGGGTGCCATTATCGAGCGTGTAGCCAACGGTGGCGATGCACTGGTGCTGATGCCGACCGGTGGTGGCAAGTCCCTGTGTTTTCAGGTGCCGGGGCTGTTGCGTGAGGGGCTCTGTGTGGTCGTCTCGCCGCTTATCGCGCTGATGGACGATCAGGTTGCCACACTGGATGAACTGGGTGTGTCCGCTGCTGCACTCAACTCCACCCTCAGTGCCGAGCAACAGCGCGAACTGGCTAACCGCATTCGCCTGGGCGAAGTGAAAATGCTCTACCTCGCCCCGGAGCGCTTGGTTCAGCCGCGCATGCTGTCGTTCCTGCAAAACCTTCAAATCGCCCTGTTTGCCATCGATGAAGCGCACTGCGTATCGCAGTGGGGTCATGATTTCCGCCCTGAGTACCTGCAACTGGGGCAACTGGCCGAGCTGTTTCCGGATGTGCCGCGCATTGCGCTGACTGCCACCGCCGACAAGCGTACCCGCGAAGAAATCGTCACGCGCCTGCACCTGCAAAACGCCGAGCGCTTTCTGTCCAGCTTCGACCGGCCAAACATCTTCTATCGCATCGTGCCCAAGGAACAGCCGCGCAAACAGCTGCTGGCGTTCCTCTCCGAACGGCGCAGCGATGCCGGTATCGTCTACTGCCTGTCGCGCAAGAAAGTCGATGAAGTGGCCGTTTTTCTGAGCGAAAACGGCTATCCCGCGCTGCCGTATCACGCCGGGCTGCCATCGGAAACCCGTGCTGCCAACCAGAAACGCTTCCTTAATGAGGAAGGGCTGATCATGGTCGCGACCATCGCGTTCGGCATGGGCATCGACAAACCCAACGTGCGTTTTGTTGCGCACATGGACCTGCCCAAATCGCTCGAGGCCTACTATCAGGAAACCGGCCGGGCCGGGCGTGATGGCCTGCCTGCCGATGCCTGGATGGCCTACGGTCTGCAAGACGTGCTGATGCTCAAGCAGATGTTGCAGAACTCCGAAGGCGACGAGCGCCACAAGCGTCTGGAGCAGCACAAGCTCGACGCCATGCTCGCCCTGTGCGAAGAAACCCGTTGCCGTCGGCAGACCCTGCTGGCCTATTTCGACGAAGACATGCCCAACCCGTGTGGGCATTGCGACAATTGCGTCGATGGCGTGCAGACCTGGGATGCCACCGAACCTGCGCGTCAGGCGCTGTCGGCCATCTACCGTACCGGCCAGCGTTATGGCGTCGGTCATCTGGTCGATGTGCTGCTGGGCAAATCCAACGACAAGGTAGAAAGCTTCGGCCATCAGCACCTGTCGGTGTTCGGGGTGGGCAAGGCACGCACCGAGGCCGAATGGCGCTCGTTGTTCCGCCAACTGGTGGCGCGCGGGCTGGCAGACATCGACCTTGAAGGCTATGGCGGCCTGCGCCTGAGCGACACGTGCCGGCCTTTGCTGCGTGGTGAAGTTACTCTGGAACTGCGCCGCGACCTCAAGCCACAAACCACTTCAAAGAGCAGTTCCGGCAGCCCGGCGAGCCAACTGGTGCGCGGCGAAGAGCGCGAGCAGTGGGAAGCATTGCGTGCCTTGCGGCGCAAACTGGCCGAGGAACATGCCGTGCCGCCTTACGTCATTTTCCCGGACTCGACCCTGCTGGAAATGCTGCGCAGCAAACCCGGATCGATGGCCGAGATGGCCAGGGTGGGCGGCGTGGGCGCACGCAAGCTGGAGCGTTACGGCGAGGCCTTTCTTGAAGTACTCAGTGGCAAGGCCGAGGCACCACGGGTGGTGGCCGATGTACGCCACGAGCTGATCAGCCTGGCGCGTGCCGGCATGACCCCTACGCAGATTGCCGGTCAGTTGCAGTGCTCGGAAAAGAATGTCTACACCCTGTTGGCCGAGGCCATCGGCAAGCAGCAGCTGTCCATCGAGCAGGCACTGGACTTACCGGAAGACCTGTTGGGCGAGGTTCAGGATGCCTTTCTCGATGGCGAAGGAGAACTGCCACCGGTGTCGGCGATTGCCGAGCAATTTGCCGGGCGGGTGCCGGAGGGCGTTTTGTATTGCGTGCGAGCGGCGTTGCAATCGGAATTTGAGGTATAACAGCGTGCGACGAAACGTCACCGTCCCGCGCTTGCCTGAACATAAGGACCATGCTTAGCTCGCTAATAATTAGTTTGAATCATGAGTTTCCTTATGCCATTGACTGATGAACACCGTTTCGGGATGCAACTCGGACATCTCACCCGGGGCTGGCGCGCCGAACTGGATCGTCGGCTTGCCGATCTTGGCCTGTCTCAGGCGCGCTGGCTGGTCCTGCTGCACCTCGCCCGTTTCACCGAACCGCCGACCCAGCGCGAGCTTGCGCAAAGCGTGGGCGTCGAAGGGCCGACTCTGGCGCGTTTGCTCGACAGTCTTGAAAAGCAGGGCCTGGTTCAGCGCCAGGCGGTGGTCGAGGATCGACGCGCGAAAAAGATCCTGCTCAGTGATACTGCCTTGCCACTGATTGAAAAGATTGAAACCATCGCCAATGTGCTGCGTATCGAGCTGTTCGAGGGCGTGAGCGAGGAAGATTTGCGCGTCAGCATGCGGGTGCACTCGCAGATTCTGGCCAATCTGGAAAGATCCTGAGACGAAGCCGGGCGTTCTCAACCATAATCGTGCAACGGATACTGAAGTCCAACTGATTACGTGAGAAGCCTGCTGTGGTTTCTATAAGGGTTCGCATGCTGAAGAGTTCACTGGCTGCTGTCGAAGGTGCAGGTCGCAGGGCGCGCGTGGTGTTTTGCAAGAGCGTCATAGCGGCGTCATTGCTGGCCTGCTCTACGCTGGCGTCTGCGCTGGGGCTGGGTGAAATCACCTTGCACTCGGCGCTCAACCAACCGTTGAATGCCGAGATCCAGTTGCTGGAGACCGGCGGTCTGAGCAACGAAGACGTTGTCGCCAGGCTCGCGTCGCCCGAGGCTTTTGCCAAGGCGGGCATAGAGCGGGTGTTCTTTCTCAACGACCTGCGCTTCACCCCAGTGCTGCGCGGCGATCGCGGCGTGATCCGGGTGGTTTCCACCAAACCGGTCACCGAGCCCTACCTGAGCTTTCTCGTCCAGCTGGCGCGCCCGAATGGCGATTTGCTGCACGAATACACCCTGCTGCTCGATCCTGCCACCTCACCGCAAGGTCTGGCCGCCACGCGCAGTCGCAATACGCAACGTTCGACGGCCTCGGCACAGGAAAGCCGCATGCCGGTCGCGCCACCGGCCGCCGTGCAGGGCAAGCATTACACGGTTGCCAATGGCGATACCCTGAATGGCATTGCCAGCCGCTTGCAAGGGCCGGGTAACAAGGTTTCGGCAAGCCAGCTGGCAGACGGCATTCGTTTGCTCAACCCGCAGGCGTTCGCGGCGGGTGCCGGTTCTGCGCTTAAAGTTGGCCAGGATTTGTTGCTGCCCGATTCCGCTGTATTGCCAAGTGCCGCTGCGCCTGCCGCCAGCCTGGAGGCGTCGTCACCCAAGCCTGCCGAGCTGCAGCGCACCGCCGAGCAACTGTCGGCGGCGGCCATCGAAAACCAGCAACTGGTTCAATCGCTGGAGGCGCTCAAAGCCCAGACTCAAGAACTGCAAGAGCAGATGAGTGGCAAGGACAAGCAAATCACCGCGTTGCGCAGTGATCTTGCCGTTGCGCAATCCGCTGTCCGACCTGCCACGCCTGCTACACCTGCAATAACCCCGGCCACTCCCGTTCAGCCGGCTGTTGCCGATACGCCGGGCACCGATTCATTCCTGAGCCTGCCGATACTGCTTGCTGCCGTGTTGATTGTGCTTCTGCTTGTGGCGTTTGCTTATTCGAAACGACGCCAGCAGCGCAAACAGTCCGCAGCGCCTGCTGTTGCGCCCGATGAGCAACTGATCAAGCCTGCTCAGGCGACCATGCTTCCGGTGTTCGAAGTGCCCGCCGTTGCGCCACAGCCTGCGGTGCAGACGCCACCCACCCCGGCAGCAACCAAGCCACCGGCAGCGCAGCGTTCGGCTGGCTCTACGCCGGATGCGCTGGACGGCGTCAGCATTTACATCGCCTACGGGCGTTTCACCGAGGCGATGGGCATTCTGCGCAGCGCCCTGGAAAAGCAGCCGGAGCGTGATGACATTCGCATCCGCTTGCTGGAATTGCTGGCGGAGCAGGGCGATGGCAGCGGTTTTGTTCGGGAAGAGCAATCAGCGCTGGAGCACGGCGTTGATCCGCAGACCATTCAAGACATCCGCGACCGCTTTCCACAAATCAAGGCCGCCGAAGTTGCGCCTTTGGCGGCAGTCATCCCCGCTGCTGCGGTCGCGGCTACCGCGCTGTCTTTCGAGAAAACCGAGCCCGAGCCAGAATCTGCGGCCTATCTGCAGCCCGACCTGGAGCCTGAACCTGCGGCGCAGCTGGACGAAACCGCCGCAGCGGCGCTGAATCCGCAGGACGAGTTTCAGTTGAACCTCGATGACCTGTCGATGGATGCCGACTGGGATCTGGTCGATCCGTTCGACAGCCCGCCGCCGCGCATCAAGCCAGCAGCGGCGACTGCTGCGCCAGCGCCCGCTGACGTCGACCCTGGTTTTTCTTCGGACCTGACTCAACTGCCGGAAGTCTTTGAACTCTCGGATGAGCAGTTCCTCAGCGATTTCTCCGAGCCCGATGTCATCGAGCCCATCGAAGTGGTGGCACCTGCCGCTGCTGACGACCTGAGCGATGACTTTCTCGACAGTTTCATGAGCGACGACGCAGAGTTCGACCTGCTGGACCTTGAAGAACCACCGCTTAGCCAGATCAATCAGGCGCAGGTGCTGATCGAGGAGGGCGATCTCGAGTCGGCTCGTGAAATTCTGCAACAGGTCATTGCCGAATCCGACGAGGAGCATCAGCGCATGGCGCGGGAACTGTTGGCGGGCATCAGCTGACCCCGTTGTTTCCCTGAGCAGGCGTGACCGGTCTGGCGTTTAACGAAAGATTGGTCGAATGCCCCGGCATTTCGGATACGCCACACAGCCCCAAAACTCACCGGCATTCTTGCCGGTGCGGGCCACCTTGATCACCATGGTTTTTTTACAGTGCGGACACGCAGGCGCTGCGGGCTTTGCTGGCGGCTTTGGTGTGGCCGGTTCGCGATGCTTTTCCGGGCGTTTGGCGGGGTTGGTTTTGACAGGCGGTTGCGATGAGCGCGCTGCGGGTTTGGTGGGCTGCGCATGCTTTTGCTGATCCGCTGTCTGACCGGCAACCCTGCGCAGTAGCCTGCGAAACGTGCGGATCAGTGCTGCCAGAGCAGATGTCGTGTTGCGTGCCATAAGGTGCCTTGAGTCGCGTTGCGTTCAGGGGCGGCATGGTGCAGGCATCCTCGTCAGGACGCAAACTTCGGCGTGGCAATCATGCCCGTCTGCTGTTCTGCGACACGCGCAATTGCCGCCTGTGATTAAAGCCCTGCGTTTTGTGGGCGATAACAGTGCACGAGGACTGCCGGTTGCCACCCTGAAGGGTTGTGCTACACCTTCAACACACGCCCGGCATATCAAGCATTATCACGGAGTGAATTTTAATGCGCGTCAACATGCCTATCACACAGACTGAACGGACTTTTCCGGCATCTGAACGCCTCATCTCCACCACCGACCTCAATAGCCACATCACCTACTGCAACGACGCCTTCGTCGCGTTAAGCGGTTTTACCCGCGAAGAACTGGTCGGGCAGCCGCATAACCTTGTGCGCCACCCGGATATGCCGGCTTCGGTGTTCGCCCATATGTGGGAAACCATCAAGCAGGGCAAACCGTGGATGGGCGTGGTCAAGAATCGCTCCAAACAGGGTGACTATTACTGGGTCAGCGCCTACGTGACGGCGGTGTATGAAAACGGTCGGATCGTCGGCTATGAGTCCGTCCGCTCGTTGCCGACCCGCGATCAGGTTCGTCGTGCAGAAGCATTGTATGCACGGCTGCGTGCCGGCAAATCGGCGGTGTCGGCAACCAGCTCGGCGGCCTATCACTTGGTTCGCCAGCTACCGATGATCCTCTGCGCCCTGGCACTCGCTGTCGGCGTCTACCTGCTGGACGATCTGCCTTCGATCATCATGATTCCGATCGTGATGGTGGTGTTGGGCGGTTTTCTGGAAATGCGTCAGCGCCGCAGCATTCGCAGCACCCTCGAAGAACACCCCAAAGCGTTCACCAGTTCTTTGGTTGCGCTGACCTACAGCGACAACCGTGGCCCGCAGGCGCAACTCGATCTGGCCATGCTCAGCGAAGAAGCCCGCTTGCAAACTGCCCTGACGCGCCTGGCCGATACCGGCGAGAGCGTACGCCAGCATGCCGGGCGTTCTGCGCAGTTGTCGTTGCGTCAGGCCGAGTCACTGGACCAGCAGCGCAGTGAGGCGGATCAATCGGCCACGGCCATCAATCAGATGGCGGCGACCATTCAGGAAGTGACCCACAATGTACAGAACACTGCCCACGCCGCCGAGGAAGCCGACAAACTGGCGCAGCAGGGGCGTGGTCTGGCCGATGAAAGCCTGTTGGCGATTCGGCACATGGCCAACTCGGTCACCGATATCGGCAACGCTGTGGGTGAACTGGCCAGCGCCACACAATCAATCGGCAGCGTGGTCGATGTGATCACCTCCATCGCTCAACAAACCAACCTGCTGGCGCTTAACGCAGCCATCGAAGCGGCCCGTGCCGGTGAGCAGGGGCGTGGCTTTGCGGTGGTGGCCGACGAGGTTCGTTCGCTGGCTTCCCGTACGCAGTCCTCGACCGAGCAGATCCAGCAAATCATCACCTCGCTGCGTGATGGTGCCGACCGTGCGGTGCAGACCGCCAACAAAGGCGAGCAGATCTCCCAGGAAAGCGTTGCCAGCGTCGAAGCCGTGCAGAAGGCGCTGGACGGCATCAGCCAGTCGGTGACCCGCATCACCGGCATGAGCCAGCAAATGGCCTCGGCGTCTGAAGAGCAGAGCCACGTTGCGGAAAACATCAGCCAGCAGATTACCCGTATCGCGCAACTCTGCGACGAGAGTGCCAGCCAGGCGCAGCAAGGCTCGCAGATCAGCGGCGAACTGGAAGAAATGGCGCAGTACCTGCACAGCCTGGCCGAACGGTTCAGTCGCTAAGCATACGCAGAGGACGCAGAGCGTCCGGAACGGCATTACCACGCGGAGCGTGGTAACGATGATCTGGGTTGGATTTGGCCATGTGCGCTGATCGCAGACCCCAGAATCTATCTGCGCTGTTCCGCGCTCTCTGGATCGGACGCAGAGCGTCCAGAACGGCATTACCACGCGGAGCGTGGTAATGAGAATGGGGGGTATTGCGCCTGGGTGCGTTCACACAGCAACCCCGCTACCCAGACCCCAGCCTGACCTCAGAAGACGTAGCCTGGAGAGGACGCAGAGCGTCCGGAACGGCATTACCACGCGGAGCGTGGTAACGAGAGTCGGGGGTATTGCGCCTGGGTGCGTTCACACAGCAACCCCCCTACCCAGACCCCAGCCTGACCTTAGAAGGCATAGCCCGGGGAGGACGCAGAGCGTCCAGAACGGCATTACCACGCGGAGCGTGGTAACGAGAATTGGGGGTATTGCGCCTGGGTGCGTTCACACAGCAACCCCGCTACCCAGACCCCAGCCTGACCTCAGAAGGCGTAGCCCGAAGAGGACGCAGAGCGTCCAGAACGGCATTACCACGCGGAGCGTGGTAACGAGAGTTGGGGTATTGCGGCTGCGTGCGTTCACACAGCAACCCCACTGTCCGGACCTAAGCCTGACCTCAGAAGGCGTAGCCGGAGAGGACGCAGAGCGTCCGGAACGGCATTACCACGCGGAGCGTGGTAACGAGAATTGGGGGTATTGCGCCTGGTTGCGTTCACACTACAACCCCACTGTCCGGACCCCAGCCTGACCTCAGAAGGCGTAGCCCGAAGAGGACGCAGAGCGTCCAGAACGGCATTACCACGCGGAGCGTGGTAACGAGAATTGGGGGTATTGCGCCTGGTTGCGTTCACACAGCAACCCCGCTACCCAGACCCCAGCCTGACCTCAGAAGGCGTAGCCCGAAGAGGACGCAGAGCGTCCAGAACGGCATTACCACGCGGAGCGTGGTAACGAGAGTTGGGGTGTTGCGTCCGTGTGCGTTTACACAACTCTCAACCCCACCACCTATCGTGCCCATCGCTCCGCGTGGGCATGCAGTTCATGACGCTCTGCGTCATCGGTTTGCCGTAACGTAGGCTCCATTTGGGTGGTTATCCATTATTGTCGGACAATTATTCTTTCGTCCGAATAAATAAGGCGCTTAACTGAAGTTGCTGAAAGTATTGGCTGGAAAACTGAAGACAAGAGAATGGCGTGCAACTAAATGGCCACTACGAAATTCGGTTACCTCCATATCAAAAAACCAAACAAACTCAATACATTCAATCAGATATCACTGAACTATATATCCAGTGATGCATTATCCTTATGTCCTTAAACTTGTATCAGAATTGAAATAAATCTGTTGCCAAGTGCATAACTGCAGACTATGTTCTGGAATCGCTCAATGAAGAGCCGACCATTATCAGGTGTGCAGGGATGCGAAAGTCCAAGCGTTTGGGTGCTGTCCGTTATTCGTTTAAACCAGTAACAAGCGGTGCTCTTTGTGCGTTGTCTTTTACGTTTGGCTGCTCTGCCTATGCGGATTATGTCGAGCAGGGCAAACCGGGTGACGCTGCCAGTTGGCGTTCGGCAGAATTTCAGAGCGACTGGGGCCTGGGCCGTATTCAGGCGGATCAGGCATACGCCGCCGGCATCACCGGGGCAGGCGTCAAGATCGGTGCGCTGGACTCGGGTTTCGACCCGTCCCACCCGGAAGCCACGCCGTCCCGCTACCACGCAGTCACCGCTACCGGCACCTACGTTGACGGTTCGCCCTTCAGCATCACCGGCGCCATCAATCCGAACAACGACACCCACGGCACGCACGTCACCGGCACCATGGGCGCAGCGCGCGATGGCGTCGGCGTGCATGGCGTGGCGTACAACGCACAGATCTACGTCGGCAATACCAATCAGAACGACAGCTTCCTGTTCGGCCCGAGCCCGGACCCGCAGTATTTCAAGGCAGTGTATGGGGCGCTGGCGGATGCCGGAGTACGCGCCATCAACAACAGCTGGGGCAGCCAGCCATCCGACGTGACCTACGCCACCGAGGCAGGTGTGCGTGCTGCCTACGCTCAGCACTACAACCGTGGAACCTGGCTGGACGAAGCAGCGAACGTCTCGCGCAAGGGCGTGATCAACGTGTTCAGTGCAGGCAACAGCGGTTACGCCAATGCCAGCGTGCGGGCGTCGTTGCCGTATTTCGAGCCAGACCTCGAAGGCCACTGGCTGGCTGTGTCTGGCCTCGACAGCAGCAACGGTCAGCGCTACAACCAGTGCGGCCTGTCCAAATACTGGTGCATCACCACGCCGGGGCGACTGATCAACGGCACCGTGCCCGGCGGCGGTTACGGGATCAAGTCCGGCACCTCGATGTCTGCGCCTCACGCCACCGGGGCGCTGGCACTGGTGATGGAACGCTTCCCGTACCTGAATAACGAGCAGGCGCTGCAAGTGTTGCTGACCACCGCCACCCAGCTCGATGGCTCGGTCACTCAGGCACCGACCAACAGCGTTGGCTGGGGCGTGGCCGATCTTGAGCGGGCGATGCGCGGTCCCGGTCAATTGCTCGGCACCTTCGACGCCAACCTGGGTGCCGGTGTGAGTGATGTATGGAGCAACGATATTTCCGATCAGGCGCTGCTTCAGCGTCAGGCCGAAGACACTGCCGAGCAGGCCACCTGGCAGCAAACCCTGATCAGCAAAGGCTGGCAGAACGGCGTTGCCAGCACCGCCAGCCAACAGGACCAAGCCGACTACGCCACCGGCACCGCTCGCGCCGCCGCAGCGGCACAGCGTCAGTACCAAGGTAGCCTGGTCAAATCCGGTGCCGGTCGACTGATTCTGCAAGGCGCCAACACCTACCGTGGCGATACCTTGGTCAATGGCGGCTTGCTGTCGGTCAACGGCTCGCTGGTTTCCGCTGTGCAGGTCAATGCGGGCGGCACGCTGGGCGGTAACGGCCAGATCGGTGGGCTGACAGCGCGCAGTGGCGGTATCGTTGCGCCGGGTAATTCCATCGGTACGTTGCAGGTCAACGGTGATGTCACCCTGCAACCGGGTTCGACCTACGCCGTTGAGCTTTCGCCCACCGCCAGTGACCGCATCGTCGCCACCGGAAGCGCCACCGTGTCAGGCGCGAACATGACGCTGGCGCTGGAGAGCGCGACGCCGGTGGCCTTGAGTTCTGCACCGATCCAAAGCGTCGTAGGTCGCCAGTACAACGTGCTGCAAGCCGCCAATGGCGTGAACGGCCAGTTCGGCTCAGTGACTTCGAACTACGCGTTTCTGGGTGGCCGACTCGACTACGCAGCCAACGGCGTCGCGCTGAACGTCGAGCAAACCAGCGCATTTAGCAGCGTCGCCCAAACCCCGAATCAATCTGCCGTAGCAACCGCTGCCGAACAGCTTGGCGCAGGCAACGCGGTGTACGAAAACCTGTTGCTGACTCAAAGCGCAACTGCTGCCCGAGACAGCTTTCAGCAACTGTCCGGCGAGATCTACCCGGCCATTGGCAGCGTGCTGATCAACGACAGCCGGCAGATCCGCGATGCAGTGGGTGAGCGTCTCGGGACCAGCGTATTCGGCACTGATGGCAATACGGCCGCGCAAGACAATGTCTGGATCAAAGCCCTGGGTGCCTGGGGCAAGACCGACTCGCGTGACGATACCGCCGGTTACACCACCTCGATTGGCGGCCTGCTGGCCGGTGTCGATGGCAACCTTACCGATGACACACGTCTGGGCGTGGTCGCGGGCTACAGCGACAGCTCATTGAACATGGGCTCCGGCACGCATTCCCGGGCTTCGGTGGACAGCTACCACCTGGGCGCTTACCTCGGCCATGAAATCGGCGCACTGCGCCTGACCCTCGGCGGCGCGCACAGTTGGCATCGTATCGACGTACAACGCGACGTGCAGGTCGGCGGTGCTGCTGGCAAAGAGAAAACCAAACACGATGCCCAGAGCACGCAAGTGTTTACCGAGGCGGCGTATCGCATCCACTTGCAACCCGCGACCCTCGAGCCGTTCGCCAATCTGGCGTACGTCCACCTCAACACCGACAGCTTCACCGAGAAGGGCGACGCGGCGGCGCTGTCTGCCGGTAGCGATAACCGCGATGCGGTGCTGAGCACTCTCGGCGTGCGGGCACTGAAAACCATCGCGATCAGCGACCGACAGAAAATCGACCTGTCGGGCAGCCTCGGCTGGCAGCACAACCTGAGCAACACCGATTCCGAGCAGCACCTGGCATTTGCCTCGGGCGGTGGCAGTTTCGGTATCGAAAGCTCGCCGCTGGTCCGTGACGCCGCGCTGGTCGGTGCTCATGCCAGCGTAGCGTTGAGCAAGGACGCCAGGGTCAGCCTCGACTACAGCGGCCAACTGGCCAGCCGGGAAAAAAGCCACGGTGTCGGCCTGAGCCTTAACTGGCAGTTCTAAACCCGGCATTACCCAACCCAAACCAACCCTCAAACCAAAAAAACGACGCGCATGCAGATGCATGTGCGCGGAGATTCGTGCGCGTTAACTAAGGACGGTCGTTTCATGAAAGATGCATCCACCACCCGACACACCTCTGTCAAACCCCTCGGTCAGGCCATTCGCGCCATCAACCGCGCCTCTTGCGGCGCACTGGCCTGCTACTTGGCGACCTTGGGCGTGGCACATGCCGCACCCTATGTGGAAGCAGGGCAGGCGGGCAATGCGGCCAGCTGGCGCAGTGCCGAATTCAATGCCGACTGGGGCCTGGGCGCGATCAATGCGGATCAGGCCTACGCTGCAGGCTACTCGGGCAAGGACATCAAACTGGGCATCTTCGACCAGCCGGTCTACGCCCCGCATCCAGAGTTTTCCAGCACCAACAAGGTGATCAACCTGGTCACCAGCGGTATCCGTGAATACACCGACCCGTACATCCCGGTGAAGGCGGGCGACGCGTTCCGCTACGACGGCGCACCGACTCTGGACTCCGGCGGCAAACTCGGGAACCACGGTACCCACGTGGGCGGCATCGCCGGTGGCGATCGTGATGGCGGGCCGATGCATGGCGTGGCTTACAACGCGCAAATCATCAGCGCCGACAACGGCGACCCAGGCCCGGAAGACGGCATCGTGCTGGGCAACGACGGCGCGGTGTATCAGGCTGGCTGGAACGCGCTGGTCAACAGCGGCGCACGGGTCATCAACAACAGCTGGGGCATCGGCATTACCGACCGTTTCAGCAAGGGCGGTCGCGATCCGGCGTTCCCGCACTTCACCGTGCAGGACGCGCAAGTGCAGTTCGACCAGATCCGCCAGATCCTCGGCACGCGTCCGGGTGGCGCGTATCAGGGTGCCATCGACGCGGCACGCAGCGGCGTGGTGACCATCTTCGCCGCAGGCAACGACTACAACCTCAACAACCCCGACGCAATGGCCGGACTCGGCTATTTCGTACCGGAGATCGCCCCCAACTGGCTGACCGTCGCCGCCCTGCAACAAAACCCCGACGCCGCCGCAGCTGCAACCACGCCGTATACCCTGAGCACCTTCTCGTCGCGCTGCGGCTACACCGCCAGCTTCTGCGTTTCGGCACCGGGCACGCGCATCTACAGCTCGGTCCTTAACGGCACCAGCCTGGCAGACCTCACCGTCGGTTGGGCCAACAAGAACGGCACCTCGATGGCCGCACCTCATGTCGCAGGCAGTATGGCTGTGCTGATGGAGCGCTTCCCGTACATGACCGGCGCGCAGGTCGCCGACGTGCTGAAGACCACCGCCACCGACCTTGGCGCACCGGGCGTCGACGCGCTATACGGCTGGGGCATGATCAACCTCGGCAAGGCTATCAACGGCCCGAGCATGTTCGTGACCGAGGCAGATATTCCTGCCGAATTCCGCATCGACGGCGCCTACGGCGACAGCCAGTTCGTGGCTGACCTGCCCGGTGTCGGCGCGATTGTCGACGCAGGCAAACCGACCCAACGCACCTGCACCGGGCCGCAATGCGGGCTGGATGTGTGGAGCAACGGCATCTCCGGTCACGGCGGACTGACCAAGCAAGGCATCGGCACCCTGGTGCTGAGCGGGGCCAACAGCTACAGCGGCCCGACGCTGGTCAATCAAGGACGCCTGGCCATCAACGGCTCGCTGGCCTCTGCCGTCACCGTCAACAATGGCGGCATTCTGGGTGGCAACGGTAGCATCGCGTCGCTGAACGCCAACCGTGGCGGCACAATTGCACCGGGCAACTCCATCGGCACCCTGCAAGTGGCGGGCAACCTCAACCTGGCACCGGGCTCGACCTACGCGGTTGAATTCTCGCCCACCGCCAGCGACCGCATTGTGGTCGGCGGCACCGCGACCGTGAGTGGCGCCAACATGGCCCTGTCTCTGGAAAACGACAACGCAGCACTGCTCAGCAGCAACCAGACCCGCAGCGTTCTGGGTCAGCAGTTCAACGTACTGCAAGCGGCTGGCGGCATTCAGGGTCAGTTCGGTTCGGTGACGGATAACTACGCATTCCTCGACGGCAACCTGAATTACACAGGCACTGGCGTAACCCTGGCCCTGGAGCGCAATGGCGACAGCTTCGCCAGCGCGGCGCAAACGTCCAATCAACGCAGCGTGGCCCAAGCCATTGAGCAACTGAGTGCGGGCAACTCCGTCTATGAGAGCATCATCCTCAGCCAGGACGCCGCCAGCGCACGCCGCGCATTCACCCAACTGTCCGGCGAAGTGCACCCGGCCATCGCCACGCAATTGATCAACGACAGCCGCCAACTGCGCGACGCCGTGGGTGATCGCCTGCGCGTCGAAGGCCTGTACGACCAGCCAGCACCGGGCACTGAAGATAACTCGGTGTGGGTCAAAGCGCTGGGTGCCTGGGGCAAAAATAGCGGCAGTAGCGACAGCGCCAGCTCGACCTCATCGCTGGGCGGCCTGCTGGCAGGCGTCGACGGCCTGATCAGCGAACACACCCGTCTGGGCGCGATGGCAGGTTACAGCGATACCTCGCTGAGCCTGGGCGACGACACCCACTCGCGGGCCTCGGCAGACAGCTACCACCTGGGCGCCTACATCGGCCACGAACAGGGCGCACTGCGCCTCACCGCAGGCGCGTCGCACAGCTGGCACCGCATCGACGTGAAACGCGATCTGCAATTCGGCGCGTTCTCCGACCGCCAGAAGGTCAAGCGTGACGCCCAGTCAAGCCAGGTCTTCACCGAAGCCGCCTACCGCCTGAACCTGCAACCGCTGGCACTGGAGCCATTCGCCAACCTGGCCTACGTACACTTCGACAGCGACAGCTTCACCGAAAAAGGCGGCGCCACAGCCCTCAAAGGCAGCGACGACACCCGCGACACCGTGCTCTCGACCCTGGGCATGCGCGCCGGAAACCGCTTCAACCTCAACGACACACAAAAACTCGACGTCTCCGCCACCCTCGGCTGGCAGCACAACCTGAGCGCCACCTCGGCCGAACAACACCTGGCCTTCGCCAGCGCCGGCAACAGCTTCAACGTACAAAGCGTCTCCATGGACCGCGACGCCGCCGTAGTCGGTGCCCGCGCTAGCTTGGCGTTGGGCAAGGATGCACGCATCAACCTGGACTACAACGGCTTGCTCGGTGCACGGGATAAAACCCACGGCGTGGGTCTGTCGCTGGATTGGCAGTTCTAATGGAGGATGCCTGCGGGGTGTAGTAGCCCCGCAGGCACTCGGTAATACCTATCGTGCCAATGCTCCGCGTTGGCACGCATTTCGTGACGCTCTGCGTCACATCCAAGCCATCACGCGAATGCTGGGTCACTCACAAATCCAGGCTTCTGCCCGGAGGGCGTAGGAGCGAACTTGTTCGCGATCTGCCGGGAACCGGCAGCAAAACCTATGTATGCGGTACATCATTTGCGAACCAAATTTCAGGCTCGGCCTAGCCATGCCTCCACCAGATCACCTCAATAAACAAAATTTGATGGCCTAATAGCATCATGGTAAAACTTTGCAACAGACACTCGTCTGCACTCGCTAAGGAATAGCCATGAAAAAGACAGGGACAGGCTTCGTCGCCATACTCGCATTACTCTGTGCCTTCTCCGCAAACGCCAGAGAAGCCCAGGTAACAGACGCCTCAATCGTCAAAGCCATCATCCAGGAATCCATCGACAGCTACCCCGGCAATTGTCCGTGCCCCTACAACTCCGCTCGCAATGGCAGCCAATGCGGCAAACGCAGCGCGTACAGCCGCAAAGGCGGTTACGCACCGATCTGCTACAAGGAAGATGTCACCAAAGAAATGATCAGCGACTACCGCCGCCGCCTGAAAGACTGATCCCACGAGACACAATGGCCGTTACCCACACGGCACGGCCATCACCACGCATTCAACCCAGCCGAGAAGCAGGCAGCACCGCCCGCCACCAGGACCTGCCCAAACTATGTGGTCGCCCCTCAACCTGCATCTGCGGATGCGCCAACAGCATCGGCATATCCCGCAACCTTATCCACGGCTCGCTGTGCCAGTGCAACATACTCACCGACAACCCCGGCCACTGCAGCATGCTCAGGTGCGGCGTGCAGTCATCAAACGGCACCTGCCCATCCCGCAACGCAGGCACCACCTCGTTGGTAAGCCACTGCCGCAACCCACGATTCTCCGCGTGATAGTGATGTAGCATCATCGCGTACGCCCCTGACTCACTGACCATCAGCTCTGGCTGTGCTTCGCCGTGCAGGTCGAGCGTGATCATCCGGTGCTGGTCAGCATCCAGCTTGCGCAGCGTTCGCTCGTTCAACGGCCAACCGATCATACGACCGAGATCTCGGGCGCTGAACCAGGGCTGGTTTTCGAGGAGGAGGGCGAGGAGTTGACGGTTGTGGCGGTGGAAGGGGGTTGGGGTGAAACCGGCACACACCTCGCGCGGCTGACGAGCACTGGCCTGAAATAGATTGCTTAACATGCTGACCTCTACGTATGAACTGAAATGACGTTAAAGACCAACGTAGAGCGGGCGTAAGAAAACCCAACTGAGCGAATCAGCAAAGCCGAGATTCCCGTTTGATTAGAACGATTGGAATCTGAAGCTATGCGTGAACTCACTGCATCTACGTTGGGTGTTTCTTAGGCACCGGCGTACATGATGCTGGCGCTGGCAGCGTGTCGATATCGGACCAAGGAGGGAGAGGCTGTCAGGGGTTTCCGATCTTCAGGCGAGGTATCGGGCTCAGCAACCCATATCGTTCCAACGCTCCGCGTAGGAATCCAGTTCGCGACGCTCTGCGTCGCATTCTCAAGGCTGCCACATAAACACCACACCACCGAGGCTTCGCTTTACCCATGCTGGCAATCTAGATACTGTTGTCGGACTTTTCCTACAAGGACGTTCGGCAATGCCTTCGCTCAATCAGATTTTCTTCGGTCCGCCCGGTACGGGGAAAACCTACGCCACAGTCGAAGCGACGTTGCAGATCCTTGATCAGCCTTTTCTTGTTAAGAATGCTGGTAGCCGATCAGCGCTGAAAGCTCGATTTGACGAGCTGCTTGCAGCAGGTGACGTGCGCTTTGTGACCATTAACAGGGCTTCAGCTTGATCTGGCTAGCTCAAATGCTCCCTATCGTCATCACGTTAGAGAACCCAGCCAAGAGGCGCAGAGGTTCACGTTTATAATTGGTCATTTCCCGATTTTCCTCTATTCTCTCAATTATCAAAATAGAGGCGCATGGGATGCCTGAAGAGATAATGACCCTTAAAGAAGTCGCTGAGTACCTCAAACTCGCGGAGAAGACGGCCTACCGGCTTGCCGCTGAGGGAAAGATTCCCGGCTTCAAAGTGGGAGGTAGCTGGCGGTTCAGAAAAGAGGCGATAGAGAACTGGATTGATCAGCAAACCGAAAGCAGGCGGCCTTGATCAGAAGCTCGCTAGGTGACGTATCGGTGAGGAAGCCGATCAGGCCAGACTGCAGAGCCTATGGTCGGACAAAATTAAAGATTTATATGGAATGAGAGTGACTAACATTTCTTACCCAATAGTTGATCTCTTCGCCGGTCCTGGTGGGCTGGGGGAAGGCTTTTCCGCTCTGCACAATGGAAATGGGGTTTCGTCGTTTCACAGCATTGTGTCGATAGAGCATAACGAGGTTGCCCATAAAACCCTCACGCTCAGACATTTCTTCCGCTTGTTTGGAAAAGGTAAGGCTCCGAAAGAGTACTATGAATACATTAGCGGAAAATTAACTAAAGAAGAGCTGATTGCAGCATATCCAGAACAATGGAAAAAAGTTGAAGGTTCGGCACTTTGCATTTCCCTCGGGCCAGAAAACCATGATACCGTTCAAAAAATTATAAATACACGATTAGGAAATACAAAAAAATGGGTCCTGATTGGTGGTCCTCCCTGTCAGGCATACTCTCTCGTCGGGCGCTCCAGGATGAGTGGCTCTCCTGAGTTTGAAGACGATAAAAGACACTTTTTGTACCGTGAGTATTTGAAGATCATTGTTGATCACAATCCGCCAGTGTTTGTGATGGAAAATGTAAAAGGGCTGCTTTCTGCAAGCGTAAAAGGCGAGCCTGTAATCCAAAAGATTCTGCGCGATCTGACGCATCCAAAATCCGCCATTGGGAAAAGTGATAACGGGCTTACATATCGCCTCTACTCTCTCAGCGAAAAAGGTGAGTTCAGTATAGGAGCTGACCCCGCTTCATTTCTCGTCAAAGCTGAAGAGTATGGAATTCCGCAGGCAAGACACCGAATCTTCATCATTGGGATTCGTGACGATATAAAGGTAGTGCCAGAGATCCTGACAAAACGAGAATCTCCAAGTGTTCAAGCCACTATCGGAGGTTTGCCGCGCCTTCGAAGCGGTGTGACAAAGGATGAGGACAGCGCAGAGCGGTGGCAGCAGATAGTTCGGTCGGCAAGCACGACACTTTGGTACAAAATGTCTACCGGCTCAGATTATGCTGTTTCAGAAATAATGAAAAATTACGTTTCTCCGACATCGCGCCTCCCATCGCAAAAATGCTCGAATCGATACGTAATGCCAGAGACAATGACCAGCTGGTATGGGGATGACCGGCTTATGACGCTGACCCATCATGATGCGCGCTCTCATATGAGAGATGATCTTTACCGATACCTGTTCGCAGCCTCCTATGCGAAAACATTCGGAACCTCTCCTGTGCTTGCGGATTTTCCGACGCTTCTATTGCCCAATCATAAAAACGTAAAAGTTGGCGTTAGCGGGAAAATGTTTAATGACCGCTTCAGGGTTCAGCTTGCGCATAAGCCATCAACAACCGTGACTTCTCATATATCAAAAGATGGACATTATTTCATACACTATGATCCATCTCAGTGCCGAAGCCTTACGGTCAGAGAGGCAGCCAGACTACAGACTTTTCCGGATAACTACTTTTTCGAAGGTCCGAGAACCGAGCAGTATCATCAGGTTGGGAATGCAGTCCCGGCATATCTAGCCTTAAAGATTGCAATTATAGTTAGAGATGTTCTAGAAAGAATTAAGGACTAACAATGGTAGACAGGCTGACCAGCCAAAAGCGCAGTTGGAATATGTCCCGTATCAGGTCACGGGACACCGCTCCGGAACTGGCAGTGCGAAAAGTACTTTTTCGAATGGGGTATCGATACAGACTGCATAGCGCAATCGTGCCGGGAAAGCCAGATATTGTATTAGCCAAGTTCAAGTCCGTTATTTTTGTTCATGGCTGTTTTTGGCACAGGCATCCTGGATGCAAATTTGCGTATACGCCAAAATCCAGAGAAGAGTTCTGGACAAAAAAATTTGAAGCAAATGTTCGTCGTGACGAAGTAGTAAAAAAACAACTTTCAGAATTAGGTTGGAGACACCTCATAATCTGGGAGTGCGAAACAAAAAGCAGCGATATAATTGAAAACCTGCTGAGAGGGTTCTTGGGTGAAAATGGAAAGAGCTCCCGACATTGAGCTGTCACCGGATGATTATGATGTGGCACAGCCAGAGCCCTCTGCTCTCGTCGAGTCACTGAGGGCCTTCGGATACAGTCTGCGTACTGCTGTTGCTGACCTTGTAGATAACAGCATTTCTGCCATAGCAAAAAACGTTTGTATCAGGTTTGAGTGGGATGGTGCTCAATCCTTTATATCCATTAGAGATGATGGCAGAGGAATGACCGAAAATGAGTTGGTGGCGGCGATGAGGCCTGGCTCAAAAAGCCCGCTAGAGGACCGAGAGCCGCGAGACCTTGGCAGGTTTGGACTGGGGCTCAAGACTGCTTCATTCTCTCAATGCAGGCGAATGTCTGTTATATCCAAGACAGAAACCGGCACCTCTGCTGCTCGCTGCTGGGATCTTGATTACATCAATTCTGCAGGGGAATGGCGTCTCCTGAAAAAAGTTAACCGAGACCGGCTCATGGAGGTGGGAGAGCAGATAGCTCAGCAGGGCACGATAGTTTTATGGGAAGAGATGGATCGCGTTACCGGCTCTACGGGAGCTGATGACAATAAGGCCTACAAGCGTTTTCTTGAAGCCATTGAAGAAGTCAAAGAGCATCTTGCAATGGTATTTCATCGTTACTTGGAAAAGCGGGGCGGCATTAACATCTTCATTAATGGCCGCAGGATTGAAGGATGGAACCCATTCCTGAAGGGAGAAAAGGCAACTCAGGAGCTCCCCTCGGAAAAGCTCTTCTGCAATGGCGCACAGCTCTCCGTCACTCCTTACGTGCTTCCGCACCTATCTAAGCTGACTCAGGATACGCACCGCGCGGCTTCGGGCCCCCAAGGTTGGAATGCTCAGCAGGGCTTCTATATTTATAGAAATGAACGTCTCCTCGTTTCTGGTGACTGGTTGGGGCTCGGTTTTCAGAAGGAAGAGCACCATAAGCTTGCAAGAATCCAGATCGACCTGCCCAACAGCATGGATGATGAGTGGCAGATAGACGTTAAGAAATCTCGGGCCAGACCTCCTGGCTATCTCCGAGCAGATCTGAAGAGAATTGCCAAACTGACGCGAGAGCAGGCTGTTCAGGTATATCGCCATCGAGGAAAGGTCATTGCCAGAAGGTCATCTCAGGGCCATGTCTTTCTTTGGCAGCAGAAGACAAGGCACGGAAAATATTTCTACGAGATAAACCGTGAGCACCCTCTTATTAAGTCTTCTCTCCGCGAAATCGGGGCCGACAAAATTGAGCCCATTCTGCGCCTGCTGGAGGAGACCATTCCTGCGTCCCATATTATAATCACCAGTTCTGAAGAGCCAGACAGGATGGGCGGCCCGCTGGAGGGCGCAAAATACTCAGAGGTAAGGCCTCTCCTGCAGAAGATTTACAGCTCATTCCAGAAAAACGGCTTCAGCCGGGAAGAAATATTTGATCGTCTCGTAACGATGGAGCCATTCAGCCAGACACCTGAGTTTGTAGAAGCCTTTAGAGAAGAGCCCGAAGGAGGTATTTAGATGGATAAGTACGGATACGATGAAGTCAAGGCAACGGTTATGAAAAGGCTTCGAAAAGAAGAGACCGTCACTTCTGAACAAATCTCAAAAGAAATTAATGCTCTACTCGACGCTTTTGAAGCGGCAGGACTGGTTGAGGAAATTGACCGCAATCTGCTGTTTCGGGAAATTTCCAGTCAGGTCAGCGTATGGCAGCCTGATCCATCTGTATTGCGTGATAAAAAACATAAAAACTGGCTTCCAGAACGTAAAACCGAGATCAGCTGGGGGTTCTGGAAGCGTTATCGCCAGTATCTGGAAGAAGAGAAGAGCTGGTCTTCTGTTGTCACCGGAAAACTGGATCAAGTCACAGATGCTACCTTGGGTGACATCGGAAACCCTGCGCAGTCAGGTGCATGGGACCGGCGCGGAATGGTTGTCGGTGATGTACAGTCAGGAAAAACAGCAAACTACACTGGGCTCATCTGCAAGGCCGTAGATGCCGGGTACAAGCTCGTCATTGTGATGGCTGGTATGACGAATGACCTCCGCAGCCAGACGCAATCCCGACTCGATGCTGAATTTCTTGGTTTTGAAAGTGAAATCGGAAAGTTTCATGAGAACGGAAGCCGCATTGGAGTAGGAAAGATTGAAGACCATGGACAACTGATTGTTCAACCCCTTACTTATAGTGCTCACGGTGGTGATTTCAGGGCTAGGAAGGGCACAAACTCCCAGTTGGGAGGGAATCCTCTTCTTCTTGTCGTCAAAAAAAACACATCCGTTCTCAACCGAATACTGACTTGGGTCGAAGGGCAGGGGCAAACCAATCCCGAAACAGGGGGTAAAATTGTTAATGGTATTCCTCTGCTGTTACTTGATGACGAAGCTGATAACGCATCCGTAAACACCAAAGATCCTGAAGAAGACCCTACTGCAATCAACCAAGCTATTAGGAAAATACTCAAGACGTTTTCCCAGAGTTCATACATTGGGTATACAGCCACACCTTTCGCTAATATTTTTATTTTGCCACCTGATGATGGGAGTGAGAAATCGAAATATGGCGAGGATCTGTTCCCACGAAATTTTATTTACTATATCAATCCGCCGGATAATTATATCGGGGCGACCAAAGTTTTTGGGCTTTCAGAAAGCATCGACGGCCTGGCTTCCGTAGATAAGAGCCTTCCACTGATCAAACACGCCGAAGATGCCGAGCAGTTTTTCCCTGCCAAACACAAAAAGAATCTTCCGGTAGATTGCCTTCCTTACACGATGATCGAGGCGATCCGGATGTTCATTCTGTCCTGCGCTGCCCGCCGAGTCAGGGGACAGAAGAATGTTCACAACACAATGCTTATTCATGTCACCAGATTCAATGACGTCCAAGAACAGGTCATTGGCCTAGTTGGAGATGAGCTTGTCAGTATTCAAAGAACCTTGGAGTTTAATACGGGGCCGCAATGTAAGGATCTTCTCGCAGAATTGAAGAGGCTCTGGGAAGATGATTTTGTTAAAAAAACCTCTTCTATTATTGAGCTGACGGGTGATTCTCTTATAACTCCGATCCAGTGGAGCGAGGTGTTTAGAGAGCTTACAGAGGCTGCACTGAAAGTCCAGGTCAGAGGTATTAATGGCTTGGCTGAAGGTGTACTTGACTATGCGGAGCATCCCAAAGGACTGAATGTTATCGCAGTTGGAGGTGACAAACTCTCACGAGGTCTTACTCTTGATGGGCTGAGTGTTAGTTATTATAGTCGTCCGGCCAAAAACTATGACACCCTACTTCAGATGGGGCGCTGGTTCGGATATAGACCAGGGTATCTCGATTTGTGCCGTCTTTATACTACTAAAGAAATTGAAGGCTGGTATCAGCATATCGCAGTAGCAACCGAAGAGTTGAAGCGCGAATTTAAACTTATGGAGCTTAGTAATCTTGATCCTGAGGCTTACGGTCTAAAAGTCAGAACGCATGCCAATGGGCTGAGTATTACAGCCGCTAACAAGATCAGAAGCGGCAAAAAAATGCAGGTCACATTTTCCGACAGCTTGGCTCAGACGATAGTTTTTGATAAAAATAAAAACACACAGGCAAATAACTTCAGACAAGTCGATGAATGGATTAGCGGTCTTGGCCTATTCAGTGCTCAGAAGAAGAATAATTACCTGTGGAACGACGTCAAACCAGATCTAATTCACAAACTACTGGCTGGATTTAAAATACATCCCTTTTCGCGCGGTGCTGACCCCGAACTCATCAGCAAATACATCGAGAAGGTCAATGACTTTGGAGAGCTTAAGGGCTGGACAGTTGTTCTGATATCGAGTGGCACGGCCAAGACCAGTCTACCAATCGGCGGGCATCAGACCGGACTGATCGAGCGTAATGAGGTTCAGTCAGATAAAGATCTTTACTGGCTGCGTAATGCCAACCTCATTAGTCCTGAGGACCAGCATATAGATCTCACCGATCTCCAATTCGATGCAGCTCTGAATGCCACGATTGGCTCATGGGCAAAAGGTGAAACACGACATAAGGTACAGCCCACTTCGCCAAGTGGGCCCTTCATCCGTCGAGCAAGAAGTCCTGAGCGAGGGCTCCTTCTGATTTATCCGCTGGACTCCAGTAATGTGCTTTTGGATGGGAAGCGGTTCACAGACATGCCCATCATCGGCATGGCCATGAGCTTCCCTGCCAGCAGCAGCAAAACTACCGTCGAATATCAGGTCAACACTAAGTACTGGCTTGATCGTTATGGGGACGACGAAGATGATGTTTAAGGATCTATGGATCGACCTTCATGCATCCGCGCTCAACAAGATCGGGCCAGGTACTGCCAAGCGCCTAATCGGCCTGAATGCCATATGCCCCATGTTCATTGGCGTTAGAGCTCCAGGAATGCTGCGCACTTTCATTCTTGAGGTGCCAAGGGACAGCGCTCCGTTACCAGAAATCATCCCTGCGTCTCGTGGACTGTATTTCACTGTTCAGATTACGGGGGATGAAATACTTTCAAACCACGCGAGCCTGATACTTTTCTCTTCAGCTGTGGGGTACAACGATATATTCGCCTCTATAGCGGACGACATCTACAGCAAGCTTCATGCACTCACCAAACAAAGAGAAGTTATTGCTGGCTTTCTCAGTCGTGTACGCTTGTGGCAGGCATTTTTTGAAAAGCAGGGAGATGATGGCCTGTCTGAGGAGGCACAGAGAGGGCTGTACGGCGAACTCCGATTCCTTAAAAATCACGCTTTTGGCTCAGCCCATAATTTAGAGAAAGCAGTAATTTCATGGACTGGTCCCAGAAGCAGACAGCACGATTTTCAATTTGGACACGCAGCTGTAGAGATAAAAACCAGCGCATCGAAACAGCACCAGAAGCTCCAGATTACAAGCGAGCAGCAGCTTGACGAAACAACCGTGGGGAAGCTCTATCTTTATTATATTTCAGTCGCACTCATTGAAAGAGGGTCTGATACCTTGCCTTCCTTGGTAGATGACATACGCGCCCGCCTTTCTCTTCATACTGGAGCGTTGTCTGAGTTTAATAATCTGCTGATTGCAGCTGGGTATATAGACTCGCAGAGAAGCAAGTATGACTCTACTGGATACGCCACTAGGGAGTCTGCAGTATTTCTTGTGGAGAAAGATTTTCCGAGAATTCGCGAAAATGAGATTCGAGCAGGTGTTGGCGATGTCAAGTATTCAATTTCAGTCGCGCAGTGTAAGAACTATGAGATTCCCTTATCTGAGCTTGCTTTGTTGATTAAGGAGGCCTGCTGATGAGTGAAAAGGAGGGACTTAATTCATTCTGTGAGGATCTCATACAGGATATCCTAGCAGGTACAAGTGATTCTGAATACGGCGGCTTCAAGATAGATAAGTTCACGCGAACGGTTGCTGACTACCTAATTGAAGCAGGTGAAGTCGAAGACGTAAATATATGCTTCTATAAATCTCGGGGCATGCAGCTGAATGGTTACAACGTAAACCAGGATGAGGATGGTCTAGATATTTTTGTAGCTTTATTCAATCAGCAGACTCCCCCCGTTACTGTAACAAAAGCGCAGTGCGAAGCTGCTTTCAGGCAGGCCGAAACCTGTCTGCGCAAGGGCTTGACTGGTTTTCACAGCACCCTTGAAGAGTCGTCGGAAAGCTACGACGCCTTTCAGCGAATACATGAGCTAAGGGATAGCCTCGCCAGCTGTAGAATCTTTCTCTTGACGGATGGAGTCGTGAATCAGGATATCTTTCACCCGGAAGAAGGTGGAGACATCTCAGTTACACTGCATGTATGGGATGCTGCACGGCTATATCGCCTTGCCACCTCCGGAAAGAAGTTTGAACCCATCGAGATTGATTTTACGGAAGAGTTCGGAGAGAATATTTCCTGTCTTTCTCTGGTCGATCCAAATTCGGACTATAAAGGCTATCTCGCAGTAATTCCCGGGGACGTTCTAGCTGGTATCTATGAAAAGTACGGTCCACGTCTTCTTGAACGTAATGTCAGGTCTTTTTTACAGGCCCGTGGTAATGTCAATAAAGGGATTAGAAAAACTATTCTGGAAGAGCCTCATCGCTTTTTTGCTTACAACAATGGAGTGTCGGCCACTGCAGATAATATTGAGTTCGGCAAGGATGGCTTGTCAATTACAAAGATTCGTAACCTGCAAATTGTGAATGGAGGCCAGACTACTGCCTCCCTTTACTACACGGCAAAGAAAGACAAAGCTGACCTCCAAGGGATTTTTGTTCAAGCAAAAATATCTGTCATTCCTGAAGACCAGCTTGAGCATATTGTTCCGCTGATCTCCCGGTTTGCCAACAGCCAGAATAAAGTCAACGACGCCGATTTTTATGCTAATGATCCATTCCATGTAGAAATTGAAGGGCTCTCCAGAACTGTCTGGGCACCAGCAGTAGACGGTTCCAGCAAGCAATCCAAATGGTTTTACGAGCGGGCAAGAGGGCAGTATCTCGACGCCAAAGCGAGAGAAGGAACGCATGCCAGAAAACGACAGTTTGACGCGACGTTCCCCACACGTCAAAAATTTACAAAAACTGACTTGGCGAAATACGAAAATACTTGGATGCAGCTTCCACACGTTGTCAGCTTAGGGGCTCAGAAAAACTTTAATGATTTTGCCATCAGGCTTAAGGAGCGTGGGCGGGTTGACGTTGACGTACGATATTTTGAGCATCTGATAGCCAAGGCTATTATCTTTAATAAAGCTGACCGCATTGTGCGTGAAAAAAGTTTTGGTGGGTATAAGGCTAACATTGTTACATATACAATAGCTTGGATATCCAATCGTACATCTCAATGCATAGATCTCGACGGTATCTGGAAAAACCAAGATATTTCACCAGTGCTTCATGATGTTATTCAAGAAGTCTCAATGGCCGTGCACCGTATCATCGTAAGTCCGCCCAATGGAAAGAATGTTACTGAGTGGTGTAAGCGCAAAGAATGCTGGGAAAAGATCAGGGGTTCAAATTTTAATATTGGCTCCGCATTAGGGAAAGAACTTATCGATTTTTCAAGAAAAACGGGTTCGTTGAAAGGAAATCAAGGCGTAAGTGCTCCTAATGAAAATGAGCAGCAATTAATCACATCCGTTACAGACGTTCGCGCTGACATGTGGTATCAAATTGCCAAGTGGTCAAAGGAAACAAATAATCTCCAGCCTTGGCAGAGAAGTCTTGCTTTTTCGATAGGTAGGCTGGTGGGTACATCGGGTAATGTAAGTATTAAGCAGGCAAAACACGGTGCAGCCATCCTTGAGGAAGTAAAGCGCCTAGGTTTTAAAGAGCAAAAAGATGCAGAGATCGATGATGCATAAAATAACATCGAGGGCACGATTGTAGTGTTTAACTTATCCTAGATACGAAGTTATGTCTTTTCGTATTGAGCGGTGTAGGGCCATCATGAACTGGTGTGGCCGAAATTGCGCCCCTGCTGGAGCTGGCTCATCCTCAACGTAGCGTAGACTCGATTATCTCAAGCGAGCGCGAGGCTTCGACACGGCTATAGCACTGATCGAGCAATAGGTCCGCGGCCTCATGTTTGAACTTAGTGGCGAAGGTGCAGCGTTATTGGGGCATCAGACATCTCTATGTGGCGATGTTCTCGCCTAAATGAGTGTCCGGAATTATTAGGTCATTACAATGGCGTTGTTGAGGTTCTGTAGGATTAAAGCTCTAAGTGGCGGAAGTTGTGGGGGTATTTGAATTTAAGATGCGTGATATTTCATGGTTCTTAATTTTTTAATAATTTATTGGTTTTTATAAAGGTTATGATTTTTTTGAGAATTGATATTTTTGGTGGTGTTAAAGTTTAGGCTCTCTAAGCTTGTATGGCTTTAGTTGTAGAGTTCTTTGTATTTGTAAGTTCTTCAGTTGATTGTCTGGAGAGGTATTTGGCTAGCTATATTATTGATATGTAGGCAGTGGTTATAAGCTGTATCTCTGTGAGCGAGCGACCCCCAAAGTTTTTTACGCCGATACTAGTTTCTCCGGAAGTAGTCATTGTGAATATGCATCAAATAGATGCAGTCTAAAAAAGCCATTGCTATATAAAGGCTTTGTTCTATAAGGCTTTTATAGCACTTTTGGTTCATGTATATTGTTTCGACTCCATAAATTATTTTCTCTTTAGAGTCCTTTGTAGAGTCAAAAAATATGCTTAAGCAAAAAATAATATTGCATCAATGTATAAAGCTAGGAAGCCTTCAAGCGATTTTGAGCTTTCGGCATAAGCTTTAGTGAGACTAATTGTGGATAAAAAGAAATTCTGTACAGTACAATTGCGGCTATGAATAAAACATCTTTAAAACAGGGGCTGCGTTTGGGCTGAGAATCGCATTTTTTTGTTGAGAGTGTCACAATGACTGTCGATTGTGCAGGTGTGATATTTTTCAATTTTTCTACTAAAAAAAGACCACATAAGTGGTCTTTTTTCTTTTCATATTATAATTATGAAGCTCAATCCCAGCTCAACGCCCCACCAGTCTGATACTCAATAACACGAGTTTCAAAGAAGTTCTTCTCTTTCTTCAGGTCCATGATCTCGCTCATCCAAGGGAACGGGTTGGTCGTCCCTGGATACTCTTCCTTCAAGCCAATCTGGCTCAAACGACGGTTAGCGATAAACTTCAGGTAATCCTCCATCATCGCCGCGTTCATGCCCAGCACGCCGCGGGGCATGGTGTCGCGGGCGTATTCGATTTCCAGCTGGGTGCCTTGCAGGATCATCTGCGTGGCTTCTTCTTTCATCTCGGCATCCCACAGGTGCGGGTTTTCGATTTTGATCTGGTTGATCACGTCGATGCCGAAGTTCAGGTGCATGGACTCGTCGCGCAGGATGTACTGGAACTGCTCGGCGACGCCGGTCATCTTGTTGCGGCGGCCCATGGAGAGGATCTGGGTGAAGCCGCAATAGAAGAATATGCCTTCCAGTACGCAGTAGTAGGCGATCAGGTTGCGCAGCAGCTCTTTGTCGGTTTCTACGGTGCCGGTTTCGAACTTCGGATCGGAGATCGAACGGGTGTACTTCAGGCCCCAGGCTGCTTTTTTAGCGACCGATGGGATCTCGTGGTACATGTTGAAGATCTCGCCTTCATCCATGGCCAGCGATTCGATGCAGTACTGGTAGGCGTGGGTGTGGATCGCCTCTTCGAAGGCCTGGCGCAGGATGTACTGGCGGCACTCCGGGTTGGTGATCAGGCGGTACACGGCCAGCACCAGGTTGTTGGCAACCAGCGAGTCGGCAGTGGAGAAGAAGCCCAGGTTGCGCATGACGATACGGCGCTCGTCGTCTGTCAGGCCTTCCGGGTTTTTCCAGAGGGCGATGTCGGCGGTCATGTTGACTTCTTGCGGCATCCAGTGGTTTGCGCAACCGTCCAGGTACTTCTGCCAGGCCCAGTCGTACTTGAAAGGTACGAGCTGGTTGAGGTCGGCGCGGCAGTTGATCATCATTTTTTCGTCAACGGCGACGCGGGCGCTGGCGCCTTCGAGTTCGGCCAGGCCTTCAGCGACGTCCAGTGCGTCCAGCGCTTTCTTGGCGCGGATCAGGGCAGCGGAGTCAGCGGCGGTAACGGCGCGGGCTTCTTGTGCAGCCAGGCCACCGGCGCTGTCGAGGCGGTCCATGTTGGCTTCGTTGGCGTGACCGGCGTTGGTCGCTTTGGCGACTACTTCGCCGTCTTCCTTATCGAATTCGTCCCAGCTCAGCATGGTGTAATTCTCCTGCTTGAGGGTCAGTCGGGTGGACTGGCCTGTTGGATCCAGAGGGGGTGTTGCTTGCTTTTAAGGTGTTGCGCGCAAGGAACATGAATTTTTGGCTTTTGAGGCCTTTGGGTGAGGAGGCGGGCGGTAAGGGTAGATTTCCCTTACCGGCCTCTTCGCGAGCAAGCTCGCTCCCACAGGTCTATCTCTCACAGGTATATCTCCAGATATACCTGTGCTGTGGGGGCGAGGTGCGGTTGCCTTACTGGCAAGCCTCACAATCCGGCTCGTCGATTGCGCAAGCCTTTGGCACTGGGGCCGGGCCGGCAGGTGCTGCTTCGGTTGGACGTGGGGCGGTGATCGCCGAGTCGTCCGGGCCGTGGCCGCCGCTCGATACTGCGTTGAGCTTGCCAGTGTTGACGGTGGACTTCTCGGTGCTGGTCGCGGCCAGGGCACGGAGGTAGTAGGTGGTTTTCAGACCACGGTACCAGGCCATGCGGTAGGTCACGTCCAGCTTCTTGCCCGAAGCGCCAGCGATGTACAGGTTCAGCGACTGAGCCTGGTCGATCCACTTCTGCCGACGGCTTGCCGCGTCGACGATCCACTTGGTGTCCACTTCGAAGGCAGTCGCGTAAAGCTCCTTGAGCTCCTGCGGGATGCGCTCGATCTGTTGTACCGAACCGTCGTAGTACTTCAGGTCGTTGATCATGACCGAGTCCCACAGGTCGCGAGCCTTGAGGTCGCGAACCAGGTACGGGTTGATCACGGTGAATTCGCCGGACAGGTTCGATTTCACATACAGGTTCTGATAGGTCGGTTCGATCGACTGCGACACGCCAGTGATGTTGGCGATGGTGGCGGTCGGTGCGATGGCCATGATGTTCGAGTTACGGATACCTTTCTGCACACGGGCACGAACCGGCGCCCAGTCCAGGGTTTCCTTCAGGTCGACATCGATGTACTTCTCGCCACGCTGCTCGATCAGGATCTGTTGCGAATCCAGCGGCAGGATGCCTTTGGACCACAGCGAACCCTGGAACGTCTCGTAGGCACCGCGCTCGTCGGCCAGGTCACAGGACGCCTGGATGGCGTAGTAGCTGACCGCTTCCATGGAGGTGTCGGCGAACTGCACGGCAGCATCGGAACCGTACGGGATGTGTTGCAGGTACAGCGCGTCCTGGAAGCCCATGATGCCCAGGCCGACCGGACGGTGGCGCAGGTTGGAGTTCTTGGCCTGCGGTACCGAGTAGTAGTTGATGTCGATCACGTTATCGAGCATGCGTACCGCTACATCGACGGTGCGCTTGAGCTTGTCGGTGTCCAGCTTGCCGTTGACGATGTGGTTCGGCAGGTTGATCGAGCCCAGGTTGCAGACCGCGATCTCGTCCTTGTTGGTGTTCAGGGTGATCTCGGTGCACAGGTTCGAGCTGTGAACCACGCCCACGTGCTGCTGCGGGCTGCGCAGGTTGCACGGGTCCTTGAAGGTCAGCCAAGGGTGGCCGGTTTCGAACAGCATCGAGAGCATCTTGCGCCACAGATCCTTGGCCTGGATGGTCTTGAACAGTTTGATCTTGCCTGGGTATTCGGTCAGCGCTTCGTAGTACTCGTAACGCTCCTGGAAGGCCTTGCCGGTCAGGTCGTGCAGGTCCGGTACTTCGGATGGCGAGAACAGGGTCCACGGGCCGTCGTCGAAGACGCGCTTCATGAACAGGTCAGGGATCCAGTTGGCGGTGTTCATGTCGTGGGTACGACGACGGTCATCACCGGTGTTCTTGCGCAGCTCGATGAACTCTTCGATGTCCATGTGCCAGGTTTCCAGGTAGGCACAGACAGCGCCCTTGCGCTTGCCGCCCTGGTTGACCGCAACGGCGGTGTCGTTGACCACTTTCAGGAACGGCACGACGCCTTGCGATTTGCCGTTGGTGCCCTTGATGTACGAGCCCAGCGCACGAACCGGCGTCCAGTCGTTGCCCAGGCCGCCTGCGAATTTGGACAGCATGGCGTTGTCGTGGATCGCGTGGTAGATGCCCGACAGGTCATCCGGCACGGTGGTCAGGTAGCAGCTGGACAGCTGTGGACGCAGGGTACCGGCGTTGAACAGCGTCGGGGTCGAGGACATGTAGTCGAACGACGACAGCAGGTTGTAGAACTCGATGGCGCGGTCTTCACGGGCTTTCTCTTCGATCGCCAGGCCCATGGCCACACGCATGAAGAAGATCTGTGGCAGTTCGAAACGCACGCCATCCTTGTGGATGAAGTAACGGTCGTACAGGGTTTGCAGGCCCAGGTAGGTGAACTGCTGATCGCGCTCGTGGTTGATAGCCTTGCCGAGTTTTTCGAGGTCGAATTCGGCCAGCACAGGGTTGAGCAGTTCGAACTTGATACCGGCGGCGACGTAGGCAGGCAGCGCCTTGGCGTACAGGTCGGCCATTTCGTGGTGGGTGGCGCTGTCGGCGACACCGAGGAAACCCAGGCCTTCGGCGCGCAGGGTGTCCATCAGCAGGCGGGCGGTGACGAACGAGTAGTTCGGCTCGCGCTCGACCAGGGTACGCGCGGTCATGACCAGTGCGGTGTTGACGTCTTTCAGCGCCACGCCGTCGTACAGGTTTTTCAGGGTTTCGGTCTGGATCAGGTTGGCGTCGACTTCAGCCAGGCCTTCACACGCTTCGGTAACGATGGTGTTCAGGCGACCCATGTCCAGCGGCGCAAAGCTGCCGTCGGCGAGGGTGATGCGGATCGACGGGTGAGCCTGGACCTGATCTTCAGGGGCGCGAACGGCACGCTCCTTGGCGCGCGAATCACGGTAGATGACGTAGTCGCGAGCCACTTTCTGCTCGCCGGCACGCATCAGCGCCAGTTCGACCTGATCCTGGATTTCTTCGATGTGGATGGTGCCGCCCGAAGGCATGCGCCGTTTGAACGTGGCGCTGACCTGTTCGGTCAGGCGTGCAACGGTGTCGTGGATGCGCGACGAGGCGGCAGCATTGCCGCCCTCAACTGCAAGAAACGCCTTGGTGATGGCAACGGTGATCTTGTCATCCGTGTAAGGAACGACAGTGCCGTTACGCTTGATCACGCGCAGTTGACCGGGAGCAGTGGCAGACAGGTCCTGTGGGGTCTGGCTGGCCTGCGGCGCGCCGGTCGGCGAGTTCTCGCGAGTTGTGTCTGTTTGCATGTGTGACTCCACGTTCCTTTAAGTTTGTTCGGGCATTGCTGCCCACCGTTTCGTTTCGAGCAGTAAGTCGCAAAAGGCGACTCAAGGGCTCCAAAACGAAGGTGGAAGCGGGAGGTGCAGCCGCTTCCAGGTTTTGAAGCCAAAAAGGACCGGGCTATGCCCGATCCTTTGAAAATCTGATGAAGAATGCGTGTTCGATGTTGCAAAACGTGTACGGGATGGCTCTGGCTCAAGCGCGAGCGGTTTGGGTACCTAAACCGGCTTGAAGTTCAACCCCTCAGACGCAACAAAAATGCTTGAATTTCCCATTTGAGTTGTGCTGGTGTTTTTGCGCAAAACCCCACATGTAGGGTGTGTCTCGTCGCCGGGCTACAAGATAATGCGTTTTGGACATGAATTGCAACGCACCGCCTGTGGATAAAGTGTGTGTAGTTTGTGTATGAATCGCACACCATGCGTGTAGGCCGCATAACTACTGGATCGTGACCGTTTGTCACCGATTTCTGTAGGTGCTGGCGACAGGTTGCTGATTTTTGAGGGCGCGAACCCTATCACAAAAAAACGCTGCTGCAAGACCTGTCTGGCATGTGATGTGCTAAGCCGCGTCGGGTGTCGTGCGAGGTGGGCGGCGGTTGCTACACTCGCCTGCGACGCGGTGCCGCAACCCTTGTTTTGAATAACAACAATGGGTCAACCACAACAAGGGGAGATTGCTTTGGAGCCACACACCTGGCATGTACTGATTGTCGAAGATGACCAGCGACTGGCCGAGCTGACCAGCGATTACCTGCACAACAACGGCCTGCGCGTGAGCATTGAGGGCAATGGCGCGCTGGCGGCGGCGCGAATCATCGCCGAACAGCCGGATCTGGTGATTCTCGACCTGATGCTGCCCGGCGAGGACGGTTTCAGTATCTGCCGCTCGGTACGTGACCGTTACGACGGGCCGATTCTGATGCTCACCGCGCGTACCGATGACACCGATCATATTCAGGGGCTGGATACCGGGGCTGACGATTTCGTCTGTAAACCGGTGCATCCGCGCGTGCTGCTGGCGCGTATTCATGCCTTGCTGCGCCGCAGTGAAGCGCCGCAGGTGCCTGCAGCAGAGCTGCGGCGGCTGGTGTTCGGCCCGTTGGTGGTGGACAACGCCCTGCGCGAGGCCTGGCTGCGCGAGCAGAGCATCGAGCTGACCGGCGCCGAGTTCGACCTGCTGTGGCTGCTGGTGGCCAATGCCGGGCGCACGCTGTCCCGCGAGGAAATCTTCACTGCGCTGCGCGGTGTGGGTTATGACGGGCAGGATCGCTCTATCGATGTGCGTATCTCGCGTATCCGCCCGAAAATCGGCGACGACCCCATCCACCCGCGTCTGATCAAGACCGTGCGCAGCAAGGGCTATCTGTTTGTGCCCGAAGCGGCGCAGGACATGAGCGGCCACGTGTTCAGCGGCTGACCTTATGAACTCGATCTTTCTGCGGATCTACGGCGGCATGCTCGGCGTACTGGTGCTGGTCGCGCTACTTGGCGTGTTCGCCCTGCATGTGCTCAATCAGTCGCGCGGCGAGCAATACCGCGAACGTCTGGCCCACGGCACCTTTACGGTGATGGCCGATAACCTTGTGCCGCTCAACGACATCGAGCGCCGCCGCGCTCTGGCGATCTGGGAGCGCTTGCTGGGCATTCCCCTCAGCCTGCAAAGCATCGAGCAGGCTGGACTGGACAGCGGCGCGCGCGGTCGTCTGGCGCGTGGGCAGGTGGTGGTCGAGCAGATCGGCCCGCACGCCGCCAGGGTCTATCGTCAGTTGAGTGACAAGGAACCGCTGCTGCTGAGTGGCGAGGTGCAGCAGATCACCGAGCAACTGGCGCGAGCCACTATTTACCTGCTGATCGACGAGCTGGTGCGTTTTCCGGTCGATGAGCAACCGGCGCGCCTGCAAGCTCTGCGCATCGACAAGGGCTTTGGTTTCGACTTGCATCTGTTGGCGCTGGACCAGGCTGACCTGGACGATGACCAGCGCCGCCGCATCTATGAAGGCGACACGGTGATGGCGCTGGGCAAGGGCGGTGACTCGATCCGCGTGCTGGCCGGAATCGTCGACACCAACTGGGTGCTGGAAATCGGCCCGCTGTATCAGATGAACCCTTATCCGCTGCACTGGCTACTGGTGATCGCCTTGATGGGCCTGTGTTTCATCGGTCTGGTGGTGTACTTGCTGGTGCGGCGTCTGGAGCGGCGCGTGCTGGAACTGGAAGCTGCGGCGACGCAGATTGCTCAAGGCAGCCTGCAAACCCGCGTGCCGACCGAGGGCTCCGACTCGGTGGGGCGTGTGGCGGCGGCGTTCAACAGCATGGCCGAGCATCTGCAGCGCTCGCTGATGATCCAGCGCGAGCTGGTGCGCGCGGTGTCTCACGAACTACGCACGCCGGTTGCACGCTTGCGTTTCGGCCTGGAGATGGTCAGCGACGCCACCACTCCCGAGGCGCGGCGCAAATACATGCGCGGCATGGACAGCGATATTCAGGACCTCGACAAGCTGGTCGATGAAATGCTCACTTACGCGCGCCTTGAGCAGGGCGCGCCGACCCTGAATTTCCAGCGTGTCGATCTGGATGCGCTGATCGATCAGGTGATCGCCGAACTGGCACCCTTGCGCGCCGATGTGCGGGTGTCCCGAGGCGAATGTTTGATCTTTGAAAAGAGCGAGGTCGCCTGGGTCGAGGCAGAGCCGCGTTATCTGCATCGTGCGGTACAGAATCTGGTGAGCAATGCGATGCGCCATGCAGAAAACGAGGTGCGCATCAGTTACCGACTGGAGGCGCAGCAGTGCCGTATCGATGTGGACGATGACGGTCCCGGCGTTCCGGAAGAAGCCTGGGAGCAGATTTTCACGCCGTTCATGCGCATCGATGACAGCCGCACCCGAGCGTCAGGCGGGCATGGGCTGGGCCTGTCTATTGTGCGGCGGATCATCCATTGGCACGAAGGTCGCGCGCTGATTGGCCGTAGTGCGAGCCTGAGTGGCGCGTGTTTCAGCCTGTCCTGGCCACGTACTCAGGTGCCGCGTTGAGTGCTCAGCTGTTCAGTGGTCCGCTTGAGCGCTTCGGGCAGACGTTGCTGGCGGCAGATGATTCGCGCCCTGATTCGCGCCCTGTTGTGGCGTTGCCTGATCTGCTGCGCCCCGAACGGCTTGATCAGTTACTGCTGACTATCTACGGGCCGCAGTTGATGCCCAGCCAATTGCCGGTGCTGGTGTCGCAGTGGGCCAAGTTTTACTTCATGCAGCTTGTTCCGCCGGTGCTGGTTGCCAGTCTGGTGCATGGCTGGCATTGGCCGTTGGCGCTTGAGCAGGTCGCACTGGCACTGGATGAACGTGGCCTGCCGAATGGTGTTCGGTTGGCGGGGGAGGGAGAAGCCTGGCGGGGCATTCCGGCTGATCCGTTTCAACGGTTTGCCGGGTTGCTGGATGACAATCTGCAACCCTTTATTGCCGCATTGAGCGCCTATGGCGGGCTACCCTGCGCGGTGTTGTGGAGCAGCGCCGGGGATTATCTGGAAGGCTGTCTTGTGCAACTGGCCACGTGCAGCAGTGTGTCATTGGCGCCAGGGCTGGCGCTGTTGAGCGAGAGGGAAAGGCCGGATGGGCGGGCCAATCCGCTGTTTCAGGCGGTGCGTTACGTTCCGCAGGCGCAGGGTGGTGAACCGCGCAGGCAACGGCGTGTGTGCTGCCTGAGTCATCGTGTGGAGTGGGTCGGGCGTTGCGAACATTGTCCGCTGCCCGGCTGATCAGCCTTCGACTGCGACCAGACTCAACAGATGATCACCCAGCACACTGAACTGGCCGTCGAGTTCCTTGCCTGCGTGCCACTCGCTGGACAGATCGATGAGCAGGCGCAAGCGGGCGCTGCCGTCGGCGGACCATTCAAGCAGTTGCGCGTCTTCAAAATAGAAGCGCTTTTGCACGATGGGATAGAGCGCCTTGAACAGCGCTTCCTTGATCGAAAAGGTCAGGGTCACGCGCAACGCGATCTGATCCTGCGGGCCTGCTGCCATGTCGGCCAACTCGGCAGCCGTCAGAATTTCCCCGGCCAGTCGCGAGGCACGGTCATGGCTCAGCAGGTTTTCCGTGTCCAGCCCCAGCCCGCGCCATTGCCGCTTGTTCGCCACCACCGCGGCGGCCCAGCCGGTGCTGTGGGTGATCGAGCCACAGACATCAGCGGGCCAGACCGGCGCGCGGTCTTCACCCACAGCAGGAACATGCAGGCGGCCATCCAGTTGGCGCATGGCTTCGCGGGCACAGAGCCGGCCAGCGAGAAATTCGGCCTGACGCTTGGCGACCGAGCGCTGAATGCTCGCAGGCATCTGCACCGCACCGCGCTGAAAGTCGCCGTCGACCAGCTTGAGCGGATCGAACCGCCCACTGACCAGCACCGCGCCCGGCAGCGCATGCGGCAACGGCCAGTGCTGAACGAGTTCGGGACAGCAGACGGGAAGGTCGGGTAATTGAGTCATGGGCGGCATTTTGCCGGGGGAACGGGTTTGAGGGAAGGGCACTGGTAACATCTGCGTCCTTCTTGGCGACGCAGAGCGTCGAGAACTGCATTCCCACGCTGGAGCGTGCGGAACGATAATCTCAACTATCGTGCGTCGCTCTGCGTCGCATGCCTTTCTGGACGCTCCGCGTCCTCTTGACGACGCAGAGCGTCGAGAACTGCATTCCCACGCTGGAGCGTGCGGAACGATAATCTCAACTATCGTGCGACGCTCCGCGTCGCATGCCTTTCCGGACGCTCCGCGTCCTCTTTGTCAGGTAGAGCAAAAAACTGGTCACACTTTCATCATTCCCACCCACTCAGTCGGGATGTACCGTTCGGGCCTCTGATGATTCAAGGATGAACTCATGGGCCGAAGCCGGTACACCATCACCGAACCTGAAAAGCCTCACTTCCTGACCTGCACAGTGGTGGAGTGGTTGCCGCTTTTTACCCGGCCTGTTCTGGTGGACATTCTGTTGAATGCCTGGCGCTATCAACAGGCTCATCAGGGACTGCAGCTCTTCGGGTATGTCGTCCTGGAAAACCATTTGCACTTCGTGGCCCAAGCGCCCGCTCTGGACAAATGTGTGAGTAGTTTCAAGTCGTTTACGGCTCGACAGATAATCGAAGCACTTGAGAACGCCAACGCCGAGAGCACGCTGGAGCGTCTGCGGTTCGTCAAGCGTCTGCACAAGAGTGACAGGGTTTATCAGGTCTGGCAGGAAGGGGCTCATGCGGAGCTGGTGTGGAATGAAGCGGTGATGCGTCAGAAGCTCGATTACATTCACCATAACCCGGTAAAGAGGGGTTATGTGGATGTCGGTGAGCACTGGAGATACTCCAGCGCTCGCGATTATGAGGGGCAGCGCGGTTTGATCGATATTCAGCGCTGGTATTGACGCATAACGTGCGGAACGAGATCTCAACTATCGTGCGCCGCTCCGCGTCGCATGCCTTTCCGGACGCTCCGCGTCCTCTTGACGACGCAGAGCGTCGAGACCTGCATTCCCACGCTGGAGCGTGCGGAACGAGAATCCAACTATCGTGCGACGCTCCGCGTCGCATGCCTTTCTGGACGCTCCGCGTCCTCTTGACGACGCAGAGCGTCGAGACCTGCATTCCCACGCTGGAGCGTGCGGAACGATAATCTCAACTATCGTGCGACGCTCCGCGTCGCATGCCTTTCCGGACGCTCTGCGTCCTCTTACAACCCAGGACGCGATTATCTCTGCTACTCAACCAAATATCTTCTTGAAGAACACCTGCATGTCTGACCAAGAGCGCTCATCGGCAGCCTTGTCGTAGCCGATGTCCGGGCCGCCGTGTTCGCCGTGGCTCAGGCGGTCGGCGTCGGGGTTGGTGAAGCCGTGCTTGGCGCCGTCGATGCTGACGAATTTGTAGTCGGCCTTGGCGTCGTCCATTTCTTTTTTGAACGCAGCAACGTTTTCAGGGGTGACCATGCTGTCCTTGGCACCGTGCTCGACCAGCATCGGCACTTTGATGCCCGGTTTGGCCGGGGTATTGGTGACCAGTGCGCCGTGGAAGCTCACTACGCCCAGCAACGGTTCGCCGCGCCGCGCCGCATCCAGCACGATCTTGCCGCCGAAGCAGTAACCGATTGCCGCAATCTTTTTCGGGTCGGTCTGAGGTTGCTTCTTCAATTGCTCCAGCCCGGCATCAAAGCGCTTGTCGGCCGCATCACTGTCCTTGAGCGCAGCCTGCATGAACGCCATCGCGTCCTTAGGGTGCTCGGTATTCTTGCCTTCGCCGTACATGTCGATAGCCATGGCGCTGTAGCCCAGTGCAGCCAGGTCGCGGGCGCGGCGCTTTGCGTAGTCGTTCAGGCCCCACCACTCGTGAACCACCAGAACACCGGGGCGCGGACCTTTTACCGCGTCGTCGTAAGCGTAGTAACCCACCAGCTTTGTTCCGTCGGCACTCTTGTAATCGATCTGCTCGGTCTTGATAGCTGCCTGAGCGAGTCCGGTCAGGCCCATCATGATCATTGCAATCCACACACGCATGGTCAGCTCCTTTTGATAGTTTGAGGTCGCAAACAACCATAGCCGATTCCGCAGCATCCGGTGTAGATGACTGTTCAGCGCCGGTTCATGGCGTGTTCAGTCGGGGTTCAGCCCGGCGCGATTACTGTTGGGCCGTACCTTGACAGCGTCCCCGAGCGCAAAAGGAGTCGATATGTTGAATCTCAACAAGTTTTTCCTGGCCTTGGCTTTTCTGGGTGGCAGCGCTGCGGCACAGGCGGGCGATGGTCGGCTTGACGTGGCTCGTATCGAGTTCGGCAAGACCAGCGAAAGGCTTGATGACGCCAACAGCTGGGGGCATGCGCTCGGGGAACAGGCACATACCAATGTTTCTGTGGGCACACTTTATTCACCGCCGGTTTACGGCACCCTGACAGGGACTCACAATGGTGTGCCTGTCAGCCGCGAAATCCTGCTGGGCAGCTATGATGTGACACAACACGTGCCCGTCAGCGCCCGCCTGTTGAGTACTGATGCGACGATGTCGTTTCATTCTTTGTCTTGAGGCTGCGATTGTGCCTGGGAGAGCTGCATGAAGTTGTTGGTAGTTGAGGATGAAGCGCTGCTGCGCCACCACCTGCGAACCCGTCTGACCGAAGCGGGACATGTGGTGGAAGCGGTGGCCAACGCTGAGGAAGCGTTGTATCAGGTCACGCAATTCAATCACGACCTGGCCGTGATCGATCTGGGCTTGCCGGGCATCGGTGGGCTGGACCTGATTCGGCAGTTGCGCACGGTGGGCAAGGCGTTTCCGATTCTGATCCTGACCGCGCGCGGCAATTGGCAGGACAAGGTCGAAGGGCTGGCGGCCGGCGCTGACGACTACGTGGTCAAACCCTTCCAGTTCGAAGAACTGGAAGCGCGGCTCAACGCCCTGTTGCGGCGTTCCAGCGGCTTCATTCAGTCCACCATCACGGCTGGCCCGCTGCTGCTGGACCTCAATCGCAAGCACGCCGCGCTGGCTGAACAACCGCTGGCGCTGACCGCCTACGAATACCGCATCCTCGAATACCTGATGCTCCATCACCAGCAAGTAGTGCCCAAAGAGCGCCTGATGGAGCAGCTGTACCCTGATGACGACGAGCGCGACCCAAACGTGATCGAAGTGCTGGTCGGCCGCCTTCGTCGCAAGCTGGACAGCAACGTGGCGTTCAAACCTATCGAAACCGTGCGCGGCATGGGCTATCTGTTCAATGAGCGCTGTACGTGATTCGTTCGCTTCGCCTGCGCCTGATGCTGGGTGCCGCCACTCTGGCGGTGATCTTCATGCTGCTGATGCTGCCTGCTTTGCAGGGGGCGTTCAGCCTGGCGCTGCGCGGGGCGATAGAGCAACGCCTGGCTTCCGACGTGACCACCATGATTTCGGCGGCGCGCGTCGAAGACGGTCATCTATTGATGCCGTCCGTGCTGCCGGGCGAACAGTTCAACCTGCCGGGCAGCCGTCTGCTGGGCTACATCTATAACCGCCAGGGGCAGATGGTCTGGCGCTCACTGTCAACCGAAGGCGAGAACATCGACTACCGCCCGCAATATGACGGGCAGGGCAGCGAGTTCACCAAGATCAAGGAAATCAATGGCGATGAGTATTTCGTCTATGACGTCGAGATCCGGTTACTCGGCGGGCGCAATGCCGCGTTCAGTATCGTTGCCGTGCAGCCCTTGCGCGGCTATCAGGAAACCATCGACGGTTTGCGCCGCAAGCTCTATCTGGGCTTTGGCGCAGCACTCGCGGTGCTGCTCGGGTTGCTGTGGATGGGCCTGACCTGGGGGCTGCGTGCCTTGCGCGGCTTGAGCCAGGAACTGGATCAGGTGGAAGCCGGTGTGCGCGACAGCCTCAGCGAAGAACACCCCAGCGAACTGCTGCGCCTGACCGACTCGCTCAACCGCCTGCTGCGCAGCGAACGTGAGCAGCGGATTCGTTACCGCGATTCGCTGGATGACCTGGCCCACAGCCTGAAAACACCGCTAGCGGTCTTGCAAGGGGTGAGCGAAAACATCGCCAAGCGCCCCGAAGATGTCGAGCAGGCGTGGGTGCTGCAATCGCAGATCGAGCGCATGAGCCAACAGATCGGCTATCAACTGCAACGGGCCAGCCTGCGCAAGAGCGGTCTGGTGCGCCACCACGTAATGCTGCGGCCCGTGGTCGAAAGCCTGTGCAACACGCTCGACAAGGTGTATCGCGACAAACAGGTCAAGGCCACGCTGGACCTGCCGGAGCATTGTCAGGTGCACATGGAAGAGGGCGCGTTGCTGGAAATGCTCGGCAACCTGCTGGAAAACGCCTATCGGCTATGCCTGAGCGAAGTACGCGTGAGCTTTACCCGCTCAGCGGACGGCGATGAACTGTGCGTCGAAGACGACGGCCCCGGCGTTCCGCAGAGCCAGCGCGCGCGCATTCTCGAGCGTGGCGAACGCCTGGACCGCCAGAACCCCGGCCAGGGCATTGGTCTGGCGGTGGTCAAGGACATCATCGAAAGCTACGGCGCACAACTGACGCTGGGCGATTCTCCGCTGGGTGGCGCGGCGTTCAGGATTCATTTTCTGGCGCAGTGAGGGTGTGTTCGTCCAGTTTCAAGAGCGGACGCAGAGCGTCCAGAACGGCATGCCGACGCGGAGCATTGGCACGATAGTGTTATCACACCTGTCGTTCCTCACGCTCCAGCGTGGCAATGCCGTGCGTGACGCTCTGCGTCACACCTCTGCGCGTCACCGAGCACTCCTGTCACCACATAAAGACGGCGGATACCCGCCACTGTGTGCCCATTTTTCCCACCATACGGCGGAAAACCGCCACGTCTTTTTCGGTTTGCGTCTACCGTTACCCGTCTGCGCCTTGTAATGCGGGGTTTTGATGGCTATTTGATTCTATGGCACGTCTATTGCTATCTACATGGCAGAGGCCTGCCTTGCGCAGCTCGACAAAACAAATCCCTCCAGTGCAGGAGGGTTAGCGCTTTATAGGCTCGCGTGCATCAGGTGAAGATGCCGACGACGCCCTTGAGGAAAACTGCAATGACGACTCGTCAGCCCATCTACAAATCCCTCTATTTTCAGGTAATCGTTGCGATTGTCATCGGTATCCTGATCGGTCACTTCTACCCGGACACCGGCAAGGCTCTAAAGCCGCTGGGTGACGGGTTCATCAAACTGATCAAGATGGTTATCGCGCCGATCATCTTCTGTACCGTCGTCAGCGGCATCGCCGGCATGCAGAACATGAAGTCGGTCGGCAAGACCGGCGGTTATGCGCTGCTGTACTTCGAGATCGTTTCGACCATCGCTCTGTTGATCGGTCTGATCGTCGTCAACGTGGTTCAGCCGGGTGCCGGCATGAACATCGACGTCAGCACGCTCGACGCATCCAAGATCGCGGCTTACGTCACTGCCGGTCAGGATCAGAGCATTGTCGGCTTCATCCTCAACGTGATTCCGAACACCATCGTCGGCGCGTTTGCCAACGGCGATATCCTGCAAGTCCTGATGTTCTCGGTGATCTTCGGCTTCGCCCTGCATCGTCTGGGTTCGTACGGCAAGCCGGTTCTGGACTTCATCGATCGCTTCGCCCACGTGATGTTCAACATCATCAACATGATCATGAAGCTGGCGCCCATCGGTGCGTTCGGTGCCATGGCCTTCACCATCGGTGCCTACGGCGTAAGCTCGCTGGTGCAGCTGGGTCAGTTGATGATCTGCTTCTACATCACTTGCGCGCTGTTCGTGGTGCTGGTGCTGGGTGCAATCTGCCGCGCTCACGGTTTCAGCGTCTTCAAGCTGATTCGTTACATCCGTGAAGAGCTGTTGATCGTACTGGGTACTTCCTCGTCGGAATCGGCCCTGCCACGCATGCTGATCAAGATGGAGCGTCTGGGCGCCAAGAAATCTGTCGTGGGTCTGGTTATCCCGACGGGTTACTCGTTCAACCTCGACGGTACGTCTATCTACCTGACCATGGCTGCCGTGTTCATCGCCCAGGCGACCAACACCCACATGGACATCACTCACCAGATCACTCTGTTGCTGGTGTTGCTGCTGTCGTCCAAGGGTGCTGCAGGCGTAACCGGTAGCGGCTTCATCGTTCTGGCTGCAACCCTGTCGGCTGTCGGCCACCTGCCGGTTGCCGGTCTGGCGCTGATTCTGGGTATCGACCGCTTCATGTCCGAAGCCCGCGCCCTGACCAACCTGGTAGGTAACGCTGTTGCTACCGTTGTGGTTGCCAAGTGGGTCGGCGAGCTGGACACCGACAAGCTGCAGTCCGAGCTGACTTCCGGTGGCTCTGCCATCCTGGAAACCCGTCCTGAAGACGACCTCGGCGTTGCCGAAGGCCCGACTCCAGCCGGTGCGGTGAATACCACCAAAACCGTCTGATAACCGTCAGGCGATAAAAAACCCATCTTCGGATGGGTTTTTTTATGCCTGTCGTTTGTCTGGGGAGTTATTCCGTGCGCGTCTCGCCGCTGAACACCAATGGCTCGCGGCAGCGGCGGCACAGGTAGCGCCGGCCCTTGCGAACCATGCTGTGGCGCTGGGCCGTGAACGGAAAGTCGCTGTCCGGGCAAGGGCAGCGGTAGATGTAACGGATCACGCTGCGTCGCTTGACAGCGTAGGTGTGGCAGCGGTTGGGCGGCAGTTCATAAACGCCGCGCATGATCAGCTGCCATTCCTCGCCATGCGGCTGGATGCTGCCGCCAAACAGCTGGTGGGCGATCAGGTGCGCGACTTCATGCGGCACGGTCTGGCGCAGGAAGTCTTCGGCGTTTTCCTTGTAGAGCTGCGGATTGAAGCGCAGCAGGTTTTCGTGCAGGTGAGCGACACCAGCCTTCTGGCCGCGCAACTGGAAACTGACCACCGGGCGTTTGAAGGTGCGCTTGAAGAAGGTTTCTGCTTGTTGGTAACAGGTTTCAACGCGTGAATTGAGTTGGTCGGGCATGCTTTAGGATTCTCCAGTGCGCCAAGTATGCCGCAATGTGGCTACGCTCTGAAAATGCTGGCCGCCCGGTGGTCGTTTTTGATCAAAGGCGATTGCCAGCCTGAACAGCACGCGCGCAGCATATTTAACCAAAGGTCGGTTGTAGGTAAAATGCCCGGCTTTTCTCAAGCTATCGTCAGCGGATATTTCCATAAATGGGCACCCTTTCAGTCAATCAGAACAAACTGCAGAAACGTCTGCGTCGGCTGGCCGGCGAGGCGGTTGCCGACTTCAACATGATCGAAGAGGGTGACAAGGTCATGGTCTGCCTGTCCGGCGGCAAGGACAGTTACACCATGCTCGATGTGCTGATGCACTTGCAGAAAGTCGCGCCGATCAAATTCGACATCGTGGCCGTCAACATGGACCAGAAGCAGCCCGGCTTTCCTGAGCACGTGCTGCCTGCGTATCTGAAAGAGCTGGGTATCGAGTACCACATCGTCGAGAAAGACACCTATTCAGTGGTCAAGGAATTGATTCCTGAAGGCAAGACGACCTGCTCGCTGTGTTCACGGCTGCGTCGTGGCACGCTGTATACCTTCGCTGATGAAATAGGTGCTACCAAGATGGCTCTGGGGCACCATCGCGACGATATCGTCGAGACGTTCTTCCTCAACATGTTTTTCAACGGCTCGCTCAAGGCCATGCCACCCAAGCTGCGGGCCGACGATGGCCGTAACGTGGTGATTCGTCCGTTGGCGTATTGCCATGAAAAGGACATTCAGGCCTATTCGGACCTGAAACAATTTCCGATCATCCCGTGCAACCTCTGCGGCTCTCAGGAGAACCTGCAACGTCAGGTGGTCAAGGACATGCTGACCGACTGGGAGCGCAAGACCCCGGGTCGCACGGAAAGCATCTTCCGCGCCCTGCAGAACGTACAGCCCTCACAACTGGCTGACCGCAACCTGTTCGACTTCAGTAACCTGCGCATCGACGAAACCGCTGCATCGCGGTTCGTCAATGTGGTGAATATCTGACAGCTGTCAGTGGTTGACCGTGAACGCCAGCATGGCTGACAGCTGGCACATCGGCCGACCGCTTTCTGCGTGCCACTGGTTGAAGACGTCCTGCACAATGGCCTGATCGCGTTTGCTGGTGGGCACGCGGTCGACAATATCCTGCGCATTTAGCGCGGCCACCACGTCCCAGGTCGGAATGAAGGTGTCCTTGCCAATCATGCGCAGAAAGCGTGGTGCTGACAGGCCGCCCATCTGGTTGCCGTGTTTGGCCAGGTACTGCCACAAGCCTGTAATGTTATCGACCGGCCACTCGGCGATGAATTTGCCGAAACTGCCGTGCTCCTGTTCGATGTCCAGAACCAGCTGCGCATTGCGCGGCACGCTCTTGAGTTTGCCCAGGTGGCGGATGATGCGCGCATCCTGCATCAGCCGTTCCAGGTGATCAGCACCCATCAGCACGACTTTTTCCGGGTCGAAGCGGAAGAAGACTTCCTCGAACGCCGGCCATTTAGAGTCCACCAGGCTGTGTTTCAGGCCTGCGCGAAAAACGCGCAGGGCCATGGTCGACAGATAGCGGTCGGCGCTGATGGCTTGCAGTTGTTTCGGTGTCTTCGGGGTGGGCAGGTGGGCTTCCAGTGCTTTGGCGGAGCCGAATCGATTCAGGCAATACTCGTTCAGCCATTTGTAGTCTTGCATCGGTTCTCCAAAGAAATTCAACAGGCAGGTCAAGGGTTCAGACCGACCCTTGCGCTGCAAGTTTGCGATTTAACTGAAAGCGTCAGACCACGCCGTGCCGATTCAGCTGCGGGCTGTGTCCAGTTGCAAGGCGGTTTTGGCCAGACGCTGGCCCAGTGCACGGCACAGGTCGGTTTCATGACGGTCCAGCGCGCGCTTGCCGTCGGCTCCGGCGTGATGGCTGGCACCATAAGGCGTGCCACCCCCGGTGGTTTCCAGCAGCGCCGATTCGCTGTAGGGCAGGCCCATGATCAGCATGCCGTGGTGCAGCAGCGGCAGCAGCATCGACATCAACGTGGTTTCTTGGCCACCGTGCAGGCTGGCGGTGGAGGTAAAGACGCCAGCGGGTTTGCCGACCAGTGCGCCGGTCAGCCACAGGTTGCTGGTGCCGTCGAGGAAGTATTTCAGCGGCGCGGCCATGTTGCCGAAGCGCGTCGGGCTGCCCAGCGCCAGACCTGAGCAGTTTTTCAGGTCGTCGAGGGTCGCGTACAGCGCGCCGTTTTCCGGGATCTCGGGGGCGGTCGCTTCGCAGTCGGCGGAAACAGCGGGAACGGTGCGCAGTCGTGCTTCCATGCCGCCCAGTTCGATACCGCGGGCAATCTGCCGGGCCATTTCGCTGGTGGAGCCGTTGCGGCTGTAATAGAGGACCAGAATGTAAGGTGTGCTCACGGCAGCAGCTCCAGGATGTTCTCGGGTGGGCGGCCAATCACAGCCTTGTCGCCAGCGACCAGAATCGGCCGCTCGATCAGTTTGGGGTGCGCGGCCATGGCGGCGATCAGTTGCTCGTCGCTCAGGCTCGGGTCGGCCAGGTTGAGTTGCTTGTAATCATCTTCGCCGGTACGCAGCAGTTGCCGGGCAGTGATGTCCAGCTTGCCGAGCAGGTCACGCAAACGCTCTGCGTCTGGCGGGGTTTCCAGGTACAGGACGATATCGGGCGTCAGGCCGCGGGCCTGAAGCAGTTCCAGCGCGCCGCGGGATTTGCTGCAGCGCGGGTTGTGATACAGCGTCAGATCGGTCATTTGCACGTCGCATCTTGTGTGGGGTGGCGTATTCTAACCAGCGGTGGCACTGTCCGACATATCGAATGGTCAATAGTCGTAGCCTGGATATAAGTGATTGCAGGTTGAACGGGGCGAGGAAGGAAGCAAATGGCAAGGCGATTAACAGCAGCGGTGATACTTTTCGGCAGCTTGCTGCTCAGCGGATGTGGCGTGGACCTGGGCAATGACCAGAACGGCCAGAAGGTGGCCAGTGAGCGAATCAAGGGGCATTGGCTGGTGGTGAACTACTGGGCCGAATGGTGTGGCCCATGCCGTACCGAGGTGCCGGAATTCAACGCATTGTCCGAACAGCTCAAGGACAAGAAGGTCACGGTGCTGGGTGTCAACTTTGACAACCTGCAGGGCGATGAGTTGAAAAGCGCTGCCAACGCACTGGGCATCAAATTCACCGTGCTGGCTCAGGACCCTGCCGAGCAGTACAGCCTGCCGCCCTCCGAGGCGCTGCCGGTGACCTACATCATCGACGACAAGGGCAAGATGCGCGAGCAACTGCTCGGCGAGCAGTCCGCTGCGACCGTGATCCAGAAGCTCAAGACGTTGCGCGGCGAGGGGTGATCGGATCGGTTCTGGACGCTCTGCGCCGCAACGAGGACGCGGAGCGTCCAGAACGGCATGCGACGCGGAGCGCCGCACGATAGTGCAATGCGCGAGCAGTCGGCTGCGGTCCAGGCGTTGCGTAGAACATCGCGCTCTGCGTCGCAAGAGGACGCGGAGCGTCCAGAACGGCATGCGACGCGGAGCGTCGCACGATAGTGCAATGCGCGAGCAGTCGGCTGCGGTCCAGGCGTTGCGCAGAACATCACACGATAGTCGGGATTATCGTTCCCTACGCTCCAGCGTGGGAATGCAGGTCGCGACGCTCTGCGTCGCAAGAGGACGCGGAGCGTCCAGAACGGCATGCGACGCGGAGCGTCGCACGATAGTGAAATGCGAGCAGTCGGCTGCGGTCCAGGCGTTGCGCGGGGCGTCGCAGGATAGTGATCGTTCCCTACGCTCCAGCGTGGGAATGCAGTTCTAGACGCTCTGCGTCGCAAGTTACGCGGAGCTTCGGCACGATAGTTACAATCAGCTATCTTCCAGCCAGAAGCGCAGTGGCTTGCCTTGGGCTGGCCACAGGCGCAGTTGCTCGATGGGCGAGATGTCCCAGCGTTGCACGCTGCTGATGGCTTTGATGAAGCGTTGTTCCTGCTCCATCAGCGCGGGGGCGCACATTTTGCGGGTTTTGCCCACCGGGCCGAAGCTGATGCTGTGGTCGTTCAGCGTATAGGGCGCGAACCAGTGGTTGCAGCCTGCATTGCCATACGCGCGGCCATCGGCACCCAGGGTCATGGTCAGGCGGCTGTTGTCGATCAGCGGACGTTCGCCAATCCATTCCATCACGTAGCTGTGGTCCTGACGGATCGGCAGCGGGTCAGCGGTACAACCGGCCAGCAGCGCGCCGCCGATCAGGCTCAGGAGCGCAAACTGTTTCATGCCGCTTTCTCCTGGCACTTCTTGCAGAGGTGCTTCTCGCCTTCGGTTTTCCAGCCCAGCTCCGCGATGCGCGCGATGGCGGCAGGTTTCTGCGCCTTGACGCCCAGCTTGCTCTCTACCATGAACTCGAAGTTCAGTTCGGCGGCGCAGCTGTCGCAATTCACTTTCCACTGATGAATCGCCAACTCGTCGAACACCGGACCTTTGGCCACTGCAATCCATTGGCCCGGCGGGTTGATCAGGTGCCGGACTTTTTCGACGGTCAGGCGCATGTGCAGGCTTTTGCTGCCTTTGATCGTCACCAGCAACTGGTCGTTGTCATGAATCGAGCCGCCGTTACCGGTGACTTGATAGCGACCGGGTGCCAAAGTGCGGCATTCGGTCAATGTGTGCTGCGGGTTGAGCATGCTGTAGCGAAAATCGTGTTCGACCATGGGTCCTCCAAAATTGCGCGCATCCTATCATGCTCCACGCCTTCAGGATCGGACGCCGGGCACCCGCACCGGCATTGCTGCGCTGGAGTGTGAGGAGCGAGCGGTGCCATCACGCGGTCACCCGTGCCTCGGCTTCCAGACGAATGATGGCTTTGTCCAGATCGTCCAGAGCCGCTTCGGGGTGCGCGGCGTTCTGCTTGAGCAGGGTCTCGGCGCGTTGACAGGCGGTGCGCAGTTGCGGGACGCCGCAGTAGCGCGTTGCGCCGTGCAGACGGTGAATGCGCTCGATCAACGCCTGTACATCCTGGTTGGCCCGCGCCACACGGATGGCCTCGCGATCGGCGGCCAGCGAGGCCAGCAGCATGGCCAGCATGTCGGCGGCGAGGTCCGCCTTGCCCGCAGCCAGGCGCAGCCCTTCCTCATGATCAAGCACCAGCGGCCCGACGTGCCCTTCAGGTGCTTCGTTCTGGCGTTCCGGCGCCGGGTTGCGCAGTGCCAGCCCCGTCCACTTGAGCACCACCTGCGCCAGCTGTCGCTCGCTGATCGGTTTGGTCAGGTAGTCATCCATGCCACTTTGCAGCAGCGAACGTTTTTCATTGGCCATCGCATGGGCGGTAAGCGCCACGATCGGCAGAGAGCTCTGGTTGCGTTCGGCTTCCCAGGCACGAATCGCCTCGGTGGCCTGACGCCCGTCCATACCGGGCATCTGCACGTCCATCAACACCAGATCGAACGCTTCCTGCTGCACCGCATTGACCGCTGCATAGCCGCCCTCGACGGCCACGACTTCTGCGCCCATGTCTTCGAGCAGGGTCTGCACCAGCAGCAGGTTGGCTGGGTTGTCATCCACGCACAGTACCCGCGGCGCGCGGCTCGACAGCGGCGGACCAATGTCGGCGCGGATCGCCCGCGGCGCGATCAGTTCGGACAGCGCTTTTTGCAGTTTTCGGGTGCAGGCGGGTTTGGCTTGTAACTGGGTATAGACATCGTGGACCGCCAACTGGAACAGCGCGTGCTCGGTGGTTGGGCACAGCACCATGACTTTGCAGTTGAGGTTTTCCAGGTCCCAGATGTGCTGGCGCAGCCGTTCCGGGGATATTTCCAGCGCGGTCACGCCGAGTACCGCCAGATCGATAGCCAGCGGGGTCTCGTGCGCCGCCGTCACCCCGTTGAGCAGGTTTTCCAGGTTGTTGAACACGATGGTTTGCAGGCCGCAGTCTTCCAGCTGATGCTCCAGCGCCTGCCGCGCCAGGTCATGGTGTTCAAGCACTGCTGCGCGTAGCCCTCCCAGCGGGATATTGAACGACTCTTCCTTGTCTTCGCGGGCCTTGGGCAGTTTCAGGCTGATCCAGAATTCCGAACCTTCGCCTGGCGTGCTGTCGACACCGATTTCGCCGCCCATCTGTTCGATCAGGCGCTTGGAAATCACCAGGCCCAGACCCGTGCCGCCCGGCTGGCGGGAGAGCGAGTTGTCGGCCTGGCTGAAGGCCTGGAACAGCGCCCGAACATCCTGACTGGACAGGCCGATGCCGGTGTCCTGCACGCTGATGCGCAATTGCGCGTGCTCTTCGGTTTCGTCTTCAAGCATGGCGCGGGCGACGATGGTGCCTTCGCGGGTGAATTTGATCGCGTTGCTGACCAGGTTGGTCAGAATCTGCCGCAGGCGCAGCGGGTCGCCGGACAGCGCCAGTGGCGTATCGCGATACACCAGGCTGACCAGTTCCAGCTGTTTGGCGTGCGCCGCCGGGGCGAGGATGGTCAAGGTGTCCTGCAACAGGTCGCGCAGGTTGAACGGGATGTTATCGAGCACCAGCTTGCCAGCCTCGATTTTCGAAAAGTCGAGAATCTCGTTGATGATGCTCAACAGGTTGTCGGCCGACTTCTCGATGGTGCCCAGGTAGTCGAACTGGCGCGGCGTGAGCTCGCTTTTTTGCAGCAAATGGGTGAAACCCAGAATGCCATTGAGCGGCGTGCGGATTTCGTGGCTCATGTTGGCCAGGAATTCAGACTTGATCCGACTTGCTTCAAGGGCTTCCTTGCGCGCCAGGTCCAGCTCGATGTTCTGGATCTCGATGGTTTCCAGATTCTGCCGTACATCCTCGGTCGCCTGATCGATGCTCAGTTGCAGTTCTTCCTGCGCGTTCTGCAAGGTCGCCGCCATGCGATTGATGCCAGAGGCCAGCTCGTCCAGTTCCCGACTGCCCAGCGGCGGCAGGCGGGTTTCGAGATTGCCGTCTTTGAGCTGCGACACTGCCTGTTTGATCTGGCTCATCGGCCCGTTGATGGTGCGGCTCATGCGTACTGCAAGAGTCGCGGTGCAGGCCAGCCCGGTCAGGATCAGCAGCAGGCTGGCAAACAGGCTTCGATAGCCGCGCAACAGCGTGCCGTTATGGGATATTTCAAGTTCGACCCAGCCCAGCAGGGTGTCGGCTTCGGCCGGAATGATCGGGCTGGTCAGGTGGCGTTGATTGCCGAATACCGGGAGCAAATAACGCGTGGCGTCGGTGCCGGTCGAATTGAGCAACTGCGAGCCGCTGCCGATCGGCGACGGGCTGATCATGGTCGGCCCGGCATGGGCCAGTGGCGTGCGATCGGCATCGAGAAACGACACGGCGCGCACGTCGGTCTGCTCCAGGGTCTGGGTCGCGATGCGGCTCAGCAATATCTTGTCCTTGCGCCCCAATGCGTTGGCGGCCAATGGCGCCAGGTCCTGGGCGATCATTTCGCCGCGTTGCAGCAACTGGCTTTGCAGTTCGCTCAACTGCATCCAGGTGAAATAACCACCGAGCATTGCGGCCATCAGGCTGGCAGGCAAAATAGTCAGTAGCAGCACACGGCCTTTTATACCCAGCTTGGTCAGCACGCTCGTTCTCCGGCAACACGTATCAGTCCGTCGATAACAGGCATCGGCTGCCTGGCTGTATCGGCACAAGGGGTTGAGTTTAGCCATTTACCGTCAGCATGGGCACCTAACTCTCTGTGCAGGACGGGGGCGCAGTGGAAAAATCAGTGTTTATTCTTTTTGGGAATAAGCAGCGCACTTTGCGTGATATGGGCTTTGGCCGTTTGCCGTTATGATAGGCACCCCCCGCAGTCTGGATTGCGAAGACGCCATGACCCTGCAGTATCAAACCATTGCCGATTGCGTCGGCAACACTCCGCTGGTGCGTCTGCAACGCATGGCGGGTAATACCAGCAATACCCTCCTGTTGAAGCTTGAAGGTAATAACCCCGCTGGCTCGGTAAAAGACCGTCCGGCCCTGTCGATGATCACCCGTGCCGAGTTGCGCGGCCAGATCCATCCGGGTGACACGCTGATCGAAGCCACCTCTGGCAATACCGGGATCGCGCTGGCCATGGCCGCAGCGATAAAGGGTTACCGGATGATTCTGATCATGCCGGACAACTCCAGTGCCGAACGCAAGGCCGCAATGACCGCCTACGGTGCCGAGCTGATTTCGGTCAGCAAGGACGAGGGCATGGAAGGTGCCCGTGATCTGGCCGAGCGCATGCAGGCCGAAGGCCGCGGCAAGGTGCTCGATCAATTCGCCAATGGCGACAACCCCGAGGCGCACTATACGTCCACCGGTCCGGAAATCTGGCAGCAGACGGCGGGCACCATCACCCATTTCGTGAGCTCGATGGGCACCACCGGCACCATCATGGGCACCTCGCGCTACCTCAAGGAGCAGAATCCCGAGGTGCAGATCGTCGGTCTGCAACCGATGGAGGGCGCTTCGATCCCCGGCATTCGCCGCTGGCCGCACGAATACCTGCCGAAGATTTACCAGTCGGACCGCGTCGATCGCATTATCGACATGGGCCAGACCGAGGCCGAAGACACCATGCGCCGACTTGCACGTGAAGAAGGCATCTTCTGTGGCGTGTCGTCCGGCGGCTCGGTCGCCGGGGCGTTGCGTATTTCCCAGGAAGTCGAAAACGCCGTGATTGTGGCGATCATCTGTGACCGAGGCGACCGTTACCTGTCGACTGGCGTCTACGATTCGCCCAACTGATGGCCAAGCACGAAAGAGGTTTGCGCTTTCAGCCTGCGGGCGGCGTTAAAACCGTACAGATTCCTGCCGGTAAAAAGCAGCGGCTGACCATCGAGCGGCTGTCCGACGACGGTCGCGGTATCGCTTTTCTCGACGGCAAGACCTGGTTTGTCGCCGGCAGTCTGGCGGGCGAGGAGGTCGAGGCGCGAGTGCTCAATGCGCGCGGCAAGGTCGTCGAGGCGCGCACCGAGCGGGTCTTCACCGCCAGCACCATGCGTCGCGCTCCGGCCTGTGAGTATTTCGGTCGCTGCGGCGGCTGCAGTGTTCAGCATGTGCCCCACGAAGAACAGCTTGCCCTGAAACAGCGCATGCTTGCCGAGCAACTGTTGCGGGTGGCGAACGTGGTGCCGGATGAATGGGCTGCGCCGTTAAGCGGTGCCGAACTGGCCTATCGCCGACGCGCGCGGGTCGCGGTTCGCTGGGATGCCAAGGCCAAAAGGCTAGACGTGGGGTTCCGCGCAGCCGCCAGTCAGGACATCGTCAGCATCGAACACTGTCCGGTGCTGGTACAGGCCTTGCAACCCATCATGAATGAGTTGCCTGGCATGCTGAAAAACTTCAGCAAACCGCAGGCGCTGGGTCACGTCGAGTTGTTCAGTGGGGTTGCGACTGCCGTGTTGTTGCGCCACACCGCGCCGCTTGCCGAGGCCGACCTGACGTTGTTGCAGGCGTTTTGCTCCAAGCACGGCGCGCAGCTGTGGCTGCACGGCGAGGGCGAGCCCCAACCGGCCAGCCCCGGCGATACGCTGGGTTACCGGCTGGAGCCGTGGAACCTGCAACTGGCCTGGCGACCGGGAGATTTCATTCAGGTCAATGCGGCGGTTAACACCGCGATGATCGAGCAGGCTCTGCAATGGCTGGCACCTGCCAAAGATGAACGGGTAATGGACCTGTTTTGCGGTCTGGGCAATTTTGCCTTGCCACTGGCGGGCCTGGCGAAGGAGGTGGTGGCGGTCGAAGGCGTTGCGACCATGGTCGAGCGTGCAGCCGTCAACGCAATGAGTAATGATCTGCACAATGTGCAGTTTTTTCAGGCGGATCTTTCCCAGCCGCTGACACACGCCGACTGGGCGGCGGAAGGGTTTTCTGCGGTACTCTTGGACCCACCGCGTGACGGGGCCTTTGAAGTGGTTCGCCAGATCAGAAAAACGGGTGCCCGGCGACTGCTTTATGTTTCATGCAACCCGGCAACTTTGGCTCGTGACACGGTCGAACTGATCAGTCAGGGCTACCGATTAAAACGTGCCGGAATCCTCGATATGTTTCCACAGACGGCGCATGTCGAGGCGATGGCTTTATTTGAAATGAGTAAGTGAGCAGCGTTCATTGGATCGAGGTCGCTGCTGACAAGGAACCTCATTTAATCCGACTGGCCCGCGAATGCCGGTCCTTGCTTGCCCGGCAAGTGGCATTCGCTCAGAAGGCTGGCGACTGATGGCGCTATTCATCGCGCCGTAGGGAAGGTAAGCAGCATGGTACAGGTGAGAGCGAACCAGCCGATAAACACAGACGGCAGTATCAATCTCGACGCGTGGCTCGATCATATTGTCAGCGTCGACCTGGTCCTGGACCGGGAAGTCATGAAACAGGCCTGTGAATTCGCCCGGCAAGCCGAGCAGAACGACAAGGTCCACAAGAATCACTGGGCAGAGGGCACCTCCAGTTTCCAGACCGGTCTGGAAATCGCGGAGATCCTGGCTGACCTCAAGCTGGATCAGGACTCGCTGGTTGCAGCGGTCATTTACCGCGGCGTGCGCGAAGGCGTCATCCCTTTGCCGGAGGTCGAGCAGCGTTTCGGCGCGACGGTCGCCAAACTGATCGACGGCGTGCTGCGCATGGCCGCGATCAGCGCCAGTCTCAGCCCTCGTCAATCTCTGGTGCTGGGCAGTCAGGCGCAGGTTGAAAACCTGCGCAAGATGCTCGTGGCGATGGTCGACGACGTTCGCGTTGCGCTGATCAAACTGGCCGAGCGTACCTGCGCGATTCGTGCGGTGAAGAACGCCGACGACGAGAAACGCAACCGTGTGGCACGGGAAGTATTCGATATCTACGCGCCGCTGGCCCACCGTCTGGGGATCGGGCACATCAAGTGGGAGCTGGAAGACCTGTCTTTCCGCTACCTGGAGCCTGATCAGTACAAGCAGATCGCCAAGCTGCTGCACGAGCGCCGGCTGGACCGCGAGCGCTTCATCAGCGACGTCATGTCCCAGCTCGACAACGAACTGCAAGCCACCGGCGTGACGGCTGACATCAGTGGCCGAGCCAAACATATCTATTCCATCTGGCGCAAAATGCAGCGCAAAGGCCTGGCATTCAGCCAGATCTATGACGTGCGCGCGTTGCGTGTACTGGTCCCGGAAATGCGCGATTGCTATACCGCTCTGGGCATTGTGCACACCTTGTGGCGACATATTCCCAAAGAGTTCGACGATTACATCGCCAACCCCAAGGAAAACGGCTATCGCTCGCTGCACACCGCCGTGATAGGGCCGGAAGGCAAGGTGCTGGAAGTGCAGATCCGCACCCACGCCATGCATGAAGAGGCCGAACTGGGTGTTTGCGCGCACTGGCGCTATAAGGGCACCGACGTCAAATCCGGCTCCAATCATTACGAAGAGAAGATTTCCTGGCTGCGTCAGGTGCTCGAATGGCATGAAGAGCTGGGTGACATCGGTGGGCTGGCAGACCAGCTGCGGGTTGATATCGAGCCTGACCGCGTCTACGTCTTCACCCCTGACGGCCACGCCATCGACCTGCCCAAGGGCGCGACACCGTTGGACTTTGCCTATCGGGTGCACACCGAAATCGGCCATAACTGCCGTGGTGCGAAGATCAACGGCCGCATCGTACCGCTCAACTACAGCCTGCAGACCGGTGAGCAGGTCGAGATCATCACCAGCAAGCACGGCACGCCGAGCCGCGACTGGCTGAACTCCAACCTGGGTTACATCACTACCTCGCGGGCGCGGGCGAAGATTGTTCACTGGTTCAAATTGCAGGCCCGCGACCAGAACGTTGCTGCCGGTAAAACCCTTATCGAGCGCGAACTGGCGCGTCTGGCATTGCCGCAGGTCGACTTCGACAAGCTGGCGGACAAGGCTAATCACAAGACCGCCGACGACATGTTTGCCGCCCTGGGCGCGGGTGATCTGCGTCTGGCGCAGCTGGTCAACCTGGCTCAGCAGCAGGTTGAACCTGATCGCGTCAATGAACAGCTGGAACTGATCCCGCGCAAGGCTACGGGCTACAAGCCTGGCAAGCGTGGCGATATTCAGATTCAGGGCGTCGGCAACCTGATGACACAGATGGCCGGTTGCTGCCAGCCGCTGCCGGGCGATGCGATCGTCGGTTACATCACCCAGGGCCGTGGCGTCAGCATTCACCGTCAGGATTGCGCTTCGGTGCTGCAACTGGGCGGTCGCGAGCCCGAGCGGATCATTCAGGTCAGTTGGGGGCCGGTGCCGGTGCTCACGTACCCGGTGGACATCATCATCCGCGCGTACGACCGTTCCGGCCTGCTGCGCGACGTCACCCAGGTGCTGCTCAACGAGCGTATCAACGTGCTGGCGGTCAACACCCGTTCGAACAAGGAAGACAACACTGCGCTCATGTCGCTGACCATCGAGATTCCAGGTCTGGACGCGCTGGGGCGGTTGCTGGGGCGTATTTCCCAGTTGCCGAACATCATTGAAACGCGCAGGAACAGGACGCCATAAGCGTTGCCTGCGCTCACAGGGAGCCCCATGCATACAGTTCAAGACCTGCTGAACCTCATGGCCCGGCTGCGTGATCCGCAGTCTGGTTGCCCGTGGGATCTGAAGCAGACCTACGCCAGCATCGTGCCGCATACGCTGGAAGAAGCCTACGAGGTGGCCGATGCCATTGAGCAGGGCGACCTCGACCATCTGAAGGGTGAGCTGGGAGACCTGCTGTTTCAGGTGGTCTTCTATGCTCAGTTGGCCAAGGAAGAAGGCCGGTTTGAATTCGACGACGTCATCGACGGCATTACCCGCAAGTTGTTGCGTCGCCATCCGCACGTGTTTCCGACTGGCGAGCTGTATGCGCCGGCAGAAACGCCGCGCCTGACCGACGAGCAGGTCAACCAGCGTTGGGACGAAATCAAGGCCGAGGAGCGTGCCGAAAAGTCTGGCGCGCCCGAGCAGTTGTCGTTGCTCGATGACGTGCCGGTGGCCTTGCCTGCGTTGAGTCGTGCCGCCAAACTGCAGAAGCGTGCTTCGCAGGTCGGCTTCGACTGGCCTGCAGCGTTGCCGGTGGTCGACAAGGTGCGTGAAGAACTCGATGAAATTCTTGAAGCCATGGTCGACAATGACGCCGAAGGCATTGCCGAGGAAGTCGGCGATTTGCTGTTCAGCGTCGTCAACCTGGCCCGGCACCTTAAAGTCGACCCGGAAACTGCGCTACGCTCGGCTAATAGCAAGTTCGACAGACGCTTCCGATTCATTGAACAGGCATTGCGCCACATCCAGCGTCCTATCGAATCGTGCACGCTCGAAGAAATGGACGCATTGTGGGGCGAAGCCAAACGTCAGGAAAAGAGCACGCCCGGCTGCGGCTGAGTGTGCGGTAACGGTATAAGTGAGTAGACAATGAGCCTTTCCCTTCGCGATCAGTTGCTCAAGGCAGGTCTGGTCAACCAAAAGCAGGCCAAGCAGGTCGGCAAAGAAAAGCAGAAAGAGCAGCGTCTGGTGCACAAGGGTCAGGCTCAGGCCGACGACTCGCAAAAACGTGCGGCTCAGGAAGCCATGGCCGAGAAGGCCAAGCGTGACCAGGAGCTGAACCGCCAGCAGCAGGAGAAGGTCGAGCAGAAGGCCCGCGCCGCTCAGGTCAAACAACTGATCGAAGTGTCGCGCCTGCCCAAGCTGATTACCGAGGATTACTACAACTTCGTTGACGACAAGAAGGTCAAGCGGATCTCGGTCAACGCGCTGGTGCGCAACAAGCTCAGCAGCGGTTCGCTGGCCATTGTTCACCACGGCGGCGGTTACGAGATCATTCCGCGTGAGGCTGCGCTGAAGATCCAGGAGCGCGACCCGCGCCGTATCGTGTTGCTCAACACCCCGACCGAAGCGCCGGATGCTGACGATCCGTACGCTGCGTATCAGGTGCCTGACGACCTGATGTGGTAACTCGCTGACCGGTCAAAACAAAACCCGCATTCAGCGGGTTTTGTCGTTTATTGTTCTGGGGTTTTCTGGTTCAGGGAAGTTGCTTAGTGGTTGCCCTGGCTTTCCAGTGCTTCCAGCTCTTCCTTGTAGCGTAGAGCATCGGACTCTACGTGAAACATGCCTACAAGTTGGTCCTGTTGATGCACGTCCCAGATCTGGATGCCGTCGGCAACGGCTTCGTGAGAGAGGTGGGCGTCGTCGCGTTCAGTAACTCTGACAGTCATAGTAGTAAGCTCCTGACTTTGATGGCCTGAGTGGTTAGGCCTCTGGATACTGCGGCGATGTGTCGCAGGACTCTTTTATAGAATTTGTTAGCTCCCTAAGTAAATAGCCTGTTCAGGTTCCCGAGCGATCAAAAAATGGTCGTTCGCCTACAGCCCTTGCATGGCGAGGCCTGTAGCGTGGAAACGGCAAGGTGAAGGATTTTTCATGTGCCTTTAGCGGTGCAGAAAGTTGACGCGGAGCGTCAAGAACGGCATTCCCACGCGGAGCGTAGGGAACGATAGGTGTCCTTATTGCGCGAGGTTCGGCGTCGGCATTTCCACGCGGAGTGTAGGGCGCGCTAGGTGTCCTGGAGAGCACCGCCACTATCGTGCGACGCTCTGCGTCGGCATGCCGTTCTGGACGCTCTGCGTCCTCTTGTTTGCAGCCAATAAAAAGCCCCGCTAATAAGCGGGGCTCGGTGCTACGGGGCGGTCAGGGCAATCAGCTGCCTTTGACAGCCTTGCCGTTCACGGTGCCGTCGAGCAGCACGATGTTGTATTCCTTGCCGTCGGTTTCGACCTGTTGCAGGCGCACGAGCAGGTAATCCCAGTCCTTGGCAAACCACAGCACGGTGGTGCGCTTGCTTTGTGTCGGGTCACGTACGCGCTCGACCTTGATCGCATCGACCTGGCCAGTCTTGGTGGTAACCTTTTCCGAGCCCAGTACGCGGAAGTCGTAGGTGTCTACTTCATCACCGTCGACCACCTGGTAGCTCATGCTCTTCTTGCCATCAGCGATGTCGTGTTGCAACGCCAGCTGATACGTGGACTTGTCGAGGATGCCACGGTTGAGCGGCAGCTTGATCGCATCGCCACGGTCGGTGCCGGTGACGAACTTGGTATTCCAGTCGAACGCCAGATCAACCTTCTTGGATTTGCCCAGGCCGCTGCGCTCGAAGCTGTAGGTCTGTGGCAGCAAGGTTTCCTTGTCGACCTTCAGTGTGCTGACTTCCGTCAGGCTGGCAATCATCATCGAGGCCTTGAAGCTCAGGGTCCAGGTGCCATTGGCACCGGCTTCCAGGCTGCGTTCAGCCGTGCCGCTCATGGGCAGCTGTTTCCAGTCGGCGGTGTAGCTGGCGGAGAAGGGTTGAAGTTCTGCGGCCTGTACGGCAGGCAATGCGAGCAGAGCGAAAGCGAAGAGCAGAGCGCGACGCATAATATCTCCTAATGTCGAATCAGATGGCCGCTGGCCGGGAGTAACTGGCTATCCAGTAACGCACCTTGTTCACCAAGGCTCAGTCGGCCCTCGGCAAACCAGCGAATGGCCAGTGGGTAAATACGGTGCTCTTGAACATGAACCCGTTGCGCGAGCGTTGTGGGCGTGTCGTGCAACTGTACCGAAATAACTGCCTGTACGACCAGTGGGCCGCCATCGAGTTCCTCGGTGACGAAATGCACGCTGCAGCCATGCTCGGTGTCACCAGCTTCCAGCGCACGCTTGTGCGTGTGCAAGCCTTTATACCGCGGCAGCAGGGAAGGGTGAATATTCAGAAGGCGGCCATGGAAGTGGCGCACGAAGCCTGCGCTGAGAATGCGCATGAATCCGGCCAGTACCACCAACTGTGGCTGGAAAGTGTCGATCAGTTCGATCAGTGCTGCATCGAAGGCTTCACGGCCTTCATAGGCAGTGTGATCCAGCACGCAGGCTTCGATGCCTGCGTCCCTGGCGCGTTGCAGGCCGAACGCATCTGCGCGGTTGGAAATCACCGCGCGGATGCGGACCGGGCTGGCCCCGTCCTTGAAGCTGTCGATCATCGCTTGCAGGTTGCCGCCGGTGCCGGACAGCAGCACCACGACATCGCAGGTGGCTGGCATCAATGCGCCTTGAGGTTTTTCAGCTCGACTTGTGCTGCACCTTCGGCAGCGGTGGCGATCTGACCGATCACCCATGGCTGCTCGCCAGCTTCGCGCAGAACCTTCAGCGCGGCTTCAACGTGTTCCTGAGCAACGCAGATAACCATGCCGACGCCGCAGTTCAGCACGCGGTGCATTTCGTTTTCAGCGACGTTGCCTTGCTGCTGCAGCCAGTCGAACACGGCCGGACGCTGCCAGCTGGCGACGTCGACAACGGCCTGAGCGCCTTGCGGCAGAACACGCGGGATGTTGTCGAGCAGGCCGCCACCGGTGATGTGGGCCATGGCCTTGACCGCGCCGGTTTCCTTGATCAGCTTGAGCAGCGGCTTGACGTAGATGCGGGTGGGCGCCATCAGCAGCTCGGTCAATGGCTTGCCGTCCAGCTGGATGCTTTCGATATCGGCACCGGCCACTTCGATGATCTTGCGGATCAGCGAATAACCGTTGGAGTGCGGGCCGGACGATGGCAGGGCGAGCAGGGCATCACCGGCAGCGACTTTCGAACCGTCGATGATCTCGGCCTTTTCCACGACGCCGACGCAGAAGCCAGCCAGATCGTAGTCTTCGCCTTCGTACATGCCCGGCATTTCAGCGGTTTCGCCGCCGACCAGCGAGCAGCCAGCCAGTTCGCAGCCAGCACCGATGCCGGTGACGACCTGGGCAGCGGTGTCGACGTTCAGCTTGCCGGTGGCGTAGTAATCGAGGAAGAACAGCGGCTCTGCACCGCAGACCACCAGGTCATTGACGCACATGGCGACCAGATCGATGCCGATGGTGTCGTGCTTGTTCAGGTTCAGGGCCAGACGCAGCTTGGTACCCACGCCGTCGGTGCCGGAAACCAGGACCGGTTGCTTGTAGCCGGCCGGGATTTCGCAGAGGGCGCCGAAGCCTCCCAGGCCGCCCATGACTTCCGGACGCTTGGTGCGCTTGGCGACGCTCTTGATGCGTTCGACCAATGCTTCACCGGCGTCGATGTCTACACCGGCGTCTTTATAGCTCAGGGAGGGTTGCTTGCTCATAGAAAATCCAGGCCTTTAGGGGGGATTCGGAGGTATCGACCGCTGCGTTGGGACCCGTTCAGCACCGCGCTGTCATGCGGTGGTAATGTTGGGCCGTGGCGATTGCCGGTCTGCGAAGGCGCGCGATTTTATCAGGCTTGCTCCCCAGGGGCCATCCTTGCGCCGACAACAGGGCGGTGTTGCGCCAAATAAACCTGATCCGGCGCCTCCCGTCAGTGCGAGTGCCGCCGTTTAAGGTGTACTTTATGCGCAAATTGAATGATTGGTGGTTCAAGGCTGTCCCAGACTTGTACACCTCCTGAAACAGCTTCTTTTTACTTTTTTCCGTTCGGGAACTGTCCATGCGTTTTTCCAGAGTTCTTCTAGTCGGCTGTCTGTCCCTGATCAGCCTCCCCAGTCTTGCCGAAACGGTCAGCAACCTTTATCAGGTCCGCGAGCCGGTTGCTGGCCAGTCGCCCGATGAGCGCACACGGGCCACCCAGGCCGCGGTCGAAACGCTGGTGCTGCGCCTGACCGGTGACGCCAAGGCCGCGCAGGGTTCGGCCATCGCCGCGCTGCGCAAAGATCCGCAACAAATCATCAGCCAGTACGGCTATGAGGCCGGTCCGCCGGAAACCCTGCTGGTGGACTTCGATCCGGCGAGCACAGACCGTGCGTTGCGTGATGCCGGCCTGTCGATCTGGGGCAGCAATCGCCCGTCGATCCTCGGCTGGTGGCTGAACGACTCGGTGGAAGGCTCGAATCTGGTCGGTGACGGTCAGGCTGCCGCCGAACCGCTACGCCGCGCTGCGCAACACCGTGGCTTGCCGCTGCGTCTGCCGCTGGCGGATTTGAGCGAGCAGGGCATCGGTAACGCCAAGACACTGGAAGGCACTGATGCCGCGCCGCTCAAGGAAGCTTCCGAGCGTTACGGTGCCGACGCGATACTGGCGGTGCACGCCAAGGAAGACGCAGGCCAGTGGCAGGGCAAATGGCGCTTGTGGCTGGGCGATCAGCGCGAGCAGGGCACCGCGACCGGGGCTAGTTCCGAAGCGTTGGCGGACGCTGTGCTGCTGTCGGTCAGCCAGCGTCTGGCCCCACGTTTTGTCGCCAAGCCCGGTGCCTCGACGGGCCTGTTGGTGCAGGTTCAGGGCATGACACTGGAGCGCTATGCACAACTGCTTCAGTTACTTGATCCGTTCGGCGTGCGTCTGAGTTCTGTCGACGGCGATAAAGTGGTGTTTGAGGTCAGTGGCAGCACCGATCAGCTACGCTCGCAGTTGTCGCTGGCCAAATTGCAGGAAGTGCCCGCAGCCGAGGCAGCCGCTGCCGCAACGCCGCCTGCTGCGCCTGTCGATGCGACTGCGCCGGTTGCGCCAGCCAATGGAGCTGCTGCTGTTCCGGCACCTGCGTCCGCACCGATGATTGTTCCGGCGTCCGCGCCACAGCTTTATTTCCGCTGGTAATCCGGCAAAGCGCTTTTCCATTGGGTTGAGGGATGTTGATGACTGATACACGGCGTTGGTTCTGGATCGGCGGCCTGGCCTTGCTGGTCGCATTCGTGGTGCTGTTGCACACGATCCTCACCCCTTTTCTGGTAGCGCTGCTGCTGGCCTACATGGGCGATCCGCTGGTGGATCGTCTGGAGCGCGCCGGGCTGTCCAGAACCTTGAGCGTGGTGGCGGTGTTCGGTCTGTTCACGCTGGTGCTGATGGCTTTGCTGCTGGTGCTGGTGCCGATGCTGGCCAAGCAGTTGTTTCGTCTCTATGAGCTGGCCCCGCAGATCCTCGACTGGCTGCAACACTCGGCGTTGCCGTGGGTGCAGGCCAAGTTCGGGCTGGCAGACGGGTTCTGGAAGTTCGACAAGATCAAGGCAGCCATCTCCGAACACATGGGGCAGGCCGGGGATATCGTCTCTGTGGTGCTGTCCCAGGCTACGGCGTCGAGCCTGGCGCTGATCGGCTGGCTGACCAATCTGGTGCTGATTCCGGTGGTGTGTTTCTACCTGTTGCGTGACTGGGACATCATGACCGGCAAGATCCGCGGTCTGCTGCCACGTCAGCGTGAAGGTCAAATCGTCAAGCTGGCGGGCGAGTGCCACGAGGTGCTGGGCGCGTTCATACGCGGGCAGTTGCTGGTCATGGTCGGTCTCGGGGTGATCTACGCGGCCGGTCTGATGCTGGTCGGGCTGGAACTGGGCCTGTTGATCGGGGTGATCGCCGGTCTGGCTGCCATCGTGCCTTATATGGGCTTTGTGATCGGCATTGGCTCGGCACTGGTCGCCGGGTTGTTCCAGTTTGGTGGTGACCTGTACCCGATGATGGGCATCGTTGCCGTATTCATGATCGGTCAGGCCCTCGAAGGGATGGTGCTCACGCCATTGCTGGTAGGGGATCGCATCGGTCTGCACCCGGTGGCGGTGATCTTCGCGATTCTGGCGGGTGGCGAGCTGTTCGGCTTTACCGGCATTCTGCTGGCATTGCCGGTCGCTGCGGTGATCATGGTGCTGGTGCGCCACATGCATGACATTTATAAAGACTCGGAAATCTATGCAGGTGCGGAAGATCCCGAGCTGTAAGGGCATCGCACGCCTCTTCACTGCCCGGTGAAGAGGCTTGTACAGGCAATGCATGCATTACGTCAAAACGCCCTTTCTCGACCCGCGCTTTACGCACCCTGACGCAAACCTTTGATTTTGCTTGAGGTCTGTCGCATTGTGCGACCCGCTTCACGGGTATAAACTTTGCGCTCTTTACACAGAGGCCCTTGACGGTTTGCATGAGCCGTTAGTCAGCATGAAACCGATTCAGCTGCCCCTGAGTGTGCGTCTGCGTGATGACGCCACTTTCGTCAATTACTATCCAGGCGCCAATGCCGCTGCACTCGGCTATGTCGAGCGGCTGTGCGAAGCCGACGCTGGCTGGACGGAAAGCCTCATCTATCTATGGGGCAAGGATGGAGTAGGGCGCACGCACCTGCTTCAGGCTGCGTGCCTGCGTTTCGAGCAACTGGGCGAACCTGCGGTGTATCTGCCGCTTGCCGAAGTCATCGATGAAGGTATCGAGCTGTTCGACCATCTTGAACAGTACGAACTGGTATGTCTGGATGACCTGCAAGCCATTGTCGGCAAGCCGGAGTGGGAAGAAGCCCTGTTTCACCTGTTCAACCGTTTGCGTGACAGCGGGCGTCGTCTGCTCATTGCAGCGTCCAAATCGCCCCGCGAACTGCCAGTCAAACTCCCCGATCTGAAATCCCGTCTGACCATGGCCCTGGTATTCCAGATGCGCGGGCTGTCCGACGAAGACAAGCTGCGTGCGCTGCAACTGCGTGCATCACGCCGCGGCCTGCACCTGACCGATGAGGTAGGTCATTTCATTCTGACGCGTGGTACGCGCAGCATGAGCGCGCTGTTCGAATTGCTTGAGCGCCTTGATCAGGCGTCACTCCAGGAAAAGCGCAAGCTTACCATTCCCTTCCTTAAAGAGACGCTGGGGTGGTAGATCAGGCGCTGTTGATGCAAACGGCGGCAGCCTTGCGCCATGCACAACGGATTCTGGTGATCACCGGGGCAGGCCTGTCGGCTGATTCGGGCTTGCCGACCTATCGCGGCGTCGGCGGGCTCTACAACGGCAAGACCGACGACGGCCTGCCTATAGAAATGGCCCTGTCCGGGCCCATGCTGCGCCGTGACCCCGAGCTGTGCTGGAAATACATCGCCGAGCTGGGCAGGGCGTGTCTGGGTGGCGAGCCGAATATCGCGCATTACGCCATCGCCCAGTTGCAGCGCATCAAGCCCGAGTGCTGGGTGCTGACCCAGAACGTCGACGGCTATCATCGCGCCGCCGGCAGCCCGCCGGAGCGCCTGATCGAAATTCACGGGCAACTCTCGCCACTGTTTTGCCAATCCTGTGGTGCTGAAGATCCGCAATTGAGTGAGCACTTGCAGCGTCCTTTGCCCCCTTTATGCCCGGCATGTAGTGGCGTTATGCGACCGCCCGTCGTTCTTTTTCAGGAAATGCTCCCTGAAAGAGCACTGGAAACACTGTATGAGCAACTGGCTAAAGGCTATGACGCAGTCCTGAGTATCGGTACCACGGCAAGCTTCCCCTACATTCATGAACCGGTCATTCGCACCAGAGTTTCCGGGGGTTTTACGGCGGAAATCAATCCGCAGCCGACCGATCACAGCGCGCAGATGGACGTCTTTTTGCAGTGCCGCGCAGCACATGTCATGGCGGAACTCATAAGTCACATCTAGTTCGATTGAATTTGCAAATCACCTTCATAAAAGGCATAGTCTCGCCATCTTAACTAGTCAGCCACGGTTGTGCCCATGCAGGTTGTTCGCTTCGCACCCCTCGTGCCTCTCGCACTCGTTACATTCCTCTTCGGTTGCTCGGCCAATATGCCGGTCGCACAGCAAGAACAGGCTCAGCCCGTTGCGCGTTATCAGAACGCAGCAAACGCTCAGTCCGCAGCCCGTCGCGCCGACGCCGCAGCCTTGCAGGACGAGATTGCCACCGAAGACGAACTCGCTCACTTCGCCGACAACAAGTCCTACCAGCTGCCGGTTCTGGCCGACAGCATCCTGGAACGTGGCAAATCCCTGATCGGCACGCGTTACAAGTTCGGCGGCACGTCGACTTCATCGGGTTTCGATTGCAGCGGCTTCATTGGTTATCTGTTTCGCGAAGAGGCTGGCATGAGCCTGCCGCGCTCCACGCGTGAAATGATCAACGTTGACGCACCGCTGGTATCGCGCAAAAACCTTCAGCCTGGTGATGTACTGTTCTTCAGTACCCGTGGCCGTGGTCGCGTAAGCCATGCAGCGATCTACGCCGGTAATCAGCAGTTCATTCACTCCAGCAGCCGTCGCAGTGGCGGTGTACGCATCGACAGCCTCGATGACGCCTACTGGAGCAAGACGTTTATCGAGGCCAAGCGGCCTCTGGCAATGGCGCCAGGTACGGTCGCGGTAAAGTCGACGCCTGATGCCGCGCAGACAACAGCGATGACTTCGACTACAGTCAAGACCGCGCCAAAGCGGCGTAAATAAATAGAACGCGCAGAACAAGACCTTCGGGTCTTTCTGCGTTTTTGAGCTTCTCGGCAGCGTAAGCCGCATCCGGATAGGTTGTTGTGGTTATGTCGATTGCGTTGCGCCTGATAGTCATCTCTGTTGCTGCGTTGCTGGGTGCTTGCGCCAGCGCGCCGCCACCGCCCAAAGCACCCCGGATCGTTCAGCGTCCGGTGGTCACTGCTCCCCCTCAGATTCTTTCTCCTGCTGCCGAAGACGTGCTGTTTCGTGCGTTGGGGCTGGTTGGCACGCCTTATCGCTGGGGCGGCAACACGCCTGACTCCGGTTTTGATTGCAGCGGTCTTATAGGTTATGTCTATCGCGATGCAGCGGGCATTTCCCTGCCACGTTCCACGCGCGAGATGATCGTGATGGGCGTGCCGAATATCCGTCGCGAGCAATTGCAGTCAGGGGATCTGGTGTTCTTCGCCACCTCGGGCGGCTCGCAGGTGTCCCACGCGGGCATCTACGTCGGCGAAGGCCGCTTCGTGCATGCCCCGGCCAGCGGCGGCACGGTCAAGCTCGACAGCCTCGACAAGCCTTACTGGCAAAAAGCCTACCTCAACGCCAAGCGCGTCATTCAACCAGCAAATCTGGCGCAGATTCGGCCATAGCGCTTCGCCTGCTCGCGGTCTGACCAGAACTTATCGTGCGACGCTCCGCGTCGCATGCCTTTCCGGACGCTCTGCGTCCTCTTGCGACGCAGAGCGTCGAGACCTGCATTCCCACGCTGGAGCGTAGGGAACGATAATCTCAACTGCCGTACGGCGCTCTGCGTCGACATATCGATCCGGACGTGCGGAACGATCATCGCAACTATCGTGCGACGCTCCGCGTCGCATGCCGTTCCGGACGCTCCGCGTCCTCTTGCGACGCAGAGCGTCGAGAACTGCATTTCCACGCTGGAGCGTGCGGAACGATAACTCGACTACCGTACGGCGCTCTGCGTCGACATGCCTTTCCAAGCGTGCGGAACGATCATCGCAACTATCGTGCGACGCTCTGCGTCGCATGCCGTTCCGGACGCTCTGCGTCCTCTTGCGACGCAGAGCGTCGAGACCTGCATTCCCACGCTGGAGCGTAGGGAACGATAATCTCAACTGCCGTACGGCGCTCTGCGTCGACATATCGATCCGGACGTGCGGAACGATCATCGCAACTATCGTGCGACGCTCCGCGTCGCATGCCGTTCCGGACGCTCTGCGTCCTCTTGCGACGCGGAGCGTCGAGAACTGCATTCCCACGCTGGAGCGTAGGGAACGATAATCTCAACTACCGTACGGCGCTCTGCGTCGACATGCCGTTCCGGACGCTCCGCGTCCTCTTGCGACGCGGAGCGTCGAGAACTGCATTACCACGCTGGAGCGTGCGGAACGATAACTCAACTAACGTCCGACGATCCGCGTCAAACCTCTGCGCTCGGCGTTATTGAGCTGCCTTGGCCGAGGTCACGCGCCAGATCTTGTTGCCGACATCATCTGCCACCAGCAAGCCGCCGCGTTGATCATTGACCACGCCAACCGGGCGGCCCATGGCTTTTTCGTCTTTGTTGAGGAAACCGGTCAGCACATCGACCGGAGCGCCGTTGGGCTTGCCGCCGCTGAAAGGCACGAACACGACTTTATAGCCGCTGTGCGGTTTGCGGTTCCATGAGCCGTGCTGGCCGATGAACAGGCCTTCGTTGAACGGCGCCGCCAGCGTCTTGCCATCGGCGAATACCAACCCTAACGAGGCCGTGTGCGGGCCGACTGCGTAATCCGGTGCGATGGCCTTGGCGACCAGTGCCGGGTTCTGCGGTTTGACGCGCTCGTCGACATGCTGGCCGTAGTAGCTGTAGGGCCAGCCGTAGAAAGCGCCATCCTGCACCGAGGTGACGTAGTCAGGCACCAGGTCGCTGCCGATTTCGTCACGCTCGTTGACCGCCGTCCACAGCTTGCCGGTTTTGGGCTCCCAGTCCATGCCGTTGGGGTTGCGCAGGCCAGAGGCGAAAATGCGGTGGTTGCCGGTGGCAGCGTCCACTTCCCAGATGGCTGCACGACCTTCTTCCTTGTCCATGCCGTTCTCGGCCACGTTGCTGTTGGAGCCCACTGTGACGTACAGCTTGCTGCCATCCTTGCTGGCGATGACGTTTTTGGTCCAGTGATGGTTGAGCGTGCCGCCCGGCAGGTCGACCACTTTGGTCGGCTGCGCGCTGATCGAGGTCTGACCCGCTTCATACGGGAAGCTGATCAGGCGGTCGGTGTCGGCGACATACAGCTTGTTGCCCACCAGGGTCATGCCAAACGGCGAATTGAGGTTTTGCAGGAACACGGTGCGGGTCTCCGCGACGCCGTCCTTGTCCACGTCGCGCAGCAGAGTAATGCGGTTGGCGCTTGGCACGCCCGCACCGGCGCGGCCCATGACTTTTTCCATTACCCAGCCACGAATACCCTTGGAATCATCCGGTTTGGCCGGCGAATTGGTTTCCGCCACCAGCACGTCGCCATTGGGCAATACATACAGCCAGCGCGGGTGGTCCAGGTTTTCGGCGAACGCTGCCACCTGTGTGCCCGGCGCGGCGACCGGTTTTGCGCCTTTTTCCCAACCTACGGCGGGGGCGATGTTGACGGTCGGGATCAGCGTCTTGTTGGGCTCCGGCAGTTTGGGCGAGGGGCCTGTTCCATCCGAGACTTGCAGGGTCGAAGACTCGCCGCAGGCAGCAAGGCCACCGGCAACCAGAAGCAACACTGCGTAGTGGGGTCTTAGTCTGAACATGGTGAATCTCCATAAACAAGGGCGTGGTCCGATAATTGATAGAGGCACTGCGAACCGTCTGGGTTCAATCACGTTTCACAGCGTCGGTGTCGATTGACGCTCCCAGCCCAACCCTCTACCCTTCGCGGTTTGTTTCAGGTGCTCTGCAATCCTTGATTGGCAGGGTGAAACAGGGAAGCCGGTGTGGATCAATCGATCCGATCCCGGCGCTGCCCCCGCAACGGTAAATGAGTCAAGGCTGTGCCTGACGCCACTGTGTTTCGACATGGGAAGGCGCGCAGCCGGGGTAACCCGCTCATGAGCCCGGAGACCGGCCTGAACCACTCAATGGCATCACGGAGGGTGATGCTCTGTGCAGGGCGTTGCCGTGCTGTCCAGTGCTGTCCTTCCGTCTGTTGTCGACTGCCACGAGCGGAGAACCCGGATGAACGAATCCCCCGAACGCGACGAACGCCATCTGGCGCGCATGCTGCGCAAGAAAGCCGTGATGGACGAGCGCATTGCCAGCTCACCCAACGAGTGCGGCCTGCTGCTGGTCTTGACCGGCAACGGCAAAGGCAAGAGCAGCTCGGCATTCGGCATGCTTGCCAGGGCCATGGGCCACGACATGCAGTGCGGCGTGGTGCAGTTCATCAAGGGCCGCAACAGCACTGGCGAAGAAATGTTTTTCCGCCGTTTCCCCGAGCAGGTGCGCTATCACGTGATGGGCGAGGGCTTCACCTGGGAAACTCAGGATCGCCAGCGTGACATCGCCGCCGCCGAAGCCGCCTGGGCCGTGTCTCGGGAAATGCTTCGCGATCCGGCCATTGGTCTGGTGGTGCTCGACGAACTGAACATTGCCCTCAAGCATGGCTACCTTGACCTTGAACAGGTGCTGAGTGATCTGCAGGCCCGCCCGCCGATGCAGCATGTGCTGGTGACCGGCCGCGGTGCCAAACCCGAATTGATCGACCTGGCTGATACGGTTTCCGAAATCGGCGTGGTCAAGCACGCGTTCCAGGCCGGTATTCGCGCGCAGAAAGGTATCGAGCTTTGAACCCTTCATCATTGAGCGCACTGCAATGAGAGCTCCGCGCGATTGCCCGGCGGTTTTGATCGCCGCGCCTGCCTCCGGGCAAGGCAAGACCACCGTCACCGCGGCACTGGCACGTTTGCACCGCAATCAGGGCCGCAAGGTTCGGGTGTTCAAGTGCGGGCCGGATTTTCTCGACCCGATGATTCTCGAGCGGGCCAGCGGCGCACCGGTCTACCAGCTGGACATGTGGATGGTCGGTGCCGACGAAAGCCGTCGCCTGTTGTGGGAAGCCGCAGATGAGGCAGACCTGATCCTGATCGAAGGGGTCATGGGGCTGTTCGACGGTACACCGTCCAGCGCCGACCTGGCCCGTCACTTTGGCGTACCGGTGTTGGGGGTGATCGACGGCACGGCGATGGCGCAGACGTTTGGCGCGCTGGCGCTCGGGCTGGCGCGTTATCAGCCGGATCTGCCGTTTGCCGGCGTGCTGGCCAATCGGGTTGGCACGGTACGCCACGCACAGTTGCTGGAGAACAGCCTGACCGAAGGCCTGCGCTGGTATGGCGCACTGTCCCGGGACGTCGGTTTCGAATTGCCCAGCCGCCATCTGGGGCTGGTCCAGGCCAGTGAGCTCAACGATCTGGACGTGCGGCTGGACATGGCTGCCGCCGCGCTGGCCAGCACCTGCGAAGTGGCCTTGCCGCCAGCCGTAACCTTCACCGCGCCTGACCCGGTTCAGGTCGAGCCGTTGCTCCGCGGTGTGCGCATCGCCATTGCCCGCGACGAGGCCTTTGCCTTTCTGTACGGCGCAAGCCTGGAACTGCTGCGAAACATGGGCGCAGAGCTGAGTTTCTTTTCGCCGATTCATGACCGCGAGCTTCCCGACGCCGACAGCCTGTACCTGCCGGGTGGCTATCCGGAGCTGCATCACGTTGCGCTGGCGGAAAACCTGACGATGCAGGCGTCGATCAGGGCGCACCATATTGCTGGCAAGCCGATTCTGGCCGAGTGCGGCGGCATGCTTTATTTACTCGAAGCGCTGACCGATGTGGAGGGTGTGCGCGCCGAACTGGTCGGCTTGCTGTCCGGTGAGGCGGTCATGCAGAAGCGTCTGGCGGCGCTGGCCTTGCAAGCGGTTGAATTGCCCGAGGGCACGCTGCACGGCCACACGTACCACCATTCGCTGACCAGCACCGAGTTGCAGCCGATTGCCCGTGGCGTCAGCCCCAACGGCGGGCGTGGCGCAGAGGCAGTCTATCGCCTGGGTCGTCTGACCGCGTCCTACGTGCATTTCTATTTCCCTTCCTGCCCTCAGGCGATTGCGGCGCTGTTCAAACCATGACCGAACAAGCGTTCAGCCCTGAAGAGCGGGCTGCGGTGTACCGGGCCATCGCCGAGCGTCGCGACATGCGCCACTTCGTCGGCGGCACGGTGGCGCCCGAGTTGCTGGCGCGCTTGCTGGAAGCCGCACACCAGGCACCCAGTGTCGGGCTGATGCAGCCGTGGCGCTTCATTCGCATCAGCGATCCGGCGTTGCGCGGAAAAATGCAGGCGCAGGTAGAAGAAGAGCGTATCCGCACTGCCCAGGCGTTGGGTGAGCGCACCGACGAGTTCATGAAGCTCAAGGTCGAAGGCATCAACGACTGCGCCGAGGTGCTGGTCGCCGCACTGATGGAAGGCCGTGAACAGCACATTTTCGGCCGCCGTACCTTGCCGGAAATGGATATGGCCTCGTTGTCCTGCGCGATCCAGAACCTGTGGCTGGCATCGCGTGCAGAAGGTCTGGGCATGGGCTGGGTGTCGCTGTTCGACCCGGAGGCGCTGGCCGAACTGCTGGGCATGCCCGAAGGGGCCAAGCCGCTGGCGATCATCTGCCTGGGGCCGGTCAAGGAATTTTATCCTGCGCCCATGCTGGTCATGGAAGGTTGGGCGCAGGCGCGTCCGCTGCATGAGTTGCTGTATGAGAATCAATGGGGAGTGAGTCAATGAGTGTGGCGCTGTTGAGCGTCGCCGGGGTCGCGCTGGACGCGCTGCTCGGTGAGCCAAAACGATGGCATCCGCTGGTGGCGTTCGGCAACTTCGCCAGCCGGGTCGAGCAGCGTTTCAACAGCGGTGGCCGTGGCTGGCGCAGTCATGGCGTTACCGCTTGGGTCATCACCGTAGTGCCGTTGACGCTGCTGGCCACGCTACTGAGCTGGTTGCCCGGTATTGGCTGGCTGGTCGAGGTTCTGGCGCTGTATTGCGCGCTGGGCATGCGCAGCCTGGGCGAGCATGTTCAGCCGGTGGCGCAAGCGCTGCGCAGTGACGATCTGGTCGAGGCACGCCAGCGGGTCGGTTATCTGGTCAGTCGCCAGACCAGCGAACTGGATGCCACCGAAGTGGCTCGCGCGGCGACCGAGTCAGTGCTGGAGAACGGCAGTGATGCGGTGTTCGCCGCGCTGTTCTGGTTTGTCGTGGCCGGTGCGCCCGGCGTGGTGCTGTACCGGCTGAGCAACACGCTGGACGCCATGTGGGGCTACCGCAACGAGCGCTTCGAGCGTTTCGGCTGGGCTGCGGCAAGGATCGACGATGTGCTCAACTACCTTCCTGCACGCCTTGTGGCATTGACTTACGCCTTGCTGGGCAAGACCCGGCTGGCGCTGCGCTGCTGGCGTACGCAGGCCCCGACCTGGGACAGTCCGAATGCCGGTCCGGTGATGGCCGCTGGCGCAGGCGCGCTGGGTGTCGAACTGGGTGGCGCGGCGATCTATCACGGTGAGTTGCATCAGCGCCCGCAACTGGGTGAGGGTGCGCCTGCCGACGCGGACTCGATCGATCGCGGCTGGCAACTGGTGCAGCGCGGCGTCTGGTTGTGGTTGCTGGTCATATGCGTGGTAGCTGAATTCTATGCTTGAGCACGGCGGTCGGTTGCGCGCCGCAGCGCAGCATTACGGTATCGAACTGGCTGACTGGCTGGACCTGTCCACGGGCATTGCACCCTGGTCGTGGCCCATCCCGGAGATTCCGACGCGTGCATGGGCGCGTTTGCCCGAGACCGACGATGGCCTGGAAGCAGCGGCCTGCTGCTATTACGGCGTACCTCGCTTATTGCCGGTGTCCGGCTCGCAGGCCGCGATTCAAGCGTTACCGCGGGTACGCAGCGGAGGTCGGGTTGGCGTGCTGTCGCCCTGCTACGCCGAGCATGCACATGCATGGCGCAAGAACGGCTTCGTGGTCCGCGAGGTAGGCGAGCAGGAGGTCGAATACTTTCTCGACTCCCTTGATGTGCTGGTGGTGGTCAATCCGAACAATCCGACCGGCCTGCACCTGAGCGCCGAGCGCCTGCTGGAATGGCATGCACGACTGGCCGAGCGCGGTGGCTGGCTGGTCGTCGATGAAGCGTTTGTGGATAACACGCCGGGCCTGAGCCTGGCTGCCGAAACGTGGCGCACCGGGCTGATTGTGCTGCGCTCGTTCGGCAAGTTTTTTGGCCTGGCCGGTGTCAGGCTCGGTTTTGTCATGGCCGAGCCGGTATTGCTGAGGATGCTGGCGCAGGAAATCGGCCCATGGTCGGTCAGCGGGCCAACACGAATCATCGGTCAGGTGTGCCTCAATGATCAGGAAGGGCAGACGCGTCAACGTGAGCGCTGTGACCAGGCCCGCGACCGGCTGGTGGCGTTGCTCGACCGCTACGCCCTGACCCCGCAAGGCGGCTGTGCGCTGTTCCAATGGCTGGTGACCCCTGAGGCGCAGACGCTCTATGAGTTTTGTGCGCGGCGCGGCGTGCTGCTGCGTCTGTTCAAGGGTGACACCTCCGAGTCGTCCAGTCTGCGTTTCGGTCTGCCCCGCGACGAGGCCGACTGGCTGCGTTTGCACACTGTTCTGCTTGAATACCGCAAGGAATACCCATGACCACGCTGATGGTACAAGGCACCACCTCCGACGCCGGCAAAAGCACTCTGGTGACGGCCCTGTGCCGCTGGCTGACTCGTCAGGGCGTCAAGGTCGTGCCGTTCAAGCCGCAGAACATGGCGCTCAACAGCGCGGTGACTGCAGACGGCGGCGAGATCGGCCGCGCCCAGGCGGTGCAGGCGCAGGCATGCTTTCTGCAGCCGCACACCGACATGAACCCGGTGCTGCTCAAGCCCAACAGTGATACCGGTGCGCAGGTGATCATTCACGGCCGTGCGGTCACCACCATGAACGCGGTGGCGTATCACGGCTATAAAGAGATCGCCATGCAGGCGGTGCTGGAGTCGCATCGGCGGCTGGGGGAAAGCTACCCGGTGATCATGGTAGAAGGCGCGGGCTCTCCGGCCGAGATCAACCTGCGCGCCAACGATATCGCCAACATGGGCTTTGCCGAGGCGGTCGACTGCCCGGTGCTATTGATTGCCGACATCAATCGCGGCGGAGTCTTTGCCCATCTGGTCGGCACGCTAGAGTTGCTGTCGCCCAGCGAACAGGCGCGGGTCAAGGGGTTCATCATCAATCGTTTTCGCGGCGACATCGCCTTGCTGCAGCCAGGCCTGGACTGGCTGGAGGCGCGCACTGGCAAGCCGGTGGTTGGCGTGTTGCCTTACGTGATGGACCTTCACCTGGAGGCCGAAGACGGTCTCGATCAGCGCCAGACCGACAAGGTCGAGCATGTGCTGAACGTGGTGGTCCCGGTGCTGCCTCGCATCAGTAATCACACTGATTTCGACCCGCTGCGCCTGCACCCTCAGGTCAATCTGCAGTTCATCGGTCCCGGCCAGGCGATTCCTCCTGCGGACCTGATCATTCTGCCCGGCTCGAAAAGCGTGCGCAGCGACCTGAAGTACCTGCGCAGCCATGGCTGGGACACCGCCATCGAGCGGCATTTGCGCTACGGCGGCAAGCTGCTGGGGATCTGCGGCGGCCTGCAAATGCTCGGTGAGCAGGTGCACGATCCTCTCGGGCTGGAAGGCGCAGCCGGGTCCAGCGCCGGGTTTGGCCTACTGGCAATGAGCACGGTGCTGGAAGCGGAAAAGCAACTGCGCAATGTGCGCGGTCGTCTGACCCTGGAAGACGCCGAGGTCAGCGGCTACGAAATTCATGCCGGGGTAACGACAGGGCCGGCGCTGGAGCAGGCTGCCGTGCAACTGGACGACGGGCGTTGCGATGGCGCGCAGAGTGTCGACGGGCAGGTGCTCGGGACTTACCTGCACGGCCTGTTCGAATCACCTGCGGCCTGTAGCGCGTTACTGCGCTGGGCGGGGTTGGCGAACGTGCAGTCCGTCGACTATCACGCCCTGCGCGAGCGCGACATCGAACGTCTGGCGGACCTGGTGGAAAAACACCTGGACGGCCCATTGCTTCGCGAACTGTGTGGCCTGGAGGCGAACTGAATGCTGCAATTGATCCTCGGCGGCGCGCGTTCCGGCAAGAGTCGCCTGGCGGAAAAACTGGCCGCCGACAGCACGCTGAAGGTGACCTACATCGCCACCAGTCAGCCTCTGGACGGCGAAATGAATCAGCGCGTGGCCAGCCATCGCGCCCGTCGCCCCGAACACTGGGGGCTGGTCGAAGAACCGATCGAGCTGGCGCGGGTGCTGCACGAAAACGCTGCGCCAGACCGCTGCTTGCTGGTCGATTGCCTGACCCTCTGGCTGACCAATCTGCTGATGCTCGACAACCCCGAGCGCCTGCTTCAAGAACGTGAATCCCTGCTCGACAGCCTTGCCGGGCTGCCGGGTGAAATCATTTTTGTCAGCAACGAAACCGGGCTTGGCGTCGTGCCGCTCGGCGAACTGACCCGTCGCTATGTCGATGAAGCCGGCCTGTTGCATCAGGCGCTGGCCGAGCGTTGCCAGCGTGTCGTGTTGACCGTTGCCGGCTTGCCCCTGACGTTGAAAGGAACCGCGCTATGAGTAATTCCTGGTGGCTCAAGCCCGCACAGGCTATCGATTTACCAATGCGCGAGGCGGCACTGGCCCGTCAGCAACAGTTGACCAAGCCTGCGGGTTCGCTGGCGCAACTGGAGCGGCTGGCGGTGCAGCTCGCCGGCCTGCAAGGGCGCGAGCGTCCGTCTGCCGACAAGCTGTGGATCGCGATCTTTGCCGGCGATCATGGTGTGGTGGCCGAAGGTGTATCGGCCTATCCACAGGAAGTCACCGGCCAGATGCTGCATAACTTCGTCAACGGCGGCGCAGCGATCAGCGTGCTGGCGCGCCAGCTCTCGGCGCAGCTGGACGTGGTGGATCTGGGTACCGTGTCGCCTCTGGATTTGCCGGGCGTGCGTCATTTGCGCATCGGCGCGGGCACCGCCAATTTCGCCCACGGGCCAGCCATGAGCGCCGAACAGGGGCTTGCTGCTCTGCAGGCCGGGCGCGACAGTGTATTGCGCGCCAAGGCGGTCGGCACCGAGCTGTTCATCGGTGGCGAGATGGGCATTGGCAATACCACGGCGGCCAGCGCCGTTGCCTGCTCGGTACTGGAATGTGCTGCGCCGTTGCTGGTTGGTCCCGGTACCGGGCTGAACGCCGAAGGTATCGAGCACAAGACCCGTGTCATCGAACGCGCACTGGCGCTGCATGCCGAGCAGGCGGGCGACCCGCTGCATAGCCTGTTCTGCCTGGGTGGTTTCGAGATTGCCGCGCTGACCGGCGCTTATCTGGCCTGTGCGCAGGAAGGCATCGTGGCGCTGGTCGACGGTTTCATTTGCAGCGTGGCCGCGTTGGTGGCGGTGCGCCTGAATCCTTCTTGCCGCAACTGGCTGTTGTTCGGCCACCGTGGCGCCGAACCGGGCCACCGGCACTTGCTGGAAACGCTACAGGCCGAACCATTGCTCGACCTCGGCTTGCGTCTGGGCGAGGGCAGTGGCGCAGCGCTGGCGGTGCCGCTGGTGCGTCTGGCCTGCGAGCTGCACAACGGCATGGCAACGTTTGCCGAAGCGGCAGTGGCGGATCGCCCCGCATGACCTTGCGTCTGGACTTGCTGCGTCATGGCGAAACAGAGCTGGGCGGTGGTCTGCGCGGCAGCCTCAACGACGCTCTGACTGAACTCGGCTGGCAGCAGATGCGTGCGGCGGTGGTTGATGGCGGTCCCTGGGAACGAATTGTCAGCTCGCCTTTGCAGCGCTGTGCACGTTTTTCCGAAGAGCTGGCGCAGCGCCTGTCGCTGCCTATACACCTGGAGCCGGGTTTGCAGGAGCTGCATTTCGGCGACTGGGAAGGCCACAGCCCTGCGCAGCTTATGGAGACCGATGCCGAAGGCCTTGGCCTGTTCTGGGCTGATCCCTACGCCTTCACGCCGCCCAATGGCGAGCCTGTGATCGATTTTTCGACACGGGTGCTGAATGCTGTAGAGCGTCTGCATCAGGCGTATGCCGGTGAACGCGTGTTGCTGGTCAGTCACGGCGGTGTAATGCGCCTGCTGCTGGCGCAGGCGCGTGGTCTGCCGCGCGAGCAGCTGTTGCAGGTAGTGGTCGGCCATGGCGCACTGCTGTCGATTCAGGTCGCCGCTGATGGCGTACTCACGGAGGTCTGAGATGCTGCCGTTCTGGATCGCCCTGCAATTTCTCGGCAGCCTGCCGATTCGTCTGCCCGGCATGCCGCGCCCGGAAGAGCTTGGGCGTTCGTTATTGTTCTACCCACTGGTAGGGGTGGTATTCGGCACGCTGCTGCTGGGTTTCAGTGCGCTACTCAATGGTACGCCGCTCATGCTGCATGCCGCGCTGGTGCTCAGTGCCTGGGTGCTGCTCAGCGGCGGGCTGCATCTGGACGGTCTGGCCGACAGTGCCGACGCCTGGCTGGGCGGTTTTGGTGATCGCGAACGTACCTTGCAGATCATGAAGGACCCGCGTAGCGGGCCGATTGCCGTGGTCACGCTGGTGCTGGTGCTGCTGCTCAAATTTGCAGCGATTCTGGCGCTGATCGAAAGTCACAGTAGTATCGGGCTGCTGTTGGCACCGCTGATCGGACGCGCGGCCATGCTTGGGCTTTTTCTGGGCACACCTTACGTGCGTTCTGGCGGACTGGGTCAGGCTCTTGCAGATCATCTGCCGCATGGTCCGGCGCGTAAGGTGTTGTTGGCCAGTGCGCTAGCGTGTGTGCTGCTGGCCGGTTGGTCAGGCGTCGCGGCGCTGCTGGCCTGTGCCGCGTGTTTCTTGTGGTTGCGGCACATAATGATGCGCCGTCTGGGCGGTAGCACGGGCGACACCGCCGGGGCGCTGCTCGAACTGTTGGAGCTGGCAGTTCTGCTGACGCTGGCGCTGCTATAACAGCCTTGCCAATGCTTTGTTGACAGCTTTTACCGGCAGCGCGTAGTTTCGCGATTCGCAGGTAAAACCATGTAACAAAGTGCAGGGAGCTTAACCATGACATCGATCTGGCGTACCAGCGGCTGGGTTCTGCTGGGCAGTGCGTTGATCCTTGCGCTTTCGCTGGGCACGCGGCACGGTTTCGGCCTGTTTCTGGCGCCCATGAGCGCGGATTTTGGCTGGGGGCGTGAGGTGTTTGCCTTTGCCATCGCCTTGCAAAACCTGATGTGGGGCCTGGCGCAGCCGTTTGCCGGGGCGCTGGCAGATCGATTTGGCGCGGCCAAGGTCGTCTTCGTCGGCGGTGTGCTGTATGCCGTAGGGCTAATGTGCATGAGTATGGCTGACTCGTCTCTCAGCCTTTCCCTGAGTGCTGGTTTGCTGATCGGTATTGGTCTGTCCGGCACGTCTTTTTCGGTCATTCTGGGTGTCGTCGGGCGTGCGCTGCCTGCGGAAAAACGCAGCATGGGCATGGGTATCGCCAGCGCGGCGGGTTCATTCGGCCAGTTCGCCATGTTGCCCGGCACATTGGGCTTGATCAGCTGGTTGGGCTGGTCCGGTGCGTTGCTGGTGCTGGGCGTGATGGTGGCGTTGATCCTGCCCTTGGTGGGCATGCTCAAGGATACGCCGAGCGTGTCTACCGGTATCGAGCTGACGCTGGGCGAGGCGCTGCGTGAAGCCTGCTCGCATTCGGGGTTCTGGCTGCTGGCACTGGGTTTCTTCGTCTGTGGCTTTCAAGTGGTGTTCATCGGGGTGCACCTGCCAGCCTATCTGGTGGATCAACACTTGCCTGCCAAGGTCGGTACAACGGTGCTGGCCTTGATCGGGTTGTTCAATATCTTCGGCACCTACACCGCTGGCTGGCTGGGCGGGCGCATGTCCAAACCTCGATTGTTGACCGCGCTTTATCTGTTGCGCGCGGTGGTGATCGTGTTGTTTCTGTGGGTCCCGTTGAGCCAGACCACTGCCTATCTGTTCGGCGTAGCAATGGGCCTGCTGTGGCTGTCCACCGTGCCGCTGACCAACGGCACGGTTGCGACACTGTTTGGTGTGCGCAACCTGTCGATGCTGGGCGGTATCGTCTTCCTGTTTCACCAGTTAGGCGCATTCCTCGGCGGCTGGCTGGGCGGGCTGGTGTATGACCGCACCGGTAACTACGACCTCGTCTGGCAAGTTTCGATACTGCTGAGTCTGCTGGCCGCCGCGTTGAACTGGCCGGTGCGTGAGCGCCCTGTGGCCAGGTTGCAGGCGCAGGGCAGTCTGGCATGAGCCGTCGCTGGCCTGTGCTGGCGGCGTTGCTGGCAGGCGCGGTGGTGTTGGGGCTGATCTGGTGGGCCTGGCAGCACGTCGGGTTGGCCGCGTTGCAACTGGGAATGGGCGCTTGCTAGGCAGACAGCCTGGCATGGGGTAGCGTGTCGACAAACGACAACACTATCCAGGGCCGCCATGATGAACATTCGCTTTGTTTCGATTCCTCTTCTGCTGCTGGCCATGAGTGGCGCTGCAATGGCTGCCGACTGTCCGCCGCTGCTGCAGGGCGAGTTGCCCAAGCTGCGCGCCAAGGAAAACATCGACCTGTGCAAACGCTTTGCCGGCAAGCCGCTGGTGGTGGTCAACACCGCCAGTTTCTGTGGCTTTGCCCCGCAGTTCAAAGGGCTTGAAGAGCTGAGTCAGCGCTACAAGGGGCAGGGGCTTGAGGTGTTGGGCGTGCCGTCCAATGACTTCAAACAGGAAGCCAAGGATGGTGAGGAGACCGCCAAGGTCTGCTACGTCAATTACGGCGTGACTTTCACCATGACCGAACCGCAGGCCGTACGCGGCGATGATGCGACCCATTTGTTCAAGGTGCTGGCCGAACAGAGCAGTGCGCCGCGCTGGAACTTCTACAAGTACGTGGTTGATCGCCAGGGTAAGGTCATTGCCAACTTCTCCAGCATGACCAAGCCGGATGATCCTGAGCTGATCGCAGCCATTGAAAAGGCGATTGCGTCGAAGCCTTAGGGGAGGGCTTGAGTCTTGTCTGAATCTGCCTGACATTGCAAGCCTTGTGTGACGCGGAGCGCCACAGAGAGGACGCAGAGCGTCCAGAAATGCATGCCGACGCGGAGCGTCGGCACGATAGTCAGTCAGTGAGGCGGAGCATCAAAAAGCCCGCAACCATTACTGGTTGCGGGCTTTTTTCAGCCTGGCAGTTGCTATCAGAAGCGATAGGTAACCGAAGTGCCCAGGCCGTGAGCGGTGTTGCGGTAGTCGGCGCTGTACGAACCTTTGGTCGCGCTGGAGTCGCGGATCTTGGTTTCGTCTTCACGCAGGTACGAGTACGCCACGTCGATGGTCAGGTCGTCGGTCGGGCTCCAGCCTGCACCGAAGCTGATGATCTTGCGATCGCCAGTCGGGATGCGTGGGGAGCGGTTGACGTTGTTGGTCGGCGACTGATCAACGGAGAAACCGGTGCGCAGTGTCCACTCTTTGTTGACCTTGTACGAAGCACCGATGGCGTGTGCCCAGGTGTCGTGCCAATTCTGTTCTTCGGTGATGGTGCCGATCGGGCCGGCAGAACCGCCCAGCAGGGCAGGGACGCCATCGTTGTTGACGGTGATGTCTTGCAGACGGCTCCAGCGAGTCCAGGTACTGCCTGCGTAAACAGTCCAGTTTTCGTCGAGTTGCTGGGTGATGGAGAAGTCCACCGACTCAGGCGTGGAGATGTCCAGCGAAGCATCGTACTTCTGACCGGAAAATCCGCCGAAACCTGAGCCTTCGATCTTGGTTTTGCCCTTGAGCTTGTAATCGACCTTGGAGTGGTATGTCAGGCCCAGGCGAGTGGTGTCGGTAGCCTGCACCAAAATGCCGGCATTGAAGCCGATTGCGGTGTCATCGCCTTCGATCTTTACCTTGCCGTCGTTAGTGCCTGGGCTTCGGCCGTTCAATGTTGCCGAGGTCAGTTCACCGTCGATGCGGTTGATCGTCGGGCCGAAACCGATGGAAACCTTGTCATTGAATGCATAGCTGACAGTTGGCTGGAAGGTCACGACCTGCACGTGACTCTTGTCGCCCCAGTAGCGGCCGGCGAAGCCTTTTTCGTAATCAGTGACCAGGCCGAACGGTACGTACACGCCCAGACCAAATGCCCAGTGATCATCGATAGGTTTGACGTAATAGCCCATTGGCACGCCGACCACCGGAACCATGTCACCGTCGTTGCTGCCGCCGAATGTGCCGCGACCGTTGTCGATGTCGGTCTTGGCGATCACGGCTGCGGCGCCGACGCTGATTTGTTCGCGTTTGATTCGGGACATACCGGCAGGGTTGCCGAATACGGTGCTTGCATCATCGGCTGACGAGGAGCGACCTGCAAAGCCTGTGCCCATGCCGCTGATGCTTTGTTCATTGAGGGCAAAACCGGCTGCAAGCAGTTGAGAAGAAGCCAGACCCAGGGCGAGTCCAAGTGTTGTCCGGTTCAGTGCTTTTGTCATTATTTTCATTATTAGAACTCCTTGTTGTTCACCGGTCGAAAATTACCAACATTTTCGATGGCGCGCTATAGGCTGAGGAGCCCGATTTAGAGCTATTCTTGTAGGACAATCTTGATAATGCTGTAGGAGTTGCAATTTAGACAAAGTTCCAGTGCCGCACACTGGTCAATATCGTCAATAAATAGCGGGCATAAAAAAGCCCCGCTTTGCAGGGCGGGGCTTTTTGGCGTGCGATGAATCGTTTGCGTCAGGCGATGAGGGCTTGACGGGTACGCTCGATCACGGCTTGCAGCGGTTCGGCGCTTGCGTACTGATCGGGGTACAGGCGTTCGCTGTGACGGGCGATGCCGTGTTCGTTGACGATGGTGAAACTGAAGCAGCCTTTGCGAGCGGCCATGATCAGGCAGTTCATCGGGGCAAAAGCGTTGGTCAATGTGTGAATTGCGTGTTGGGTTTGAGTATTCATATTCAAGGTGTTTCCTGAAACAACACGGAACAATACCGTGCATAAATAAAGATTCCAGTAAACGCGGGCCGACATTTGATACAAAAGCCTGGCTGGGCGGAGAACCTGACTGGAATAGAGACAGGCAGTTGAAGCGCGCTTTATCGTATGGCGCTCTGGCTGACCGGTAGGTACTTAGGAGGGCAGGCAACACAACAGGAGCAAAGGTTCGACGCTCCGGGTGAAGATCCTGATCAATTGCAGGCTGGTTGAAGCAGACCATGAGAGCCATGACTGCACTGTCACCCCAAATGGTGCATCAGCGCGAAAGGTTCATGTCTGGAAACCATCGAGGTGGTCGATCCCTTGTTGCCAACATTCTCGTCGCATGGAGGAGTGTCTGTCGGGGGACTTGTCGACCGGAATTGATTTTCAGCTTGGTACTAACGGCGGCTATGCTACCCGTCATGTCGAAGCATTGCAAGCGGCGCTGAATAAATTTTACCAGTGCCCGACCAGGCGGTAGATCAGCACGGTCACGGACGCGACCATCGAGCAGCCGAGCAGGTAGGCAGCGATGGTCAGGCGCAGAGACTTGCGGCTTTCGATGGCGCGCATGATGTCGCCTGCCTTGTTGATACGTCCATTGCTCAGGTCGCTGCAGATGATCAGCAGCAGTGCAATTGCCGACAACAGCACGCTGTAGGCGAAGACGCCGCCGTCCGGCGGTGGCAGGACAATACTGGCCGCGAGGGCGACGATGCAGACGGCCAACAGCAGCAGGAAGAACTTCACTATCTCCTTCATGGGCCTTCACTGAATCCTTGGTGGCTGATATTTGGTCTTTTTTGGCAGTGGTTGGACCGCGAGATGCACGATTTGTCGCCCGCATTGTTTTCAAGGTGTCTGGTGAGGTGCGGGCTTCGTTGGCGGCAGGCCGATTCCAGCGGCTGAAAGACTGCTGAAAGCCACGTATTCATTGAGAATAAGATGCAATCGAGCAACAATCATATGATGCCCGAAATGGCTGAAAAGGGCCCCGGCAAGGAGTTGTGCACATTAGCTGAACAAGCTGCCACATCACTGTCACAAGCGTTGCTAAGGGTTTGATTTATGGTGGTGAATTATTAAGTCAATGAAAAACATCGTTTTTTTTAGTTGGTGAAAAAATCGTCAGTTTGAGCGCAGGCCGCATCCTGCTTGCGTTTGCGAGAGTTAAAGGGGGGTTGTCCACTGAGTTATCCACAGCTTCTGTGGATTGTCCCGGCTGAAATGTCCCGGAAATGGGGGCTGTGCACGTTGTAGAAAGCGCGTACAATCCGTTCCCCCGATTTAACCCCCGCCTGTTGATCTTGCCTCGCCCAAGACGACGTTTCTGCTGCACTATCACGCGCTTACCCACACTGCCGCTGGCGATGATTCAGCCTGCATGGAGTCTTTATGGCACTGGACCTGAACAGCCTGTTACTGGGGCTCGCTGCAGCTGCTGTGCCATTGCTGGCATTGCTTTGGCAGTTACAGCGTCGTCTGGCGCTTCGTCAGGCCGAGAGCGCGCTGCTGGACGAGCGCCTGAGCATGGCGCAGATGGCGCAGGAAGGCCTCAATGCGCAACTGGATGCCTGCCGCGACGAGGTAAGCGACCTCGGACAGGCCAATGCGGCCAAACAGGCCGACCTTGCAGCGCTGCGGCGCGAGGTCGAGTTGCTGCGTCAGGAAAGTGATAGCGCTCGCGAAACGGCGCATGCCTGGAATCATGAGCGTGCTGGCAGAGAAGCCGAGTTGCGTCGTCTGGATGCGCACTGCGCAGCATTGAACGCCGAGCTGCGTGAACAGCAGGACAGCCATCAGCAGCGCCTGAATGATCTGCAGGGTTCCCGGGATGAGCTGCGTGCGCAGTTCGCCGAGTTGGCAGGCAAGATATTCGATGAGCGTGAGCAGCGTTTTGCCGAAACCAGCCAGCAGCAACTGGGGCAATTGCTCACGCCGCTCAAGGAACGTATCCAGTCGTTCGAAAAGCGCGTCGAGGAAAGTTATCAGAACGAAGCCCGTGAACGCTTTTCGTTGGCCAAGGAGCTGGAACGTCTGCAGCAGTTGAATCAACGCTTGAGCGATGAAGCCACCAACCTGACGCGCGCCCTGAAAGGGCAGAAGACCCAGGGCAACTGGGGGGAACTGATTCTTGAGCGGGTGCTGGAGCATGCCGGGCTTGAAAAGGGCCGTGAATACCAGACGCAAATAAGCCTCAAGGGGCCGGACGGCGAGCGCTTTCAGCCTGATGTACTGATCATGCTGCCTGGTGACAAGCAAGTGGTGGTCGATGCCAAGGTCAGCCTGACGGCGTATCAGCAGTACGTATCTGCTAATGACGACGTTATCGGTCAAGCTGCGCTCAAGCAGCATGTGCTGTCGCTGCGCAATCACGTCAAAGGTCTCTCGGGCAAGGATTACAAGCGCCTTGAAGGGCTGCACAGCCTGGATTTCGTTCTGCTCTTCGTGCCTATCGAAGCGGCTTTTTCTGCAGCCTTGCAGGCGGAGCCGAATCTGTTTCAGGAAGCCTTTGATCGCAATATCGTGATTGTCAGCCCCACAACACTGCTGGCCACCTTGCGGGTTATCGACAGCCTGTGGAAGCAGGAGCGTCAGAGCCAGAATGCGCGGGAGATTGCCGAGCGGGCCGGTTGGCTGTACGACAAGTTTGTGTTGTTCATTCAGGACCTGGATGAGGTAGGCAACCGTCTGCAGCAACTGGACAAGGCCTACTCGGCGGCACGCAACAAGCTGACGGAGGGACGCGGCAACCTGATCAGCCGCAGCGAGCAACTCAAACTGCTGGGCGCGCGTGCCAGCAAGAGTCTGCCGGCGGACTTGCTTGAACGGGCGATGACTGACAATGACGGCCTGATCAGTCCGCCTGAATGATCAGTTTGCTTGGTCGGCGCAACGTTCAGTAACAGGCCGTCCGTCGCAAAGACTAGAAGCGATGCTGCACAACTGTCACATTGGCTCCATCGGGAAAATTGTTTCTCGTTGCACTCGGCTAACAGTTCATTTGCTTCTATGATCTCTAGTGAGTGATGAGTACGGATTGACTGCCGGGTATTTCCCTCAAGGGGGCTCTATGAATAGCAAACTGCAAGAATGGCTCCACGATGTAGGCGTTGCACTGGGTCTGATAGAACGCCCAAAACTGCAACCCATTCCGGTTCGTGCCGACGATGATCGTCGCCGTCAACGCCGGTAAGCCTCTCGCCTGATCCTGGCCACAGGGTAGTGCGCATGTTGAATTTCGTCGGGGCGCACAGGGCGTCCCGATACAAGAGCCGGCGTTAGTGCTGATGCCCGGGCTCGTTCTTCGGCTCTATCGAGCCCTTTTCCGTCTCCTGCAATAAAATCAGTCCTATGATCCTGTGCAACGCAAGCTGTCCTGGGCTGGCGATTACCGCTGTCCTGATGGTTTCCGTGAGTGTGAAGCCGAGGGCTTCCTTCAGTTCGAGGAAAAACAGCTCGATATCATCGTCATCAAGGGCCAGATCGGCGAGCGTGGCGTCATCCTGAATCGCACTCTTGTCCACTAGAATGATGCCTAGGGCGTTGAATACCTTTTGCCTGATCTCTTCGCGATTCATGAAAGCCCCTGATGTGGATCTTGTCAGATACAACAGGCGTACTTCATTTCTCCAGCCCAGACCCATGAGGCTAGCTCAAATCGCCGTTGCGGCTGTGGATTGCCCCGCCGTTATGGTGCCGATTTGTTTAAAATGCAGGGCTGTTCGACAGGCGGTTGGTGGCAACGCTGATTCGTTGTGCTGTGCAGCACCTTTAACCTTGTGAGATTGACCGAGTACTGATCCATGTCCCGCGCCCGTTGTGAGCGTTGTCTGCGTCCTGCCACGCATTGTCTGTGCGCCCTGATTCCGCAACTGGACAGTCGCACGCGAGTGTTGATCCTGCAGCATCCCGATGAAGTCAGCCACGCGCTGAATACGGCGCGACTGGCCGCACTGGGTCTGGTCAATGCGCAGTTGTTGGTGGGCGAAGTGTTCGACGATCTGCAAGAGATTCTGAATCCGCCCGGCTATCAGCCTCGATTGCTGTTTCCGGGTGAGGCTGCGCAGACGCTGACGCCTTATGCGCAGAATTCGCTGCCCATGCTGCTGGTCGTGCCGGATGGCACCTGGCGCAAGGCGCGCAAACTGCTGCACCTCAATCCCTTGCTTGCTGAGCTGCCAAGGGTCACACCAGGCACTGTGCCGGTTTCGCGTTATCGCTTGCGCAAAGCGCCGGGCCCGGACGCCTTATCGACGCTTGAGGCTATCGTTCATACCTTGCAGACGCTGGAAGCGCCACGCTCTTTCGAGGCGCTGCTGAAGCCTTTCGACGCCTTGATCGAAGGTCAGATTCAGGCCATGGGCAGTGAGACGTATCAGCGCAATCACGGCGGTCAGGGGTAAAGAACACAATTGGTGGCGTTAACTGCGCCCAGCTGTAACTGTTGCTTTGCCGATCAGCGCCTAGAATGAGTAGCTTGTTCTATCTCTTGCGGAAGGTTCAATGCACATCTCGTCTGGTCGCTGGGTCTATGGCCTTTGTCTGTCGCTGTTGACTGCGTTGCTCTGGGGCATTCTGCCAATCAAGCTCAAGCAGGTTCTGCAGGTGATGGACCCAGTCACTGTGACCTGGTTTCGCCTGTCTGTTTCCGGCGCGCTGTTGTTCATCTGGCTGGCGTCGGTCAAGCGCCTGCCCAGCTTCAAGGTGCTGGGACGCAAGGGCCAGATACTGGTGGGGCTGGCGGTATTCGGCCTGGTCGGCAACTACGTGCTGTACCTCATCGGCTTGCGGCTGCTGAGCCCCGGTACCACGCAATTACTGGTTCAGGTCGGCCCGATCTTCCTGTTGATCAGCAGTATCTTTTTGTTCAAGGAACGTTTCAGTCTGGGGCAGGGCATTGGTCTGGTCGTCCTGCTGATTGGTTTCGGCTTCTTTTTCAATCAGCGTCTGGTGGAGCTGTTCACCTCCTTGGGCGATTACACCCTTGGTGTGCTGGTGGTGCTCCTGGCCTCGACCATCTGGACGTTCTACGGGCTGAGTCAGAAGCAGCTTCTGACGGTATGGAATTCGCTGCAGGTGATGATGGTGATCTACCTGTTTTGCGCGCTGTTGCTCACGCCTTGGGCGCACCCTGCCGAGGCGCTATTGTTGAGCCCGTTGCAGGGCTGGCTGCTACTCGCCTGCTGTCTGAATACGCTGGTGGCCTATGGTGCTTTCGCTGAAGCGCTGGCGCATTGGGAGGCATCACGGGTTAGCGCGACGCTTGCGTTGACGCCGCTGGTTACGCTGACCGCCGTGGCTGCCGCAGCGTGGCTATGGCCTGATTATGTGCAGGCAGAGGAATTGAACGTGCTGGGTTACGGCGGCGCGATGCTGGTCGTAACGGGGTCGGCGCTGACCGCGCTTGGCCCTTCACTGGTCGCCGGCCTCAGAGCGCGCAAGGCAAGGCTGGCGCAGGCCTGAATTCGCTGCCCGAACAGGTCAGCGCTTGCCCAGTGCCTGTGCATGTAGAATCCATTCCTGGCGTTGCTGTTCGCTGGCGCTATGCACCGGGGCAAATTCGCTAAGGCGTTTGGTCTTTATCCCGCAAAAGCCCAATATCGTCCGCACCATCTGCCGGTGAGCCGGCGCGCCGTAAATCCAGTGAAAGTAGCGTGGCGGCGTGTCCATGGTGACCAGCAGCTCCGCCGTCCGTCCTCGGAGCAGCTCATTGGAGGATTGCTTGCGGCCGTGAGTTTTGAACGCAAAACCGGGCGTCAGTACCCGGTCGAAAAAGCCCGTCAGTAGCGCCGGCAAGCCGCCCCACCAGACCGGATAAACGAATACCAGATGCTCGGCCCAGTGAATCTGGCGCTGGGCTTCGAGCAGGTCCGGTTCAAGTGTCTGGGTCTGATCGTAGCCATTGTGCAGAATGGGGTCGAAATCCAGCTCACCCAGCTTGAGTTCCCGCACCACATGCCCTTCACTGCGCGCAGCCTGTGCATAGGCTTCGCCCAAGGCGTGGCAGAGACTGATGGCTTTCGGCGTACCGTAAACCATCAGAATCCGTTTGCCGTTACCTTCCAGTGGCGTTGCGCCGCTTCTGGCATCAGCCATTACTGCCTGCCTCGAGCATTTTGTCCGGACGCACCCAGGCGTCGAACTCCTCATCGGTCAGATAACGCAGCGCCAACGCGGCTTCGCGCAGGGTCAGCCCCTCGGCGTAGGCTTTCTTGGCAATCTGCGCCGACTTGTCATAGCCGATATGCGGATTAAGTGCAGTAACCAGCATCAGTCCGCGCTCGAGGTGCTCAGCCATTTTTTCAGCATCCGGCTCCATGCCTGCAATGCAGTGCTCGTTGAAATTGCTGCAGCCATCGGCCAGCAGGCGAATCGACTGCAGCACATTGTGAATGATCACCGGTTTGTAGACGTTGAGTTGCAGGTGGCCCTGGCTGGCGGCAAAGCCGACGGTCACGTCGTTGCCCATGACCTGGCAGGCGAGCATCGACAAGGCCTCGCACTGGGTCGGGTTGACCTTGCCGGGCATGATCGAACTGCCGGGCTCGTTGGCGGGCAGTCTGACTTCGGCCAGCCCGGCACGCGGGCCGGAGCCCAGCAGACGCAGGTCGTTGGCGATTTTCATCAGGGTTCCGGCCAGGGTCTTCAATGCGCCGGAAAGCGCTGCAAGCGGCTCGTGACCGGCCAGTGCGGCGAACTTGTTGGGCGCAGTGACGAACGGCAGCCCGGACAGTGCAGCCAGCTCTGCTGCGATTGCCTCGGCGAAGCCTTTCGGCGAGTTGAGCCCGGTACCGACCGCAGTACCGCCCTGGGCCAGCTCATAGACGGCGGGCAGCGCAGCGCGAATGGCCTTTTCTGCGTAATCCAGTTGCGCGACGAACCCCGAAAGCTCCTGGCCAAAGGTGATAGGGGTCGCATCCATCATGTGCGTGCGCCCGGTCTTGACCAGTTTCATGTGCCGCGCGGCCTGTTCGGCCAGCCCGCTGGAAAGCTCGGCGATGGCGGGCAGCAGCTGTGCCTTGACCGCCTGGGCAGTGGCGATGTGCATGGCGGTCGGGAAGCAGTCATTGGAGCTTTGCGAGCGATTGACATGATCGTTGGGGTGGACCGGCGATTTGCCGCCACGGCCCTGGCCAGCCAGTTCGTTGGCGCGGCCTGCGATCACCTCGTTGACGTTCATGTTGCTTTGCGTGCCGCTGCCGGTCTGCCAGACCACCAGCGGGAATTGCGCGTCGTGCTGACCGTCGAGCACCTCATCGGCAGCCTGTTCGATCAGGCGGGCAATGTCGGCGGGCAGGTCGCCGTTACGGTCGTTGACGCGTGCCGCGGCTTTCTTGATCAGGGTCAGCGCGTGCAGAACGGGCAACGGCATTCGCTGGTCGCCAATCGCAAAATTGATCAGTGAGCGTTGGGTCTGCGCGCCCCAGTAGGCATCTTCGGGGACTTCGATCGGGCCAATGCTATCGGTTTCGGTGCGGCTCACTGGTCTTACTCCTTTAAGTGCGTTGCAGGGTTAGGTGTCCATATGCCGACAGGGTTCCCGCGCAGTGCTTTTTAACCGCTGGGTGAACCGGGGGTTGAGCCAAAAGCCCAGATAAGCGCAGAATGGTCGGCCCTGGGGTAATGCCTCGTTTGCTAGATAAGGAAACTCGATGACCCGTCTTCGTGCCATTTGTACCGCGGTAGCCCTGGTCTGTGCCAGCGGCCAGGTCTTCGCCGACACCGCCAGTCACAACGCGAGCGCCGAAACGTTCCTGAAGCTTGCCAACGCCGATCGCCTGGGCGCTCCGGTCTATGCACAGGTTCAGCAGATGTTCGCCCAGCGTTTTGCTGAAACCAAGGCACCTGCATCGAAAAAAGCCCTGCTTGAAACCTATCAGGCCAAAGCCAACACGGCTCTGGACCAGGCCATTGGCTGGAACAAGCTCAAGCCTGAGATGGTCAAGCTGTACACCGCCAATTTCACTGAAAGCGAGCTGAAGGACCTGGTTGCGTTCTACCAGTCTCCGCTGGGCAAGAAAGTGATGACCAAAATGCCTGAGCTGGCTCAGCAATCGGCTCAACTGACCCAGAGCAAACTGGAAAGCGCAGTGCCGGTCGTCAACAAGCTTCTGGCTGACATGACTGCCGAACTGGAACCTGCCAAGGCAGCCGCTCCAGCTCCTGCCAAAAAGCCCTGACAGGCGATTGCTGCCATGACCATGCAACAACGAATCGAGTCGGCGCTTGCGCTGCTGCAACCGCACCATCTGCAAGTGCTCGACGAGAGCCACATGCACAGTCGTGGTCAGCAGACCCATTACAAGGCTGTTCTGGTCAGTGATCAGTTTCAGGGCCTGAATTCGGTCAAGCGGCACCAGAAGGTTTACGCCACGCTGGGTGCCCTGATGGGCGAGTTTCATGCGCTGGCGTTGCACACCTACACGCCCGAAGAATGGTCGAAGGTCGGTGCAGCGCCTGCTTCACCGACTTGCGCTGGCGGTCACTGATCAGGCTTTTTGGCTGATTTGCGCCCTTTTACCGGGGCGATTGATCCGCTGACCTGCCTGCTGCACTCCGGTTTTTGCTAGAATCCGCACCGCGCCGCCTGGCCGGTGCGTTTTTTTGTCCGCACATTTTTACCCGGTAGGCCCTTTGCGAGGGTCGCCACTGGAGATATACATGACTCAAGAGCCGATGACTCAGCCGATCGTCGTAGCTGCGCTATACAAGTTCGTGACCCTCAGCGATTACGTGGCATTGCGCGAGCCGCTGTTACAGGCGATGGTCGACAACGGCATCAAGGGCACGCTGTTGATCGCCGATGAAGGCATCAACGGTACGGTGTCCGGCAGCCGCGAAGGCATTGACGGCCTGATGGCCTGGTTGAAGAGCGATCCGCGTCTGATCGACATCGACCACAAGGAATCCTACTGCGACGAGCAGCCGTTCTATCGCACCAAGGTCAAGCTCAAGAAAGAGATCGTGACCCTGGGCGTAGAGGGTGTCGACCCCAACAAGAGCGTCGGTACGTACGTCGAGCCCAAGGATTGGAACGAGCTGATCACTGATCCTGAAGTGCTGTTGATCGATACCCGCAACGACTACGAAGTCTCGATTGGCACCTTTGAGGGCGCCATCGATCCGAAGACCACGTCCTTTCGCGAGTTTCCGGAGTACATCAAGGCGCATTTCGACCCGGCGGTGCACAAGAAGGTCGCCATGTTCTGCACCGGTGGCATTCGCTGCGAAAAAGCTTCCAGTTACATGCTGGGCGAAGGTTTTGAAGAGGTCTATCACCTCAAGGGCGGGATTCTCAAATACCTGGAAGAAGTCCCTGAGCAGGAAAGTCAGTGGCGCGGCGAGTGTTTCGTGTTCGACAACCGGGTCACGGTGCGCCACGACCTGACCGAAGGCGACTACGACCAGTGCCATGCCTGCCGTACGCCGATCAGTGCCGAGGATCGCGCCAGCGAGCATTACTCACCGGGTGTCAGCTGCCCGCATTGTTGGGATTCGCTGAGCGAGAAGACTCGCCGCAGCGCCATCGACCGGCAAAAACAGATCGAACTGGCCAAGGCACGTAACCAGCCCCATCCGATTGGTCGTAACTATCGTCTACCCTCCGAGGCCTGAGCCATGTCTGCCCGCCTGATCTATGTCATGGACCCTATGTGTTCGTGGTGCTGGGGCTTCGCTCCGGTTGCCGACGCATTGGTGCAACAGGCTCGGGCGGCGGGTGTGCCGCTGCATCTGGTCATGGGCGGTCTGCGCTCTGAGGGTGCAGCGCTGGAACCGGCCAAGCGTCGTTACATTCTTGAGCATTGGCAGGCGGTCGAAGAGGCCACCGGCCAGCCGTTTCTTCGCGACGGTGCGCTGCCGGAAGGGTTTGTCTACGACACCACGCCTGCCTGTCTGGCCGTCACTGCGGCGCGGCAGTTGGACCCGGACCGCGCCTGGGAACTGGTCGGGCTGATTCAGCGGGCTTTCTACGGCGAAGGCCGTGACGTAACCCGCCCTTCATTGCTGGCCGAGCTGGCCGAGCAGACGGGGTTGTCGCGTCAGGCATTTGCCGATGAATTCGAGAGTAAGGAGCGGCAAGCTGCCACGGCCGCTGATTTCGCCTGGGCGCAGGATCTGGGCATCGCCGGCTTTCCGACTCTGCTTGCCGAGCGCAACGGCCAGCTGGCGCTGTTGACCAACGGTTATCAGCCGTTGAGCAGCCTTTCGCCCTTGCTGGGTCGATGGCTGGAGCGTGCAGCCAGTGCGTGATGAATCGCCCGAGGCCGCCCGACAGTCGCACGCCCCGCATGGCGATGCGTTGAGTTGGGCCGAGATCCGTCGTCTTGCATTGCGGCACAAAAAAGCCCTGTGGCTGGCCAATGGTGTCGCGGTTCTGGCGACGCTGTGCAGCGTGCCGATCCCGTTGTTGCTGCCGTTGCTGGTTGACGAAGTGTTGTTGGGGCGCGGCGATGCGGCACTGAAAGTCATGAATCACTTGCTGCCTGGTGGCCTGCAAAAGGCTGCGGGCTACATCGGCCTGATGCTCTTGCTGACCCTGGTGTTGCGTGTCGGGGCGCTGGTGTTCAACGTTCTGCAGGCGCGGCTGTTTGCCGGGCTGGCCAAGGACATCGTCTACCGTATCCGGCTACGTCTGATCGAACGGCTCAAGCGTATTTCCCTGCGTGAATACGAAAGCCTGGGCAGCGGCACGGTGACCACGCATCTGGTGACCGATCTGGACACGCTGGACAAGTTTGTCGGCGAAACCCTCAGTCGGCTGCTGGTAGCCACGCTGACCCTGGCAGGCACGGCGGGCATTCTGATGTGGATGCACTGGAAGCTGGCGCTGTTGATCATGCTGTTCAACCCGCTGGTGATTCTGCTCACGGTGAAGCTGGGCAAGCGCGTCAAGCACCTCAAAAAGCTGGAGAACGACAGCACGTCGCGTTTTACCCAGGCGTTGAGCGAAACGCTCGATGCAATTCAGGAAGTCAGGGCGGGTAATCGACAGGGTTTCTTCCTTGGCCGCCTGGGCGTGCGGGCGCAGGAAGTGCGGGATTACGCCACCAATTCGCAATGGAAAAGCGACGCCTCGGGGCGTGCCAGCGGGCTGCTGTTCCAGTTCGGTATCGATATCTTTCGCGCCGCAGCGATGCTCACGGTGCTGTTCTCGGACCTGTCGATCGGGCAGATGCTCGCAGTGTTCAGCTACCTGTGGTTCATGATGACGCCGGTGGAGCAACTGTTGAATCTGCAATATGCCTACTACGCGGCGGGTGGTGCTCTGACGCGCATCAACGAGCTGCTGGCGCGTGCCGACGAGCCGCAATATGCCGGCGGTACTGATCCATTCGAAGGTAAGGAAACCGTAGGGGTCGAAGTGCGTGGCCTGACTTTCGGCTATGGCGAAGACCTGGTGCTGGACCAGCTGAACCTGAGCATCGCGCCGGGTGAAAAAGTCGCTATCGTCGGGGCCAGTGGTGGTGGCAAGAGCACCTTGGTGCAGTTGCTGCTGGGCCTGTATACGGCCCGCACCGGAGTGATCCGTTTTGGCGGCGTCAGTCAGCAGGATATCGGTCTGGACACGGTGCGTGAGAACGTTGCCGTGGTGCTGCAGCATCCCGCCCTGTTCAACGACACGGTGCGTGCCAACCTGACCATGGGTCGTGACTGCAGCGACGAAGCCTGCTGGCGTGCGCTGGAAGTTGCGCAACTGGAGTCAGCCATTCGCGATCTGCCGCAAGGGCTGGACAGCGTGGTAGGGCGCTCCGGGGTCAGAATGTCGGGGGGGCAGCGTCAGCGCATGGCCATCGCGCGCATGGTGTTGTCCGACCCCAAAGTGGTTATTCTCGATGAAGCGACCTCGGCGCTGGATGCGGCTACCGAGTACAACCTGCATCAGGCCCTCGCCCGTTTTCTGCGTAGCCGCACAACGCTGATCATCGCTCACCGCTTGTCGGCCGTGAAGCAGGCTGACCGGGTTCTGGTGTTTGATGGCGGGCGGATTGTCGAAGACGGTGGACATCAACAGTTGATTGCTGATGGAGGTCTTTACGCAAAGTTGTACGGACACTTGCAACAAATCTGATGTGCGATGCTTCGATCAGCGCACAGGTTGGCTCGATTGCGGGAGAATCACCTGCCATCATTCACGAATCTAGCCTAGTCTCTGCGCTAGACGTTTATTCAGGCATGTGGTGAGGTGAAACCCATGAAACAACCATGGACCTTCTCCAAGCCCCGTCTGTTGGGCATCGTATGGCCATTCATTGCCGTCGCGCTGTTTCAGGCGTTGCTGGGGTGTGTCAGCCTCTACACCATGTCTGCGGTGCGCAGCTATGTGGCGGGCGAGAGTCTCTGGTCCAAGGGCCAGAAAGATGCCATCCATTACCTGAGCCTATACGCCATCACGCATGATGAGCGTGACTATCTGAAGTATCAGAACGCCTTTTCCGTCCCTCAGGGTGGCCACGCCTTGCGCAAGGCGCTCGATCAGCCCATTCCGTCCATGGCAGATGCCAGGGCCGGGATCATCCAGGGCGGCAATCACCCCGATGACGCTAATGGCATCATCTGGATGTACCTGAACTTCCATAACTTCAGTTTCATGAAGCAGGCCATTCACTTTTGGGAGGTGGGTGATGGCTACCTCATGCAACTCAATGAGCTTGCCCGGCATATTCACGACCGGGTCGGTGAGGGCGGCGTATCTGCCGCCGAGGTCAATCAGTGGCGAGTGCAGATCAATGTCATCAATGAAGGGGTAACGCCCGCAGCACGGGCGTTCAGTGATGCGCTGGGCGAGGGGTCCAGGTTTATCCTCAACCTGCTGATTGCGGTCAATCTGGTCACCGCCGTTTTACTGATTCTTCTGGCGCTGCTGCGTGTGCGTCGTCTGATTGTCCAGCGGCGCGTGTTTGCTGATGCCCTGCAACTTGAGAAAGAGCGCGCCCAGACTACCCTGGAGTCCATCGGCGACGGGGTGATCACCATCGACGTGGCCGGGGCCATTGTCTATATGAACCCTGCAGCCGAGGGCCTGACGCACTGGAAAAGCACCCAGGCCAGCGGGCTCCCGCTGACAGCGCTGTTCAATCTGCTGGATGAAAACGATCAGAAGGACACGTCGACGCTGGTCGAGCAGATCGTCACCGGCAAGCTCAAGGGCGGCAGCGCCAACAGCAAGCTTATCCAGCGGCTGGATGGCAGTACGGTCTCGGTAGCGCTGGTCGGTACGCCGATCTACAACGAAGGCGTGGTCAGTGGGGCGGTGCTGGTGCTGCATGACATGACACAGGAGCATCAGTACATCGCCGATCTGTCATGGCAGGCCGCTCATGATCCGCTGACCGGGCTGGTCAATCGCAGTGAATTCGAGCACCGCCTGCAGCGGGTACTGGATACTGTTGACGGTCAGGCAGGCAGCCATTGCCTGATGTTTCTTGACCTTGACCAGTTCAAGCTGGTCAATGACACCGGTGGTCATGCGGCGGGCGATGAGCTGCTGCGCCAGCTTTGCCGGGCACTGCCGCAGGGCTTGCGTGACGGTGACACACTGGCCCGGCTGGGAGGTGACGAGTTTGGCGTGTTGCTGGTCGATTGCCCCGCCGACACGGCCCTCGATATAGCCGAGGCGCTGCGCGAGATCGTGCAGACCCTGCATTTCATGTGGAAAGGTCGGCCATTCATGACTACCGTAAGTATTGGTCTGGTGCAGCTTGGCGATACACCCGCCACGCTTGAGGGGTCGTTGTCTGCTGCCGACATGGCCTGTTATATGGCCAAGGAGAGAGGTCGCAACCGGGTTCAGGTCTACAGTGTTGATGACCTGACCCTGTCGATGCGTTTCGGCGAGATGGCCTGGATACAGCGTCTGCACATGGCAATGGATGAAAATCGCTTTTGCCTTTATGCGCAGGAAATCGCTTCGATCAAAGGTGAAGGCGACGAGGTGCGGCACATTGAAATTCTTCTGCGCCTGCGTGACGAGTCCGGACGAATGGTGGTTCCGGACAACTTTATCCCGGCTGCCGAGCGCTACGGCCTTATGACTACGCTGGATCGCTGGGTGGTGCACAATGTCTTCAAAGTGATCGCCCAATGCCAGAGTGATGATCGGCATCAGGTGCCACAGGCGCTATGTGCTATAAATTTATCCGGTTCAAGTATCGGAGATGATACGTTCCTCGAATACCTGAAGCAGCAGTTCAAGGCGTTTGCCGTATCGCCTGGAATGATCTGTTTCGAGATCACTGAAACCAGTGCCATTGCAGACCTGGACAGCGCAATTCGCTTTATCAACGAGTTGAAAGGGCTGGGCTGTCAGTTTTCCCTTGATGACTTCTGTTCGGGCATGTCGTCCTTTGCCTATCTCAAACACTTGCCTGTGGATTATCTGAAGATCGATGGCAGTTTTGTAAAGGACATGCTCGACAATCCGATCAACAAGGCTATGGTCGAGGTCATCAACAATATTGGTCATGTGATGGGCAAGCGCACCATTGCCGAGTACGTAGAAACGCCGCAGATAGAGTTTGCGTTGCAGGAAATGGGCGTGGATTTTGCACAAGGGTATCTGATAGCACGCCCTGAATTGTTCACTTGCGAGAGTCTTTACATTCAGCCCGTACGGCCTGACCCCCTGATGTTCGGCGCGCCAGGAACGCTACGTTAATCAGTTGAAACCCTATAAGGAGATACCCAGTGATCGACACTTTCGAGAGAACCGGTCCGCTCATGGAAGCCAGCAGTTATCCGGCCTGGGCGCAGCAGTTGATCAAGGATTGCAGCGCTGCAAAGGCACGGGTGGTCGAGCACGAGTTGTACCAGCAGATGCGTGATGCAAAGCTGAGCCCGCAGATCATGCGCCATTACCTGATCGGCGGTTGGCCGGTTGTCGAGCAGTTCGCGGTGTACATGGCCAAGAACCTCACCAAGACCCGCTTTGGTCGTCATCCCGGCGAAGACATGGCGCGCCGCTGGCTGATGCGCAATATTCGCGTCGAACTCAATCATGCCGACTACTGGGTGAACTGGTGTGCGGCGCACGACGTGACGCTTGAAGATCTCCACGATCAACGAGTTGCGCCTGAGCTGCATGCACTGAGCCACTGGTGCTGGCAGACCAGCTCTTCGGATTCACTGGCTGTTGCGATGGCGGCCACCAACTATGCCATTGAAGGGGCGACGGGCGAGTGGTCGGCAGTGGTCTGCTCCAATGGGGTCTACGCCGAAGCATTCCCTGAAGAAACCCGCAAGAAAGCCATGAAGTGGCTCAAGATGCATGCACAGTACGACGACGCGCACCCTTGGGAGGCGCTCGAGATCATTTGCACACTGGTGGGTAACAAGCCGAGCCTGCAGCTGCAGGCCGAGCTGCGTCAGGCTGTTACCAAGAGCTACGATTACATGCATTTGTTCCTTGAACGCTGCATGCAGCTGGACAAGGTCAAGCCTGCGCGTGGGCGTGTTGCCGCGCTGGAAGTGTAGAGGCAGGGCGAGAGAGACAGAAAAAGTGCTAGCTGGCCATGGCGAGTCGGTTGCGACCTTCGCGCTTGGCGACATACAGAGCGTTGTCTGCCCTGCGCAGCAGGCTGTCGGCGGTTTCTGCCGGCAGCAGTGTCGAGCATCCCAGGCTGACAGTCATGGTCAGTGCCGGGTCTAGCTCGCGAAACTCGAGGTTCCGCACGGCCTGGCGCAGGCGTTCGCCGATCAGTTCAGCCGAGCTGGCTCCGGTGTTGGAAAGAATCACCACGAACTCTTCGCCGCCGTAGCGGAACACGCGATCAATATTGCGCAGTTGCGCTTTCAGGCTTTGCGCAACGGTTTTCAGTACATCATCGCCAGTATGATGGCCGTACTCGTCGTTCACTTTCTTGAAATGATCGATATCCAGCATCAGCAATGAAAGCGGTTGCTTGTGACGACGCGATATCTCTATCTCGCGAGCCAGGCCCTGATCCATTGCGATACGGTTACCGGTACTGGTCAAAGGGTCGCGCAACGCCGTCTGTGTAGCGATGCGATAGAGCAGTGCATTCAGTAGCGGATAGACCAGACAGACCAGCAGCGATTCAAGGTCGCTCAGCTGCCGGGTATCAAATGGCTTGGCGCCTTGAAACTCCAGCTCACCGATGCACTTGCCCTCGTGACGCAGGTGAAAAGTGGCGCTGTCGGATGACATCTCGCCCAGACGCAGATTCAGGTCACTTTCGATATGTCGATAGGCCAGACCACTCAATGGCAGGAACCGTTGCACACCCTGAAAAAACAGGGTCAGTATCCGCTCGGCTTCCAGGCTGGTCTGCAATTGTCGCCCAAGCTGATAAACCAGCTCGGGCAGTGACGGGGGTGGAAGTATGGCGTCGGGTCGATTTCGAAAACCCAGGCGTTGCAGTTCAGCCGTATCGAAATCGATTGCATGGGTCTGGGTAGGAAAATTCATCTCTTCGCTCCTCAGCACATATTGCTGGCTTGGCTGGGTTAGAGGGGATGTCGTGCCATTCGGTTCATTTTTGCCCGGACTTATTAAAATCAGTGGTTTAGCTGACGCCATCTCTCTGACAGTGAGGGCGAGTCGGCAATTCCTTGACTTAAAATGCCGCTAAAAACGCCTGCCGTGACAGTTTTCCGTCACGGCAATGTCTGGTTATTTTTGCTCACTGAGCATTCAGCGCCTGCCCGTTTATGCCCTTACTGTCCGGCCCCATCAAGTACAGGTAGACCGGCATGATGTCTTCGGGCGCGGGATTATTCTGCGGGTTTTCGTCAGGGTAGGCCTGCGCACGCATGCCGGTGCGGGTAGCACCCGGGTTGATGCTGTTGGCTCGCACGCTGGTAACGCCTTCAAGCTCGTCGGCGAGGGTTTGCATCAGGCCTTCGGTAGCAAATTTCGACACCCCGTACGCGCCCCATTGTGCGCGACCCTTGCGGCCCACGCTGCTGGAGGTGAAGGCTATCGATGCATCCGTTGAACGCTGAAGCAGCGGCAGTAGTGCCTGGGTGAGCATGAAGGTGGCATTGACGTTGACGTGCATGACCTGCATGAAGTCTTCGCCTGGCAGGTGTTCCACGGAAGTGCGCGGGCCGATGATCGAGGCGTTGTGCAGCAGCCCGTCAAGACGGCCGACTTTGCGCTCGATCATGGTCGCCAGGTCGTGATACTGCGCGGGGTCGGTGCTTTCCAGGTCGAAGGGTATGACCAACGGCAGCAGATGACCTGCTGCCTGTATCTCGTCATGGACCTGAGCCAGGCTGGCTTCAGTCCTGCCCAGCAGCAGAACAGTCGCGCCGTGGGCAGCGTAGGTTTTTGCGGCTGCAGCACCGATGCCGCGAGCGGCACCGGTGACTAGAATGATCCGGCCCTTGAGCAGTTCCGGGTGCGCGGAGTAGTCAAACATGTAAAAACCTCGTTCAGCAGCTGCACAGTGCGTTATCCAGCACCTTGCGCAGTTCCAGCGGATGATCGACCACCACGTCGGCACCCCAGTGATCGGGGTTGTCGTCGGGGTGGATATAGCCGTAGCGCACGGCAGCGGTCTTGGTGCCTGCGTCGCGACCGGACTCTATGTCGCGCAGATCGTCGCCTACGAACAGGACGCTGGCCGGGTCGAGGTCGAGCATCTTGCAGGCCAGAATCATCGGCTCGGGGTGCGGCTTGCTGTGCGTGACATGGTCAGGGCAGATCAGTACGGCGGAGCGTTCGGCCAGGCCGAGTTGTTCCATGATCGGCTGAGCAAAGCGCACCGGCTTGTTTGTCACCACACCCCAAATCAGGCCGGCCTTCTCGATGTCGGCCAGCAACTCGGCCATGCCATCGAACAGCTTGCTGTGGACGGCGCAGTCACGCTGATAGCGCTCCAGAAACTCGAGGCGCAATGCTTCGAATTGCGGCGCTTGCGGCGACATTGCGAAGGCCGCTGCCACCATGGCCCTGGCACCCCCTGAAACTTCATCGCGGATCAGTTTTTCCGGTACCGGGGGAAGGCCGCGGTCAGCCAGCATCGCCTGAGCAATGGCGATGAAGTCCGGTGCGGTGTCGAGCAGGGTGCCGTCCATGTCGAATAAAACCGCTCTCAAACGCATCTCTCACGCCTCCCGCAGGGTCTGGATCATGTAGTTGACGTCGACGTCGGAGGCCAGCTTGTAATGCTTGGTCAGCGGGTTGTAGGTCAGGCCGATGATGTCCTTGACCTGCAAGCCTGCATCGCGGCTCCAGGCACCCAGCTCGGAAGGGCGGATGAATTTTTTGAAGTCGTGAGTCCCGCGCGGCAGCAGGTTGAGGATGTACTCGGCACCGACCACGGCGAACAGATAAGCCTTCGGGTTGCGGTTGATGGTCGAGAAAAACACCTGACCGCCCGGCTTGACCATGCGGTAGCAGGCACGGATCACCGACGATGGGTCCGGTACGTGCTCAAGCATTTCCAGGCACGTCACCACATCGAACTGCTCGGGCATCTCTTCGGCCATGTCCTCGGCGGTAATCTGCCGATACTCGACGCTGACGCCTGATTCAAGCTGATGCAGCTGTGCAACGGCCAGCGGCGCTTCGCCCATGTCGATGCCGGTCACCGTTGCGCCGCGCAGGGCCATCGCCTCACTCAGAATGCCGCCGCCGCAGCCGACGTCCAGTACTTTCTTGCCTGCCAGACCGACACGCTCGTCGATCCAGTTGACGCGCAGCGGGTTGATGTCATGCAGCGGCTTGAATTCGCTTTCGCGGTCCCACCAGCGATGGGCCAGGGCCTCGAATTTGGCGATTTCTGCGCGGTCGACGTTGCTCATGGGTGTCCCTCTTGAACTCAAAATTCTTTTTCATCAGTCAGGCTTATAGATAAGCCTGACTGGCATGTGTTCGGTCCGAATCGAATTATTCGGCTTTGCCGGAAATACGCTGGCCCCAGGCAATCGCGGTGTCGCGCAGTGCCTGTTCATCCATACGGGTCAGCCGGCGATTGTCGAGCAATTGCTTGCCGGCCACCCAGACATGGCTTACGCAGTCGCGGCCAGTGGCATATATAAGCTGCGATACCGGGTCGTAAATCGGTTGCTGGGCAAGGCCCGACAGGTCGAAAGCGACCATGTCCGCAGCCTTGCCAATCTCCAGCGAGCCGGTCTCGGCCTGAATGCCCAGTGCGCGGGCACCGTTGAGGGTCGCCATGCGTAGCGCGCGGTGGGCATCCAGCGCCGTGGCCGAGCCAGCGACAGCCTTGGCCAGCAAGGCCGCGGTGCGGGTTTCGCCGAGCAGGTCCAGGTCATTGTTGCTGGCCGCGCCATCGGTACCCACTGCAACGTTCACACCGGCCTGCCACAATCGCTCGACCGGGCAGAAACCGCTGGCCAGCTTGAGGTTGGATTCGGGGCAATGAATGACGTTGGTATTGCTTTCCACCAGCAATGCCAGATCCTCATCGTTGATCTGCGTCATGTGCACGGCCTGGAAACGCGGGCCGAGCATGCCCAGGCGATTCAAGCGGGCGAGAGGGCGCTCCTGGCGCTGTTCGACAGCCTGATCGACTTCAAATGCGGTCTCGTGGACGTGCATCTGGATCATGGCGTCCAGTTCATCGGCGATAACCCGGACCTTTTCGAGGTTTTCATCACCCACGGTATAAGGCGCATGCGGGCCAAAGGCGATCTTGATGCGTGGATGATGAGCGAGGTCGTTGAACAGCTCGATACCGTTGTGCAGTGCTTCATCGGTGGTGTGAGCCCCCGGAATCGGGAAATCCAGCACCGGAACGGTGATCTGTGCGCGCATGCCGCTGGCGTGGACGCGCTCGGCAGCTACCTTGGGGTAGAAATACATGTCGGAGAAGCAGGTGATGCCGCCCTTGAGCTGCTCGGCGATGGCCAGGTCGGTGCCATCGTGGACGAAGTCTTCGTTGACCCATTTGCCTTCGGCAGGCCAGATATGGTCCTGCAGCCAGGTCATCAGTGGCAGGTCATCGGCCAGTCCGCGAAACAGCGTCATGGCTGCATGACCGTGGGCGTTGATCAGGCCGGGGCTGAGCAGCATGCCGGGAAGCTCCTGCACCTGCACCGCATTCTGCCTCAATGCCTCGGCCCGTGGGCCTATATAGACGATACAGCCATCGCGCACGCCGATGCCGTGGTCCTTGAGCACCACGCCTGCGGGCTCGACCGGCACCAGCCAGGCGGGCAGGAGCAAAAGGTCGAGCGGTGCTGTAGCGTTCGGCATGAGAAGGTTTCCATCGTTTATTACGTTGATGGCGAAGTATACCCGAGCGTCTTCGCAGGCGGCTCGCTATAATCAGCGGCTTTTGATGCTGGGTTTCGGATGTTCAAGATGGAGTTGGCGATGCGCGATCGACTGTTGGCTGCAGAGAAAGTTAAGGCCATCGATTGGCGAGACGACGCTCTGTACCTGCTGGACCAGCGGGTACTGCCGTTCGAGGAAGTCTGGCACCGCTATACCACCGCCGAGGGAGTCGCCGAGGCGATTCGCACGATGGTCGTGCGCGGGGCACCGGCTATCGGTATCAGTGCCGCCTACGGCGCGGTGCTGGGCGCACGTGCGCGCATTGCCGAAGGCGAAGACTGGTATCCGGCGCTGGAAGAAGACATGCAGTTGCTGGCCGACTCACGCCCGACTGCCGTGAATCTGTTCTGGGCATTGAACCGGATGCGTGATCGTCTGATGCGTGTCAAGGACGGCGACGATCCGCTCGTGGCCCTTGAGGCAGAAGCCGTGGCGATTCACCTGAGTGATCGCGAGGCCAACCTGACCATGGCGCAACTGGGCGCCGACCTGATCCGCAGGCATCAGGGCAATCTGCAGACGGTGCTCACCCACTGCAATACCGGAGCGCTGGCCACCGGTGGTTTCGGGACTGCGCTGGGCGTGATCCGCGCGGCGCATCTGGAAGGCATGATCGAGCGGGTCTATGCCGATGAAACCCGGCCCTGGCTGCAGGGTTCGCGGCTTACCGCCTGGGAGCTGGCCAACGAAGGCATTCCGGTCACCTTGAATGCAGACTCTGCCGCTGCGCACCTGATGCGTACCAAGGGCATTACCTGGGTCATCGTCGGGGCCGACCGCATCACCGCCAATGGTGACGTGGCGAACAAGATCGGCACCTATCAGCTTGCCGTAGCCGCGATGCACCACGGGGTGCGCTTCATGGTGGTGGCACCGAGTTCGACCATCGACATGGAAATGGCCAGCGGCGACGACATCATCATTGAAGAGCGCGACGGTCGTGAGCTGCTTGAAGTGGGCGGTCAGCGGGTCGGCGCGGATGTCGAGGCCTTCAATCCGGTGTTCGATGTGACACCGGCAGACCTGATCGATGCCATTGTGACCGAGAAGGGCATTGTCGAGCGTCCCGATACCGCGCGCATGGCGCAATTGATGAGTCGTAAACACCTTCACTGATGCGCACAGGCTCGAGCCGTTGCCGCTGTGCAATGCGGCTGGGCGGGCCTGTAAGCGTTTCTCAGGCGTCTTGCACGCCGGTGGCTCGTTTTCAGCGCCTGCAAAGGATGTGAGCACCTCGGCGATTGTGGTAATATCCGGCGGTTATCGGGGACACTGATTGTAGTCGCCCACGCTGCGTAGATTCATGGCATAACTCGTTGATTTGTCGTAAGTCGCTGCCCTGCACATGCTGGCAGCGGCGAGCTTCGTATACCCCGAATGGGTTTGCGAGGTTTCACCAGAAAAAGGAATCAGGCTTCTCATGGGCGAACTGGCCAAAGAAATCCTCCCGGTCAATATCGAAGACGAGCTGAAGCAGTCCTACCTCGACTACGCGATGAGCGTAATCGTCGGTCGGGCACTGCCCGATGCACGCGACGGCTTGAAGCCCGTGCACCGGCGCGTGTTGTTCGCAATGAGCGAGCTGGGTAACGACTGGAACAAGCCGTACAAGAAATCCGCCCGTGTGGTTGGTGACGTGATCGGTAAGTATCACCCGCACGGCGATACAGCCGTGTACGACACCATCGTTCGTATGGCTCAGCCATTCTCGCTGCGCTATCTGCTGGTAGACGGTCAGGGCAACTTCGGTTCGGTCGACGGCGATAACGCTGCGGCCATGCGATACACCGAAGTGCGCATGACCAAGCTGGCGCACGAGCTGCTGGCCGACCTGCACAAGGAAACCGTGGACTGGGTGCCGAACTACGACGGCACCGAAATGATCCCCGCGGTCATGCCGACCCGTATTCCCAACCTGCTGGTCAACGGCTCCAGCGGTATTGCTGTGGGCATGGCGACCAACATTCCGCCGCACAACCTCGGTGAAGTCATCGACGGTTGCCTGGCACTGATCGACAACCCAGAGTTGACGGTCGACGAACTGATGCAGTACATCCCCGGCCCGGATTTCCCGACAGCGGCGATCATCAACGGCCGTGCGGGCATCATCGAAGCCTATCGCACGGGTCGTGGACGCATTTACATGCGTGCCCGCTCCATCGTCGAAGACATCGACAAGGTTGGCGGTCGTCAGCAGATCGTCATCACCGAGCTGCCTTACCAGCTGAACAAGGCACGTCTGATCGAGAAGATCGCCGAGCTGGTCAAGGAAAAGAAACTCGAAGGCATTACCGAGCTGCGCGACGAGTCCGACAAGGACGGTATGCGCGTGGTTATCGAGCTGCGTCGTGGCGAAGTGCCGGAGGTTGTTCTCAACAATCTTTATGCCCAGACCCAGCTGCAAAGCGTTTTCGGTATCAACATCGTTGCCCTGATTGACGGCCGTCCACGCATCCTGAACCTCAAGGACCTGCTGGAAGCCTTTGTTCGTCACCGTCGCGAAGTGGTTACCCGCCGTACCGTATTCGAACTGCGCAAGGCCCGCGAGCGTGGCCATATCCTTGAAGGCCAGGCTGTTGCGCTGTCCAACATCGACCCGGTCATCGCCCTCATCAAGGCCTCTCCGACACCTGCAGAAGCCAAGGAAGCGCTGATCAAGACGCCTTGGGAATCGAGCGCAGTGGTCGAAATGGTCGAGCGTGCCGGTGCCGATTCGTGCCGCCCCGAGAACCTCGATCCGCAATACGGCCTGCGTGAAGGCAAGTATTTCCTGTCGCCGGAACAGGCTCAGGCCATTCTGGAGCTGCGTCTGCATCGCCTGACCGGCCTGGAACACGAGAAGCTGCTGGGCGAGTACCAGGAAATCCTCAACCAGATCGGCGAGCTGATCCGCATCCTCAACAGCGCAACGCGCCTGATGGAAGTGATCCGCGAAGAGCTGGAAGTGATCCGCTCCGAGTACGGCGACGCCCGTCGTACCGAAATTCTCGATGCACGTCTGGACCTGACCCTGGGTGACCTGATCACCGAAGAAGAGCGCGTGGTCACCATCTCCCATGGCGGCTATGCCAAGACCCAGCCATTGGCGGTCTATCAGGCTCAGCGTCGTGGCGGCAAGGGCAAGTCGGCCACCGGCATCAAGGATGAGGACTACATTGCTCACCTGCTGGTCGCCAACAGCCACACCACGCTGCTGATGTTCTCCAGCAAGGGCAAGGTGTACTGGCTCAAGACCTACGAGATCCCGGAGGCCTCCCGCGCTGCCCGTGGTCGTCCGTTGGTCAACCTGTTGCCGCTGAGCGACGGCGAATACATCACCACCATGCTGCCGGTCGACCTCGAAGCGATGCGCAAGCGTGCCGACGAAGAAGGCGAAGCCCTTGAAGGCGAGCTGGACGACGCGGAAAACAGCAGCGAGACCGAAGAAGAGCGCAAGGCCCGTATCAAGGCTGCCGACAAGAAGAAGGCTCCGTTCATCTTCATGTCCACCGCCAACGGTACTGTCAAGAAGACCCCGCTGGTTGCATTCAGCCGTCAGCGCAGCTCGGGCCTTATCGCCCTTGAGCTGGACGAGGGCGACATCCTGATCTCTGCGGCCATTACCGATGGCGAGCAGGAAATCATGCTGTTCTCCGACGGTGGCAAGGTGACCCGTTTCAAGGAATCCGACGTGCGCGCCATGGGCCGTACCGCTCGCGGTGTTCGTGGCATGCGTCTGCCAGAAGGGCAAAAGCTGATTTCGATGCTGATCCCGGAAGAAGGCAGCCAGATTCTGACTGCTTCCGAGCGCGGCTACGGCAAGCGTACGGCCATTTCCGAGTTCCCTGAGTACAAGCGTGGCGGTCAGGGCGTCATCGCCATGGTCAGCAACGAGCGTAACGGCCGTCTGGTCGGCGCGGTTCAGGTGCTTGATGGCGAAGAAATCATGCTGATTTCCGATCAGGGCACGCTGGTGCGTACCCGGGTCGGCGAAGTGTCCAGTCTGGGCCGTAACACCCAGGGCGTTACCCTGATCAAGCTGGCCAGCGACGAGAAGCTGGTCGGTCTGGAGCGTGTTCAGGAGCCGTCGGAAGTCGAAGGCGAAGAGCTTGAAGGCGAAGAGGTTATCGACGGCGTGATCGTCGATGCCGCTGAAGCTGAAGTGGACGATGCCGGTGAAGACCTGCAGGCGGACGCTGCGCCAGATGAAGACGAACCGCAGAACTGAGCTGTAACGTAAATCAGGTAAGGGCTGGCTCGTCTGTGAGTGCATGTGCATTCCAGGCAAGTCCAGCCCTTGCAACATTCGGCCAGCCCTGCAGCCGGATCAGAATTTCAGCAAGGAGCTGCCAGTCGCTGCGGCGTCTGTCTGCTCGTGGCAAGCAACCAGAAACAAGCGCGTACAGACCCAACGTATTTGACGAGAGTGGATATGAGCAAGCGAGCCTTTAACTTCTGCGCAGGTCCTGCTGCGCTTCCTGAAGCTGTTCTGCTGCGTGCCCAGGCGGAACTCCTCGACTGGCACGGCAAAGGCCTTTCCGTCATGGAAATGAGCCACCGCAGTGACGAGTTCGTCTCCATTGCCACCAAGGCCGAGCAGGATCTGCGCGATCTGCTGTCCATCCCCTCCAATTACAAAGTGCTGTTCCTGCAAGGCGGCGCGAGCCAGCAGTTCGCCCAGATTGCGCTGAACCTGCTGCCGGAAAACGGCAAGGCCGACTACATCGATACCGGCATCTGGTCGCAGAAGGCTATCGACGAGGCATCGCGCTATGGCACGGTCAACGTCGCCGCCAGCGCCAAGCCTTACGATTACTTTGCCATTCCCGGTCAGAACGAGTGGAAGCTGTCCAAGGATGCTGCCTACGTTCACTACGCGCCAAACGAAACCATTGGTGGTCTGGAATTCAACTGGATTCCCGAAACCGGCGACGTGCCGCTGGTTGCCGACATGTCTTCGGACATCCTCTCGCGCCCGGTGGACATCTCGCGTTTCGGCATGATCTACGCTGGCGCCCAGAAGAACATCGGCCCCAGCGGCATCGTGGTGGTGATCATTCGCGAAGACCTGCTGGGTCGCGCGCGCTCGCTGTGCCCGACCATGCTCGACTACAAGGTCGCTGCCGACAACGGCTCGATGTACAACACGCCGCCGACTCTCGCCTGGTACCTGTCGGGGCTGGTCTTCGAATGGCTCAAGGAGCAGGGCGGTGTCGAGGCAATCGGCAAGCGCAACGAAATCAAACAGCGCACGCTCTATGACTTCATCGACGCCAGCGAGCTGTACAGCAACCCGATCAACAAGCCCGATCGCTCGTGGATGAACGTGCCGTTCCGTCTGGCTGACGATCGTCTCGACAAGCCGTTCCTGGCCGGTGCCGATGCAAACGGTCTGCTCAACCTCAAGGGCCATCGCTCGGTGGGCGGCATGCGTGCATCCATCTACAACGCAATCGATATCAACGCCATCAACGCGTTGGTGGCCTACATGAAAGACTTCGAGAAGGAGCACGGCTGATGTCCGAGCAAGAACTCAAGGCGCTTCGCGTCCGTATCGACAGCCTCGATGAAAAGGTTCTGGAACTGATCAGCGAGCGTGCCCGCTGTGCCCAGGAAGTGGCCAGGGTCAAGATGTCCTCGCTGGCGGAAGGCGAAGTGCCTGTGTTCTACCGTCCGGAGCGCGAAGCTGCGGTGCTCAGGCGAGTCATGGACCGCAATCGTGGTCCGTTGAGCAACGAAGAGATGGCGCGTCTGTTCCGCGAAATCATGTCTTCCTGCCTCGCATTGGAGCAGCCGCTCAAGGTCGCCTATCTCGGGCCTGAGGGGACGTTCACCCAGGCCGCGGCGATGAAGCATTTCGGTCACGCCGTCATCAGTCTGCCGATGGCTGCAATTGACGAAGTGTTCCGCGAAGTGGTCGCTGGTGCCGTGAATTTCGGTGTGGTTCCGGTGGAAAACTCCACCGAAGGCGCGGTCAATCACACCCTCGACAGCTTTCTCGAACACGACATGGTGATCTGCGGCGAAGTCGAACTGCGCATTCACCACCATCTGCTGGTGGGCGAAAGCACCAAGACGCAAAGCATCACGCGCATTTATTCCCATGCCCAGTCACTGGCCCAGTGCCGTAAATGGCTGGATGCCCATTACCCGAATGTCGAGCGCGTCGCCGTTGCCAGCAACGCCGAAGCCGCCAAGCGGGTCAAGGGCGAGTGGAACTCGGCGGCCATCGCTGGCGATATGGCAGCAGGTCTGTATGGTCTGACGCGTCTTGCAGAAAAGATCGAAGATCGCCCGGACAACTCCACGCGCTTCCTCATCATCGGCAATCAGGAAGTACCGCCGACCGGCGATGACAAGACCTCGATCATTGTGTCGATGAGCAACAAGCCGGGTGCGCTGCACGAGCTGCTGGTGCCGTTTCACGAGAGCGGTCTGGACCTGACACGCATCGAAACCCGCCCGTCGCGCAGTGGCAAGTGGACCTACGTGTTTTTCATCGACTTCGTCGGCCATCACCAGGACCCGCTGGTCAAGGCCGTGCTGGAAAAAATCAGCAGTGAAGCCGTTGCCTTGAAGGTGCTGGGTTCCTACCCGAAAGCGGTTCTTTGAGGGCGTTGTACATGATCCGTTTGTTTGTTGTCTTGTCGGGCTGTCAGGTGTGTTCGCGTGGTTGATGTAATTTCGGAACAAGCGGCCCGGCCGTTGATCGGTCGTCTGGTGGTCGTGGGGCTTGGGCTGATCGGCGGCTCCTTCGCCAAGGGCGTGCGCGAAAGCGGCCTGTGCCGCGAAGTCGTCGGCGTCGATCTTGATCCGCAGTCGCGAAAGCTGGCAGTCGAATTGGGCGTTGTGGATCGCTGTGAAGCCGATCTTGCCGTGGCCTGTCGTGGCGCCGACGTGATTCAGTTGGCGGTGCCGATTCTGGCTATGGAAAAGCTCCTGGCGCTGCTTGCACCGCTGGATCTGGGTGACGCAATTCTCACCGATGTTGGCAGCGCCAAAGGCAATGTGGTCAGCGCTGCACGCCAGGCATTCGGCCATATGCCGTCACGTTTTGTGCCTGGGCATCCGATTGCCGGGTCCGAGCAGAGTGGCGTTGAAGCGTCCAATGCGGCGCTGTTCAGGCGTCATAAGGTTATTCTGACCCCGCTGGCTGAGACCGATCCTAAAGCGGTGACGATTGTCGACCGGTTGTGGTCTGCCTTGGGTGCCGATGTCGAGCACATGCAGGTCGAGCGTCACGATGAGGTGTTGGCTGCAACCAGCCACCTGCCACATTTGCTGGCATTCGGTCTGGTCGACTCACTGGCCAAGCGTAATGAAAACCTCGACATATTCAGGTATGCCGCTGGCGGCTTCCGTGATTTCACGCGTATCGCAGGCAGCGATCCGACCATGTGGCACGATATCTTCATGGCCAATCGGCAAGCAGTACTGCGCACGCTGGACAGCTTTCGTACGGATCTCGATGCCTTGCGCGACGCGGTAGATGCAGGCGACGGCGCACAACTGATGGACGTGTTCACACGCGCTCGCGCAGCCAGGGAGCACTTCGGCAGAATTCTGGCCAGTCGTGCCCGGGTCGATACAGCGTCTGGCGACCATCGTGAGGTTCGCGGCGGGCCTGCGGATGGCGTGAGCCACCACATCAAAGGGCCGGTGGATGTCATGTCTGCGGTGCTGTTCATGGTGGCGACGTCGATCAGCGAAGGGTGCGACTTGCTGCTCGAGGACGTTCCGGTCAGTTCCCCTTGTGAGGGGGCGATCGATATCCTGCGCCTGATGGGCGGCGATATCGTGCTGCAAAATGTCCGCAAACTGGCGAGCGGGACGCTCGCAGACCTGCATGTCCGCTCCGCCCGGCTGAAAGGGGCTGATATTCCTGAAGCGCTGGTGCCGTTGGCGATCAATACATTTCCGGTGCTGCTTGTTGCCGCAGCGTGTGCAGAAGGGCGTACCATTCTGCGCGGCGCACAGGCGCTGCAAGCCGACGAGTCAGAGTGCGTCAGGCTGATGGCCGATGGTCTGCTGGCTCTGGGTATCGAGGCCGAGCCAGTGCTGGATGGCATTATTATCGAAGGCGGTGTGCCGGGTGGCGGCGAGGTTGATGCTCGCAGCGATCAGCGTATCGTCATGGCGTTTCGCGTTGCATCGTTGAGGGCTTCGGCGCCCATCCGTATTCAAGCGTGCGCGGATGCCGCCGCATCGTTTCCCCATTTTCTGGCGCTGTGCGCTCAAGTTGGCATGCGTGTAGCGCAAGAGGACAAAAAGTGAAAATCAAAGCTCCCGTTATCACCATCGACGGACCCAGCGGTTCCGGAAAGGGCACTGTAGCCGGATTGCTGGCCAGAAAACTCGGCTGGTGCCTGCTTGATTCCGGTGCCTTGTATCGCCTGCTGGCTTTTGCCGCGCGCAATCATGGCGTCGACCTGACCAATGAAGAAGCGCTCAAGCTTCTGGCCGCTCATCTGGATGTCCAGTTCGAAGCGACTGCGGCCGGGCAGGGGCAGCGCATCATTCTGGAAGGCGAGGATGTCACCCACGCCATTCGCAACGAGCAGGTAGGCAGCGGCGCGTCGCAGGTAGCTTCGCTGCCGGCGGTGCGCGACGCCTTGCTGTTGCGCCAGCGCGCTTTTCAGGAGGAGCCGGGGCTTGTTGCGGATGGTCGCGACATGGGCACCGTGGTGTTCCCGGATGCGCCACTGAAGATTTTCCTCACTGCCAGTGCCGAGGAGCGTGCGCGTCGACGTTACTTGCAGTTGAAGGCCAAGGGCGATGATGTTAGTCTGTCGAGTCTGCTAGATGAGATATGTGCACGCGACGAGCGTGACACCCAGCGAGCGGTAGCACCGCTGAAGCCGGCGCACGACGCCATACAGCTGGATTCCACTGAATTGTCCATCGAGCAGGTGCTGGAACGCATTCTGAGCGAAATCGCACTTCGCGGTATCGCCGGATGACGAAGAAGCGTGTGGGAGACCAGTCATAGTCCCGCAGGCTTTCTTTTACTTGAACGAAACCCACGTTGTCTGGAGCGTGGCAGATGGGCGTATTCTTCGCCCTTGATCAACAGGAATTAAAATGAGCGAAAGCTTTGCAGAACTTTTTGAAGAAAGCCTAAAGACCCTCAACCTTCAGGCTGGTTCGATCATCACCGCTATCATCGTTGATATCGACTACCAGGCAGGTTGGGTTACGGTTCACGCCGGTCTGAAATCTGAAGGCCTCATCCCGCTGGAACAGTTCCACAACGACGCTGGCGAGCTGACCATCAAGATCGGCGATGAAGTTCACGTTGCGCTGGACGCGGTCGAAGATGGCTTTGGCGAAACCAAGCTGTCCCGCGAAAAAGCCAAGCGTGCCGAGTGCTGGATCGTTCTGGAAGCGGCTTTCGCAGCTGAAGAAGTGGTCAAGGGCGTTATCAACGGTAAGGTTAAAGGCGGCTTCACTGTCGACGTTAACGGCATCCGTGCGTTCCTGCCTGGTTCTCTGGTTGACGTCCGCCCTGTGCGTGACACGACTCACCTGGAAGGCAAAGAGCTCGAGTTCAAGGTCATCAAGCTGGACCAGAAGCGCAACAACGTTGTCGTTTCCCGTCGCAGTGTCCTGGAAGCCGAGAACAGTGCCGAGCGCGAAGCTCTGCTCGAGTCCCTGCAGGAAGGTCAACAGGTCAAGGGTATCGTCAAGAACCTCACCGATTACGGCGCATTCGTCGATCTGGGTGGCGTCGATGGCCTGCTGCACATCACCGACATGGCCTGGAAGCGCATCAAGCATCCATCGGAAATCGTCAACGTTGGCGATGAGATCGATGTAAAGGTCCTGAAGTACGATCGCGAGCGCAATCGTGTTTCCCTGGGTCTGAAGCAACTGGGTGAAGATCCATGGGTTGCTATCAAGGCTCGCTACCCGGAAAGCACCCGCGTTACCGCGCGTGTTACCAACCTGACCGACTACGGCTGCTTCGCAGAGCTGGAAGAAGGCGTGGAAGGCCTGGTACACGTTTCCGAAATGGACTGGACCAACAAGAACATCCACCCTTCGAAAGTCGTTCAGGTTGGCGACGAAGTGGAAGTCATGGTTCTGGACATCGACGAAGAGCGTCGTCGTATCTCCCTCGGCATCAAACAGTGCAAATCCAACCCATGGGAAGATTTCTCTGGCCAGTTCAACAAGGGCGATAAAATCTCCGGCACCATCAAGTCGATCACCGATTTCGGTATCTTCATTGGTCTGGACGGCGGCATCGACGGCCTGGTTCACCTGTCCGACATCTCCTGGAACGAAGTGGGCGAAGAAGCCGTACGTCGCTTCAAGAAGGGCGACGAGCTCGACACCGTGATCCTGTCTGTTGATCCTGAGCGTGAGCGCATCTCGCTGGGTATCAAGCAGCTGGAAAGCGATCCGTTCTCCGAGTACGTCACTGTCAATGACAAGGGCGCTATCGTTCGCGGTATCGTTAAAGAAGTTGACGCCAAAGGCGCCATCATCACCCTGGCCGACGACATCGAAGCGACCCTCAAAGCCTCCGAAATCAGCCGTGACCGCGTTGAAGACGCGCGTAACGTTCTGAAAGAAGGCGAAGAGATCGAAGCCAAGATCATCAGCGTTGACCGCAAGAGCCGCGTAATCAGCTTGTCCATCAAGTCGAAAGATGTTGAAGACGAGAAAGAAGCCATTCAGAGCCTGCGTAGCAAGCCTGAAGTCGCTGAAAGCACTGGTCCTACCACCATTGGTGACCTGCTGCGCGCGCAAATGGAAAAACAGAACTAAGTTCTGCTTGACCACAAAAAGGACGACTTCGGTCGTCCTTTTTTATTTCTGCTGCTAAGGCCTTACAGGCTCTTGTTTCAGGAATGTCTGCACAGGCACTGCCCAGGCTGCCAAATGTCCTCAGTGGCCTCTCAGGCCGTCTCTATTCTTCGAATGCTTCAGCTCCCTTCCGATACGTCTCGCCTGTAATGTGGGTGTAATCTTTTCATGCCTGGTAGACAGTATTGAACATAAGTCAATAGATGGGCTGTTCAAATTCATCCGGTCATGCTAAAACCTTCCAAGCGCTGATCTAGCTGCTTGAAAAAGAAGGGAAAAATATGACGAAGTCGGAGTTGATCGAACGAATTGTCACCCATCAAGGGCTGCTCTCATCCAAGGATGTCGAGCTGGCCATCAAGACCATGCTTGAACAAATGTCCCAGTGCCTGGCGACCGGTGACCGAATCGAAATTCGGGGTTTTGGCAGCTTTTCACTGCATTACCGTGCACCGCGAGTAGGGCGCAACCCGAAGACCGGCCAGTCGGTTAGTCTCGACGGCAAGTTTGTCCCGCATTTCAAACCAGGCAAAGAGCTGCGGGATCGGGTCAATGAGGATGAAGAAGAGGGCTTTTGAAGCCATTTACCACAGGATCACCAGATGCGTATCTTCAAACGAGTCATTTTGATCGTCGCCGTGTTGCTTGCTGTTTTGGCAACAACCGTGTTCGTGCTTGAAAACAGGCAATCTGTCGCGGTAACTTTTTTCGGCTGGTCAGCGCCTCAGCTTCCGTTGGCATTGCCAGTTGTCCTGGCTCTGCTGCTGGGCATGGTTATCGGTCCGGTGCTGACATGGATATCCAGTCTTCGCAAAAAACGTACGCCTTCCCCTCGCTCCGTTTGAGCAGCGCTGATCAGGCTTCGCCGAATGCATTTCTGGCGACGTAATATGCGTATTCTCCACGCCCTTGCACCCCATCGAATGGCATGCGGCGTTTCGAGGCTGGCGTTTGCTTCACGCTTATCGTCGGTATTCTTCAAAAAATCGGGCTTATAATTCTGTCAGTTTATTCTTCTGTTGTACGAAGAGTAGTTACTTTAGTGTGTAGGATTAATCTCTTTTTTAATTCAGGTGCCCATTCTAAAGGGGTAGCCGGTTATCTTCTTTAGCAGCGCCGATTGCTGCTGTCCTGACAGCTTTGTGTCAAGTCTTGAAAATAAGCCTTTCACGTGCAGAATGCGCCGAAACTTACTGTTCAGATCCGATGCCGGATGTTGCAAACATCAAGTACAGGCTGGCAAGAAAAGGTAACTGCATGTCTTATCCGGAAATCATTCATCACGGTGCTGTCGATACGGTAACCGGTTCCTGTCATCAATTGTGTATGGACGCCTCGAGCAACCTGTTGATCGACTGCGGCTCGGTGCAGGAGCGCGGTGAGCGTGCCGCCTCATTCGGGTTCGACCCAGAGACTATCAGGGCGCTGCTGGTCACCCATGTGCACAATGACCATGTCGGGCGTATCCCCGAGTTGCTGGCCTCTGGCTACAAGGGACCCATACTGTGCAGCGAGCCCAGCGCCCATCTGCTGCCACTGGTCATGGAAGATATCCTGAAGATCGAGTTTGCGCATGACCCCGAACAAATACAGCGTTACCTGGAGCTCATCAACAAGAGAATCATCGCGCTGCCATTCGATAACTGGTTCAGTCTGGTCGAACACGAAACATTGCACTGCCGGGTTCGTCTGCAGCGTGCCGGACATATACTCGGTTCTGCCTATATCGAGTGCGATCTGCACTACCCTGCGCAAGGGCGTTCCCTGCGTGTAGTGTTCTCCGGTGATCTCGGCGCAAGTCACACACCGTTTCTGCCAGCCCCCAAGCCCCCGGAACGCGCGGATGTTCTGATTCTGGAAAGCACTTACGGTGATCGCCTTCACGAGGATCGCAGCATTCGCCAGCAGGCACTTGAGCAGATCATAGACAAGGCACTCGAAGATAACGGCACGGTTCTGATACCGGCGTTCAGCATCGGTCGTACTCAGGAATTGCTCTACGAGCTGGAGGATATTCTGCGGCGCAAAATGCCGTCGAATCATTCTGCTGAAAACAGTGTGCTCCCGTCTGGAGGTGAAATACCGCCTGCCGATTGGTCGAGGTTGCCGATCATTCTTGACTCGCCTCTGGCGAGCCGGTTCACGAAGGTCTATCAGGCATTCGAAGACTATTGGGATGAGGATGCCCGGCTAAGACTCGATGTCGGCAGAAAACCGCTGGGCTTCGAGCAACTGATCACTGTCGATACGCATGAGGAGCACCTGCGTACCGTCAACTACCTGACCAGCACTGCGCGTCCGGCCATCGTGATTGCCGGCAACGGCATGTGCGTCGGAGGCAGAATTGTCAATTACCTGAAAGCCATGTTGGGCGACGCCAGGCATAACGTGGTGTTTGTGGGCTATCAGGGCAAGGGCACACCTGGTGCAGCCATTCAGTTGCACGGTCCGTTGGGCGGCTATGTCGAACTGGATCGTGAACGCTTTGATATTCACGCAGGGGTTCATACCGCCAAAGGCTATTCTGCTCATGCTGATCAGGCCGGACTCGTCGGTTTCGTCACGGGCATGAAAGAGTGGCCTGTGCAGATTCGATTGGTGCACGGCGAGGCAACTGCGAAAAAGGTGCTGGGGAATATTCTGGGTCGTAAATACGCGCTTGAAAAAAGAACGGTAGAGCTGCTTATTCCTTGATAGGCGAGCGCGCTAGTTATCGGTTGAAGGCGTAATTGAATTTTCAAGGTGTGCACCTGGCCCTGGTTAATGTAAATCACCTACGTCCCATACGGGAGGCCCGAGCGTCACTGATGCAGGCATTTATACAGTTGATTCAGGTGCACTGCCGAAAAGGGTTTTTTACGCCGACGGGAAAGTTATAAAATGGATTGAAGATATTTTCAGTTGTCAAAAAGCGTCGCATACGGAATATTTGGCCAATTTTGAAGGGCGTTCTTGCATGAGCGGTGATGTTGCATTGGTTGCAATAACAGGTGCGACAGGTTTCGTGGGCAGTGCTGTTGTGCGCCGATTGATCGAGCGCACCGGTCATTCTGTTCGGGTTGCGGTGCGGGGTGCCTATGCCTGCTCTTCAGAACGCATCAAGGTTGTCAGCGCACAGTCGCTGGCTTCGGATAACCAGTGGTCTGATCTTGTAACCGGGGCGCATGTGGTTATTCATTGTGCTGCCCGGGTCCATGTACTCAACGAGACCGCTGATGAGCCGGATCAGGAATACTTTCGCGCCAATGTCACTGCGACGCTGAATCTTGCCGAGCAAGCCGCAGCGGCGGGGGTCAGGCGCTTTATCTTCCTCAGCTCCATCAAGGCCAACGGCGAGTTTACCCATCCCGGTGCGCCGTTCAGAGCCGACGATCCATGTAATCCACTGGATGCTTATGGCGTTTCCAAGCAGAAAGCCGAGGAGGGGTTACGCGAGCTGTCTGCCCGAACCGGTATGCAGGTTGTGATCATTCGCCCGGTTCTGGTCTACGGCCCGGGAGTCAAGGCCAACTTCAAGAGCATGATGCGCTGGCTCGACAAAGGGCTGCCGCTTCCGCTCGGGTCCATCAATAATCGTCGAAGCCTGGTGGCGGTGGATAATCTGGCTGATCTGGTCATGGTCTGCATCGATCATCCTGCAGCAGCTGACCAGACATTTCTGGTCAGTGACGCGGATGACCTGTCCACAGCCCGGCTTTTGCGTGAAATGGGCAAGGCCCTTGGAAAACCGGCCCGCTTGCTGCCGGTGCCTGAAGCGCTGTTGAAAAGCGCTGCAGCATTGCTTGGCAAGAAAGCCTTCTCACAACGGTTATGCAGCTCGCTGCAGGTCGACATCAGTAAAACCTGTACGATGCTGGACTGGCATCCACCTGTGAGTATTGAACACGCCATGCAGGATACTGCTCGATATTATCTGGAACACGACAAGCATGATTGAGTGGCTGTCAGTAATTGCTATTGCCTTTGTGTCTCTGCTTTTAACGGCGTTGCTGCGCAAGTATGCCCTCGCCAGAAGTTTGATCGATATTCCAAATGCCCGCAGCTCACATTCCATACCTACACCCAGGGGCGGCGGCGTTTCCATCGTCGTTGCCTTTGTCATTGCGATGGCAATTCTGGCCTGGGTGGGGCATCTGTCTGCATCGGTTTTTTTCGCAGTTGTTGGCTCGGGGGGACTGGTCGCCGTGATCGGTTTCATGGACGATCATGGGCATATCGCTGCACGATGGCGCCTGCTGGGGCATTTTCTTGCCGCTGCCTGGGCCTTGTTCTGGCTCGACGGGCTCGCTCCGGTTGACATCCTGGGGTGGACATTCACCCCCGGTGCTGTCGGCCAGGTACTCGCAGCGTTCTACCTGGTATGGATGTTGAATCTTTATAACTTCATGGACGGCATCGACGGTATCGCCGGTATCGAGGCAGTTACGGTGTGTCTGGGCATGAGCATCATTTATGCGCTGGGTGATTATGTCGGGCTGTCGTGGGAGGTGCTTCTGCTTGCCGCTGCCGTTGCCGGTTTCCTTTACTGGAATTTTCCGCCGGCGAAGATATTCATGGGCGATGCAGGCAGCGGATTTCTCGGAATTGTGCTCGGTGTGCTATCCATTCAGGGTTCCTGGGCCTCGCCTCAGTTACTCTGGTGCTGGCTGATTCTGCTGGGTGTGTTTATTGTCGACGCCACGGTAACGCTTGTCCGGCGTCTGTTGCGCAGAGAAAAGCTCTACGAGGCCCATCGCAGCCATGCGTATCAGTTCGCGTCACGTCATTACGGCAGGCATTCGCCGGTGACGCTGACTGTGGGGCTGGTCAATCTGGTCTGGCTGCTACCTATAGCGATGTGGGTGGCGTTGGGCGATGGCGAAGGGCTGATATGGACGGTAATTGCTTACGTCCCCCTTGTATTACTGGCGCTCAGGTTCCGCGCCGGTGAGGCGGAAATCGGGTAACGAAGCGGTTTTCTGGTTGTCTCAGACTCGTGGTTGTTTCACAAATACCGGTTTGAGGTGATATTTCAACCGGTAGCATAACGGAGCATTAAACAATTGATGAGCAGGTTGCGGGCCAGTTTGCTGGCCCTACCACGCCGCAAAAAGCGAATAATTCAGGTAGCTGCTGACGTTGTTCTTGTCTGGCTCGCCCTGTGGATGTCGTTTCTCGTGCGGTTGGGAATTGATGAGTTGATCAATCCTCTGGAGAAACATACCTGGCTGTTCATCAGTGCGCCGCTTGCAGCTATTCCACTGTTCATTCGTTTTGGCATGTACCGAGCGGTGATGCGCTATTTCGGCAACGACGCCCTGATTGCGATCATCAAGGCCGTCACGATGTCTTCGTTGATCCTCGGTTGCATGGTCTACGTTTACAGCAATCACCAGCAATTGGTCCCGCGCTCGGTCATCTTCAACTACTGGTGGCTGAGCATGGTGATGATCGGCGGCCTGCGGCTGGCCATGCGCCAGTATTTTCTCGGCGACTGGTTCGCGGCAGCGCAACACGTCCCCTTTGCCAAGAGCGACAATGGTCTGCAGAAAGTCGCCATTTACGGCGCGGGCGCGGCAGGAAACCAGTTGGTTGCTGCCTTGCGCATGGGACGCCTGATGCATCCGGTGGCGTTCATTGATGATGACGAATCGATTTCCAATCGGGTGATTTCCGGCCTGCAGGTCTACAAACCCCGAAATATCCAGCGAATGATAGATTCCACCGGTGCTCAGGAAATCCTGTTGGCGATCCCGTCTTCATCGCGCGGGCGTCGCCGGGAAATTCTGGGCTTTCTGGAAGGCTTTCCGTTGCACGTACGAAGCGTTCCCGGCTTCATGGACCTTGCCGCCGGCAGGGTCAAGGTAGACGACCTTCAGGAAGTCGATATCGCTGACCTTCTGGGGCGCGATGCGGTCCCGGCCCGAGACAACCTGCTAGAGCACTGCATCAAGGGCAAAACAGTGCTGGTAACCGGGGCAGGTGGCTCGATCGGCTCGGAACTGTGCCGACAGATATTACTGTTGCAGCCCACCCAGTTGCTGTTGCTCGACCACAGCGAGTTCAACCTCTACAGCATTCTTACCGAACTTGAGCAGCGAGCGGCTCGCGAGTCTCTTTCGGTCAAGTTACTGCCCATACTCGGTTCGGTACGCAATCATCCCAAACTGCTGTCGATCATGAAAACCTGGAAGGTCGACACGGTCTATCACGCTGCAGCCTACAAGCACGTCCCGATGGTCGAGCACAATATTGCCGAGGGGGTCATCAATAACGTTGTCGGTACGCTCAACACCGCACAGGCGGCGTTGCAGGCGGGTGTTTCCAACTTCGTTCTGATCTCTACCGACAAGGCCGTGCGCCCGACCAACGTGATGGGCAGCACCAAGCGCCTTGCCGAACTGATACTGCAGGCGCTGAGCCGCGAGACCGCGCCGGTGATCTTCGGTGACAAGGCCAACGTTTATCAGGTCAACAAGACGCGTTTCACGATGGTTCGTTTCGGTAATGTGCTCGGGTCGTCCGGTTCGGTCATTCCGCTGTTTCACAAACAGATCCAGTCAGGCGGACCGTTGACGGTGACGCATCCCAAGATCACCCGTTACTTCATGACCATCCCCGAGGCCGCGCAATTGGTCATCCAGGCGGGTTCCATGGGGCATGGCGGGGATGTATTCGTTCTGGACATGGGCGAGCCGGTCAAGATTGTCGAACTGGCCGAGAAAATGATCCACCTGTCCGGTCTGTCCATTCGCTCCGAAAAAAACCCGCAGGGCGATATCTCCATCGAGTTCACCGGGTTGCGTCCCGGTGAAAAACTCTATGAAGAGCTATTGATCGGTGACAACGTCGTCGCCACCGAGCACCCGATGATCATGAGTGCGAATGAGGATTTCCTGCAGTGGGATGTCTTGAAGGGCCGTCTTGTAAAACTGCTGGATGCGGTAGACCGCGACGATTACAACAGCGTGCGTCAATTGCTGCGAGAAACCGTAAACGGGTATACGCCGGAAGGTGAAATCGTTGACTGGATGTATCAGGAACGCAGCGGCGAACCGTGATTTGATCAACGATTACCGAGGGCCTGGCAACGGCAGACATACGTTGATTGATCTGGACATAGACAGCAACGCTCGACTTCTTTTCCAGGCGGCGGCAGTGCTCTAAGTTTCAGGCACAGCATGTGAAATGCTGCCTCGAACTGCTATGGAGCCTTATCTATGCGAACCCGTATCTTCAGTGCTTTGATCTTTGCCTTGCTCACCAGTACCTCGGTTGCGGTCAACGCCACTGCGGCACCGTCTTCCTCCGCCGTGTCGCCCGCCACCATGGAAAACGCAGCGCCCGCGGCCGTTCACGAGCAACGTAACGATAAGGTCAATCTCAATACCGCCGATGCGCAAATGCTTCAGAAAGAACTGGCAGGTATCGGAAAAAACAAGGCCGATGCCATCGTTGCTTACCGGGACGCCAATGGCGAGTTTACCTCCATCGATGAATTGATCGAAGTAAAGGGCATTGGCAAGGCTATTCTGGAGAGGAATCGCGAGAAGCTGGCAATTGATTAAGCCTCGCTCTATCCATTAAAAAAAACAGGCCGATCAATGATCGGCCTGTCTGTTTATGCACGCTTTATCGAGAACGGATCTTGATAACGTTCTGTTTTCGATAAGTCAGTTAGCGCTCTTCTTTATCTCCTGTTTGAGATAGCCCCGGGTCGTGTCCAGAATGCGCTGCGACAATTCTTCGTTAAAAGCACTGCGGGCGAGTACCAGGCCGCCTACCAAGGTAGACAGTACCGGCAGGCTCTTGGATTCAGTACCCGTCTGCGCCAGAGACTGATCGAACAGTTCCAGCAAGTGAAGAATGATTTTATCCGTCGTCGCGCTGGGCTGGTCGCGCTGACCCAGTTCCAGGCACATGGTCGGTAGTGGACAACCGCCGTCTGGCGAATCGCGACTGTCTATAGAGAGGTAGAGATCAATGAATTCACTGAGCGAGTCCTGTCTGGCGAAAACGTCGCTGGTGATTCCTTTTACATTGTCGAGGGCGTGACTCAATGCCTGTTCAACAAGATCATCCTTGGATTTGAAATGCGCGTAGAAACCGCCATGGGTCAAGCCCAGTGCCTTCATCAAAGGTTGTAGGCCCGTAGCACCAATGCCATCGCGACGAAAGCGCATGGACGCTTCCTTGACGATACGTTGATGGGTTTGGGCCTTATGATCGAGCGCGTAACGCATGCGCTGAGTCTCCAGAGATGGGCCAATGTGTAACCGCATTTATACATGGATAGATGAATCGATGCAGCAGGCTTTCAATCGTGATGAGAACTTGTGCCGGAATCAAGTGAAAGAACGCCTGTCTGCTTATCCAGCTAATGAGTGAAGCTGGCTGAAAAACGCAAACTGTTCCCGCGCAGAATGCAGGCCCTCGTTGCTTGAAAGAGCGCGCTGCCCTGTAAAACCACGACGTCGTCGACAAGAGGTCGATCATTCTCCAGCCCTTTGTGCAGAAGGCGTGCACGGGATTGCCTGCCTACAGTCCGGAAATTGTTGTCCTACAAGCCTTTGACTTCTGGCGTCAATCCCGGAGAATCTCGCCCGCTGTTTTCGAGGGGAGCGCTGAACTGCCGGCTTTTTCGACGCGCTGCCCTTTTTGATAAACCGGCCACGGAGAGTCGACCGGATGAATGATCAGGCTAACGGCGTCGTAGAACGCCTGGATGTAGCTCCCGAGAGCATCGCCTCTTGGAACCGTAATGACACCACCTGGATGCTCGGATTGTTCGGTACTGCCATTGGCGCAGGTACGCTGTTCCTGCCCATTAATGCAGGCATCGGTGGTTTCTGGCCACTGATGGCGCTGGCGCTGCTGGCGTTTCCCATGACGTTCTATGCCCACCGCGGGCTGACCCGTTTCGTACTGTCCGGGCGTGAAGGGGCCGATATCACTGAAGTGGTCGAGCAGCATTTCGGCAAAAGCGCCGGCGCGATGATCACCTTGCTGTATTTTTTTGCGATCTTTCCGATCCTGCTGATCTACAGCGTGGCCCTCACCAATACCGTGGGCAGTTTTCTTGAGCATCAGTTGCACATAGCGCCGCCGCCACGCGCAGCGCTGGCGTTCGTGCTGATCATGGGCCTGCTGGCCGTGGTGCGTTGTGGCGAGCGGATCATCGTCAAGGCCATGAGCCTGATGGTTTACCCGTTCATCGTCGCACTGCTGTTTCTGGCGGTATTCCTGATTCCGCACTGGACCGGTGGCATCCTGAGTACCGCGACCACCTTTCCCGAGCCTTCAGCGTTCCTGCCTACCCTGTGGCTGGCCATTCCGGTAATGGTATTTTCGTTCAACCACACGCCGATCATCTCGGCGTTTGCCGTTGATCAGAAACGTCAGTACGGCGAAAACGCCGAGGTACGCAGTTCGCAGATACTGGCCCGCGCTCACGGCTTGATGGTCGTGATGGTGCTGTTCTTCGTGTTCAGTTGCGTATTGACGCTGTCGCCAGCCCAATTGGCCGAGGCCAAGGCACAGAACATTTCGATCCTCTCCTACCTGGCCAACCACTTCAACAACCCGACAATCGCCTTCGTGGCGCCGCTGATTGCGTTTGTGGCTATTTCCAAGTCGTTTCTCGGTCACTACATCGGTGCAAGCGAGGGCCTGAAAGGGCTGATTCTGAAAACCGGGCGGCGTCCTGCACCGAAGGCGCTGGATCGTCTGACAGCAGCATTCATGCTGGTGGTGTGCTGGCTGGTAGCAACGCTGAACCCGAGCATTCTGGGCATGATCGAGACCTTGGGCGGGCCGGTGATTTCGGCGCTGCTGTTCCTTATGCCGATGTATGCCGTCTACAAAGTACCCGCCATGCGTAAATATGCAGGTGCATGGTCGAACTACTTTGTGGTGGCCGCCGGTGTGGTGGCGATCTCTGCACTGATCTTTTCGCTGACACGCTGAACCCCGCAGACATGACCCTGGAAGCTGCGCTGATATAACAGCGCAGCCTTTGGCCGGGCTCTGCAATCAGGGTCAATCCACAGGTTCGGGATATAACGGCCTGGACAAATGCATGATGCTGGCATAGTCGTAGACGTACTGGCGTCCCGCATGGCTGGTCGAACGCAGTTGGTCGATCAGCTGTCGCTCTTTCTTGTTCAGGTATCTCAACGCCGGATCTTGACTGGACTTCAGGCGATCACGTTCATGGGCGTCAGGGAAAGCGATGACGTTCGTCATGAAAAATCTCCTTGGGTTTTAGTCCTTGTTTGCTTTGATGTTGCCCCGGTTGCGGTGGTGATGGCGACGCTTCACCTTACCCACAAAAACTTGGTGCGATCAACCCTGCAGATGCCGGGTGTGTCACATCGTTTGTATGATCTCGTAGGATTGTCCGCTGCCGTTGATGACAATCTGTACGGCATCGTCTTCGAATTTGCCCAGCAGGCTCTGCCCCAGCGGGGCCCTGGCAGTGATGACTGTGACCAGTTGCTCACCTGCGCTGACCTTCAGACCAGCAGCATCAGGGCCGAGAAACAGGTATTGCGTTTGACCGCTCAGGGCTTCGACAGCGATCAGATCACCGGTCTGAATGCCGCGTGATTCATCGAATGGCTTGAGCGACCATTTCCGATACGCCGCCAGCGACTGGCGAATCTCCTCGACACGCCGTGCCTGGCCTGCTGCCAGATACGATGCTTCCAGTCCCAGCGTGTCGTATTTGTTCTCGGCAATGTTCTCTTCGTGGGTTGCCGTTTCGTAGGCGGTCTGTGCCGCCCGTTGCGCGATGTCCAGATCGATTTCCAGCTTGTCGATGATCGATTGCAGCACGTCCTGCTTGTTCATGGTTTATCCGCAGTACTGATTGATGCTGGCGCGACTTTTTTCGCTCGGCGCAGTGCGGTCCTGCTGAATCCAGAAATCACACTTGGAACGGTTGAAGGTACGCTGTTGTTGTTCCTGAGCCTGTTCACGGGCCTGACGGGCCTCGCTTTCACGCAGGCTTTGCTCGTATTTGCGGAACATTTCAGTCTCCGGGGCGGACGGCGCGGCATTTTTTTGTGCAGGCGGGGCGGTGAGCTGGGCGGCGGCGTTTTCCAACGCCTGGGTTTGCGCCGGGGGCAGGCTTTTGTAATACAGCAGAGCGGTCAGGAACACCGCCATTGCGCCCAGCCAGATACCCAGCGCAATGCAGACAATCAATTTCAACGACACATACAGGTCGCGACGGCGGGTAGTGGATGACATGGCTGAACTCCTTGCAGGGCAACAGATGCGATTGTGCCATGCCTGATGGCCGGGCACGAAAACTGTGCTGTCCAGTGGCATCAGGCTGGTGGCAACGGGGCGTTCTGAACGACAATCAACGTTTTTTGCCATCCAGCCTCAGGGAGCCACGATGAAAGTCTCGTGGGACATTTTTTGCAGCGTAGTCGACAACTACGGTGATGCCGGCGTGACCTGGCGTCTGGCACGCCAGCTGGTTGCCGAGCAGGGTCTGCATGTGCGTTTATGGATCGACGACCTGTCGGCTTTCGTTCGCTTGTGTCCCGACGCTGATCTTAAGGCTCAGCAGCAATGGCAAGAGGGCGTGAGGGTGTGCCAGTGGCCCGCTGAATGGGTAAACAGCGATATTCCTGACGTGGTCATCGAGGCCTTTGCCTGCCGCCTGCCGACGCCCTATACCGAATCGATGCTGCAGCGTTCGCCAAGGCCGCTGTGGTTGAACCTTGAGTACCTCAGCGCCGAAGACTGGGTCTCGGGTTGCCACGGTTTGCCTTCGCCACAGTTGAACGGTTTGAAGAAGTTCTTTTTCTTTCCCGGATTTTCCGACGCCACGGGCGGCCTGCTGCGCGAAAGAAACCTGATCGAACAGCGCCAGCGATTTCAGCAAGACAAGGCCGCGAGGCAAGGTTTCCTGCAGGGGTTGGGTGTCGAGCCGTTGCCTGATGCCCGCTTGATCTCGGTATTTGCCTATGAAAATCCCGGGCTGGGCAGCTGGCTTGACGCGCTGGCCAGCGACACTCGGCCCAATCACATGCTGGTGCCGGAGGGACGCATCCTCACCGATCTGCAGCGCTGGCTGGGTGTCGGCGATGAGTTACACGCAGGTTTCATGCAGGTAAGGGGAGGGCTGACCGTGCAGGTGTTACCGTTCATCCGCCAGGAACGCTACGACCAACTGCTGTGGAGCTGCGATTTCAACGTCGTGCGCGGCGAAGACTCATTCGTCCGTGCGCAATGGGCGGGGCGGCCGATGCTCTGGCACATCTATCAGCAGGAAGACGACGCGCACCTGCCCAAGCTTGATGCGTTTTTAGCGCTCTACCTGGCGGGTCTTGAGCCTGAGGCGGCGCATGCTGTGAATCAGTTCTGGCAGAAGTGGAATATCGGCAGCGACCTGAGCGAAAGCTGGCTGGCACTCACCGAACACTGGGCTGAACTCGAAAAGCACGCCGGGCACTGGTGCCAGCAACAAGCCGCACAGACTGATCTTGCCACGGCGCTGGTGCAGTTTTATGGAAATTCGCTATGATACGCGGCCTTGATACAAGGCTCTGTACGAAAAAGGCCTGCGCAGGTTGTTTCTCGTACAGAGCCTTTGGTTAATTTCATCCAAATTCGGATATATGCAATGAAAACTGGTAAAGAGCTGAAACCCGGTACTGTGATCCGTCTCGAAAACGATCCTTGGCTGGTTCAGAAAGCTGAATTCACCAAATCCGGTCGTAACAGCGCGATCATGAAAACCAAGCTGAAAAACCTGCTGACCGGTTACAAGACCGAGATCGTTTACAGCGCCGACGACAAGCTGGACGACGTGATCCTTGATCGCAAGGAAGCCACCCTGTCTTTCATCAGCGGTGACACCTACACGTTCATGGACACCACTGACTACACCATGTACGAGCTGAACGCTGAAGACATCGAAAGCGTTCTGCCTTTCGTCGAAGAAGGCATGACCGACGTTTGTGAAGCCGTATTCTTCGAAGACCGTCTGGTTTCCGTAGAACTGCCGACTACTATCGTGCGTCAGGTCGACTACACCGAAGGCTCTGCTCGTGGCGACACGTCGGGCAAGGTCATGAAGCCTGCCAAACTGAAAAACGGTACCGAGCTGAGCGTTGCTGACTTCATCGAAATCGGCGACATGATCGAGATCGATACCCGTGAAGGCGGTTCCTACAAAGGCCGTGCGAAGTAAGCATGGTTTTGTAACCCCGTTACGCAAAAAACCCGCATCGCTGCGGGTTTTTTTACGGCTGAAGTTTGAGCCCCTGCCGTTATTTCGGGCGCTATTTCAGGTGTTCTTTCAACTCCTGAGACGCCTGCAGGATGGCAGAGCGGACAGCCGGGACCTGGCTTACCACGTTGAGCAGACCGTAGTCATGGATCATGCCGTTGTAACGTACCGCCGTGACCGGCACGCCCGCCTGATCCAGCTTGCGCGCATAGGCTTCGCCTTCATCACGCAGCACGTCGGCACTGGCGGTCTGAATCAGCGCCGGTGGCAGACCTTTCAGTTGTTCGGTGGTGGCGCGCAGCGGCGAGGCATAGATCTCGTTACGTTGTGCGGCATCGGTGGTGTAGTTGTCCCAGAACCACTTCATCATGTTACGGGTCAGGAAGTGGCCTTCGGCGTATTGGTTGTATGAACCGTTATCAAAGTTGGCGTCAGTCACCGGCCACAGCAGCACCTGATACCTGAGCGCCGGAGTGCCTTTGTCTTTGGCCATCAGTGCAACGACCGCTGCCATGTTGCCACCCACGCTGTTACCCGCCACAGCCAGGCGCTTGCCGTCGACGTTGATTTCCTTGCCGTGCTCAGCTACCCATCTGGTCGCTGCGTAGGCCTGGTTGATTGCCGTCGGGTAATGTGCTTCGGGTGAAGGCGTGTAATTGACGAACACCGCTACCGCGCCCGAGCCCACGACCAGGTCGCGGACCAGTCGCTCGTGGGTCTGGAAATCACCCAGTACCCAGCCGCCGCCGTGGAAGAACATGAAAACCGGCAAGGTTCCTTTTACGCCAGCAGGGCGCACGATATTCAGGCTGATCGGCTGGCCATCGACATTGATGGTCTTTTCGCTGACATCGGCTTTGGGCAGCGTCAGTTTGACCCCCGCCTGTGCTCCGACCAGCACGGCCCTGGCATCTTTGGGCGACAACTGCTCGATGGGTTTGCCAGTGCCCGAATTCAAGGCATCGAGAAAGGCCTGAGTGTTGTGCTCGATGGCAGGATCGCCTGCGGCAAACGCGCTGCCGATCGACAGTGCGAGAAGCGTACCGGTCATGACTTTGCTGAAGTTCTTCATGTTCGTTCCCTTGCTCATGTTCGTATCTGTGGCCGGTGAGTTAGACGGTTACATGCAGGCGCACATCGACGTTGCCGCGCGTGGCGTTTGAGTAAGGGCAAACCACGTGAGCGGCATCGACCAGTTGCTGAGCGTCGGCTTGTTCAAGGCCAGGCAGGCTGACGTGCAGGTCGATGTCCAGACCGAAACCACCGGGAATCTGGCCGATCCCTACGTGGGCGGTAATCGAGGCGTCTGCCGGAATGCTGCGTTTGCTCTGACCAGCGACGAATTTCAGGGCACCGATGAAGCAGGCCGAATAACCGGCAGCGAACAGTTGCTCAGGGTTGGTGGCTGCGCCGCCAGCACCGCCGAGTTCTTTCGGAGTGGCCAGTTTGACGTCGAGAATCTTGTCGCTGGAAACGGCACGACCATCACGGCCGCCGGTGGCGGTTGCAACTGCGGTGTAAAGAGTGTCCATGATTTTTCCTCGTTTGATAGGGATTGTTGCGCAAAATACTTGCGCGCTAACTAATTGCAAGGCAAAGGTAGTTCACGGATAGTTAGCGCGCAAGCTAAATTTTGCGAAAAGTCGAAAGAGGTCGTTTTCGGGAGGAAGAAAGCTACCAGGGCGGGTAGCTGGAAATCTTGCCAGCCCCGTGGTGCACGGGGCTCTGGCGCAACGAACGGCAGGTCAGTCCGGTCCGGCGTGAGCCTTTTTCTTAAAGGCTCTGGTGCAGATGGTCACGCAAGTCCAACAGCTGTGTCTGCAGGTCACGAAGCCTTTCCATGTTCAGGCCGCTCGCCGACAGAATACAGCCGGGTATGCTCAGTGCCTGGTGTTGCAGTGCACGACCTTGTTCAGTCAGGTGCAGCAATACCACGCGTTCGTCCTCTTTGCTGCGGGTGCGGCTGATAAAGCCCTCGCCCTCAAGACGCTTGAGCAAAGGTGTCAGAGAACCCGGATCGGTGAGCAGGCGCGTGCTGACATCACCGACGGTAAGCCCGTCTTTTTCCCACAGCACCATCATTGCCAGGTACTGCGGATAGGTGAGCCCCAGTGCCTGCAGCAGCGGCTTGTAAACCTTGGTCATCATCAATGAGGTGGAGTACAAGGCAAAACACAATTGGTTATCCAGCAGCAGCGAATCGCAATCGGCAGGTGCAGCGTGGGCAGGGTTTTCTTCGGCACTCATATCAGGTCCTCAAACTCAGTCGAATGAGTTTAACTTAGTGTTGCATTCTTTAATGTGCCAGATAATTTCGAGCGTGCAGGCTCAAAGCGCTGACAGCTTGCGCCGCGCGCAAAAAAACAGGTAACACCGGGTGTTGGTTGCGCGCAGGACTGCGTAGCATTTGGCCATTGACTGGGCGGGGACGTAGTGTGATTGAAATTGTGATGTTTGTGTTACTGGGTGCAGCGATGGGCACCCTGGGGGGGCTGTTCGGAATCGGTGGTGGTCTTGTGGCAATTCCTGCGCTGGGGGTGCTGTTCGGTCTGGATCAGCAACTGGCGCAAGGGACTGCGTTGCTGATGGTGCTGCCTAACGTGTTACTCGCCTTGTGGCGCTATAACCAGCGCAACCGGATTTTGCTGCGTAATGCGTTGATGTTGATCATTCCCAGTTTTATTTTTGCCTGGCTGACGTCGCTGCTGGCGGTGCGCGTGGATCCGCAAAGCATGCGCCTGGGCTTTGTCGGCTTTCTGGTGGTGCTGACCGTGTTCAACGTGGCGCAGATGTATTGGCGCAGCCATCAGGTCGGCAGCGGGTTACGCCACGAAAAGTGGCTTTGGCTGCTGGGTGTCGGGTCGGGCATGACCGGTGGTCTGTTTGGCGTTGGCGGGGGAGTGGTGGCCACGCCGATCCTGACCAGCGTGTTTGGCACGACACAGGTTGTGGCGCAAGGGTTGGCGCTGTCCCTCGCGGCCCCGAGCACCGGTATCACGCTGGTCACCTACGCGCTGCACGATCACGTCAACTGGTCGATGGGCATTCCATTGGCCATTGGTGGTCTGGCCAGCATCAGTTGGGGTGTCAAGCTGGCGCACTCGCTGCCGGAGCGAACGCTGCGCCTGATGTTCTGCGTGTTTCTGGTGCTCTGTGCAGTGATTCTCGCGCTCAAGGTTTGAAGCCGTCGATGATGTAATCGGCCATGCATTCGGTGATGGGCGAGGGGTTTTTCGGATTGCGCAGCAGTACGATGCTGGCCGTAGGCAGCTCGGGCAATTGTTCGGCCGCGCCGATGATGCGCAAATCTGCAGTGATCAGGCTTTGAAACTGTGCAGTGACTGCCAGGCCCGCGCTGACCACTGCTGTGATTGCTGCCATGCTGGAGCTGCTGTAGGCGATGCGGTAATCACGCTCCACGCTGTCCAGGGCGTTGCACGCCCAGTCGCGACAGAAGCAGTGTGTATTGAACATCGCCAGCGGAATGGGGTTTTGCTCATGCGGAGCAAAACCGCTGGCTTCCATCCAGACCAGGCGCTCGTGACGCAACAGCGTACCGATCTCGGTGCCGGGCTTGCGCGTGACGATGGTCAGGTCCAGGTCATTGCGTTGCAGCAGCAGGTCGGAGGGTTCGCAATGCACCTCTACCTGAACCAGCGGGTAGGCCTGTGCGAACTGCGAAAGTATGCCGGGCAGAAAGCGCATCACGTAGTCGTCGGGCGAGCCGATTTTTACCACGCCAATCATGTGTGGCTCGCGCAGCGTATTGAACACCTCACTGTGCAGCTTGAGGATGCGCCGCGCATAGCCAAGTAACACCTGGCCCTCTGCCGTCAGGTTCAGGGTCCGGCCTTCACGCTGGAACAGTTGACGCTGTACGACATCCTCTTCGAGGCGTTTCATCTGCATGCTGACCGCCGATTGCGTGCGGTTGACCACCTCGCCTGCGCGAGTGAAACCGCCGTGATCGGCAATAGCCACAAAGGTGCGCAGCAGCTCGGTGTCTATGCCTGGGTAACGGGTGCCCGAATAGCTGGCCAATACATCAACCTCCCAGATGCACTGCATAAGAAACATTCGTTGGATTGATCTTATGTCAGGCGCGAGACTTTAGTCATCTCACACGGAGGGCAAGATGATGAATGGTCAAAAAGAGTCTGTATTGATCGCAAGACCTGCCGGGCATGCTCAGCCTGGCAAGGCGTTGGTGTGGTTGAAGCATCACTTGCAGCGCTGGCTGGAGCTGTACCGTCAACGCCGCTATCTGGCGCGGATGAGTGATGACACGCTGAAGGACCTGGGGCTGAGTCGGGCCGACATTCAGCAGGAAGCCGAGCGTCCGTTTTGGGATGACCCGCTCAAGCGCTGAGCGGGCGGCTTGCTCTGCTTAGCGCCGGACCTGCTTCAGGGTTTCGGCAATCAGGAACGCCAGCTCCAGCGACTGATCGGCGTTCATGCGCGGGTCGCAGTGGGTGTGGTAGCGATCCGAAAGACCATCTTCAGTGATGGGGCGGGCGCCGCCGATGCATTCGGTGACGTTTTGCCCGGTCATTTCGATATGGATGCCTCCGGCATAAGTGCCTTCAGCCTGATGTACTTGAAAGAACTGCTTCACTTCGCCGAGGATCTGCGCAAAGTCGCGGGTTTTGTAGCCGCTGCTGGCCTTGATGGTGTTGCCGTGCATCGGGTCGGAGCTCCACAGCACTTTGCGGCCTTCGCGCTCGACCGCACGAATCAGCTGTGGCAGGTGATCGCCGACCTTGTTTGCACCCATCCGCGCGATCAGGTTGAGACGGCCCGGATCGTTGTCAGGGTTGAGGATGTCGATCAGACGAATCAGGTCGTCGGTGTTCATGCTCGGGCCGACCTTGACGCCGATCGGGTTGTTCACCCCGCGCAGGAATTCGACATGCGCGCCGTCCAGTTGCCGGGTACGGTCGCCGATCCATAGCATGTGTGCCGAGCAATCGTAGTAATCATTGGTCAGGCTGTCGCGCCGCACGAAGGCTTCTTCGTAATTGAGCAGCAATGCCTCGTGGGCGGTGAAAAAGCTGGTTTCACGCAGTTGCGGCGAGCTGTCCATGCCGCAGGCGCGCATGAACGCAAGCGTTTCATCGATGCGTCCGGCCAGCTGGCTGTATTTTTCGGCCAGCGCCGAGTTGGCGATGAAGTCCAGATTCCACTTGTGCACCTGATGCAGGTCGGCAAACCCGCCCTGGGCGAAAGCGCGCAACAGGTTCAGGGTGGCGGTGGACTGGTTATAGGCTTGCAGCAGGCGTTCGGGGTCCGGCACACGGCTTTTCTCATCGAAACCGATACCGTTGACGATGTCACCGCGATACGCCGGGAGCGTTACGCCGTCGATGATTTCGTCGTTGGCCGAGCGAGGTTTGGCAAATTGTCCGGCCATGCGTCCGACTTTCACCACCGGGCAACCGGCGGCGAAGGTCATAACGATGGCCATCTGCAGCAGCACCTTGAACGTGTCGCGAATCTTGGCTGCGGAAAACTCCATGAAGCTTTCCGCGCAGTCGCCGCCCTGTAGCAGGAACGCGCGACCCTGGGTCACTTCGGCAAACTGGCGGCGCAACTCTCGGGCTTCGCCGGCAAACACCAGCGGCGGATAGCTGGCCAGGGTCTGTTCGACCTTCAGCAGGTGCGCGGCGTCAGGGTAGTGAGGTTGCTGCTGAATCGGCAGTGCCCGCCAGCTGTCGGGGCTCCAGGGTTGGCTCATTATTGGCTCTAGGGTTATGCAATCGGGCCAGCATGTTAGCAGTTCGCCGTTGCTCTGCCAGCGTAGGGCAGACCACCGGGATGGCATAGCGCCCGGCAATGTGTGACAAAGCCGCGCGCTTGCCGGACAATTCGCGTTTTGCGCTCGGCGCAGCGATGACCAGGAACGGTAATGACGGAAGAGCGTGAGCGCGTAGAACGAATTCTGGCCGAGGTCCACGACGACTTCGGCATGATCCGCGTGCTGGAAGTGGAGGATTACCGCTTTCTGGAGTTTGGCGAGGCCATCGAGCAGAGCTGCACGTTTACGGCTGACCCGAGCTGGCTGGAATACGACTATACCCGCGCGATGCTGATCGGCGCACTGTGTCACGATGCGCCGGACAGCGCGCTGTTTCTGGGGCTGGGTGCGGGTACGCTGACCCAGGCCTGCATGAAGTTCCTGCCGCTTGAAGACGTTGAAGTCATCGAGCTTCGCCCTGATGTGCCGCGCCTGGCCATGGAGTTCATGGGGCTCGATGACGATCCGCGTCTGTATATCCGCATCGGCGATGCGCTGGAGTTGCTGGACAGCGCAGAGCCTGCCGACCTGATCTTTGTCGACCTTTACACCGATGTCGGGCCGGGCGTCGGGCATTTGGCCTGGAATTTTTTGCAGGGCTGCCAGCAACGCCTCAATCCCGGTGGCTGGCTGATCATCAACCAGTGGGCCACCGACGACGGCAAACCGCTGGGTGCGGCCTTGCTGCGGGGTTTGTACCACCGTCATTACTGGGAGCTGCCGGTAAAGGAGGGCAACGTCATTCTGATCGTGCCTGCCGACCTCGATCAGACGCTGGATATCGAGGCACTGAGTTCGCGTGCCGAGGCACTTGCGCCGCATTTGGGGTACTCGCTGGAGTCGTTGATCAGAGCGGTCCGTTCCGCGACCTGAAAGGGCGAAGCATGTGCTGACTGTTCTGAAATCAGGGGTGAGACAATTCGCCACACCCCGCAGGTCGGGATGCCGGCCATCCGCAAGAGCAGATTAAACGTTTAAGCGGCAACGCCCGCAATCTCGGGCCCGCGCCCTTGTCGGCCAGCCCTCTGCCCGGACCAAGGGCCTTGGGTTGCTCAAGGATGGCGCAATGTTTCGCAAAAAAAGACTCACTAAGGTGCGTATTTCCGGTATAGTGCGCGCCGGCCTTAACAGGGCCCTCGTCAAGGTATTGCAGTACCCCGAAGCCAGCTTCGGTTGCTTGTTCGCACAACGGACTAGCCTGGACGATCCATTCATCAAACGTTTTCGCAAATCCCCGCCGACAAAGCAGCCAGGGTGACCTCAAGGTCGTACACGGCACGCGCAGCTTTGAAGCATGGGTCTTTGCGGATGCACTAGAGGCAGACCCATGACCCAGGAAATCGGCGGCTTCGCCGCTCTCGAACTTCATCCAAATATCGTTGCAGCAGTCGTCGCCACTGGCTACGAAGAGCCTTCGGCCATTCAGCAGCAATCGATCCCGATTATTCTCGCCGGTCACGACATGATTGGTCAGGCGCAAACCGGTACGGGTAAAACCGCCGCGTTCGCACTGCCTATCCTGCATCGCATCGACCCGAGCAAGCGCGAGCCGCAAGCACTGATCCTGGCCCCGACCCGCGAACTGGCACTTCAGGTTGCCACCGCGTTCGAGACCTACGCAAAACAAATGCCGGGCGTGACCGTTGTAGCGGTCTACGGCGGCGCGCCAATGGGCCCGCAGCTCAAGGCTATCCGCAACGGCGCACAAATTGTTGTCGCCACCCCTGGCCGTCTCTGCGACCACCTGCGTCGTGACGAGAAAGTCCTGGCAACCGTGAACCATCTGGTTCTCGATGAAGCAGACGAAATGCTCAAGCTGGGCTTCATGGACGACCTCGAAGTCATCTTCAAGGCCATGCCTGAAACCCGCCAGACCGTACTGTTCTCGGCAACGCTGCCACAGTCGATCCGTGCCATCGCCGAGCGCCATCTGCGTGATCCGAAGCACGTCAAGATCCAGACCAAGACCCAGACCGTTACCGCGATCGAGCAGGCTCATCTGCTGGTTCACGCTGACCAGAAGACCTCGGCTGTATTGAGCCTGCTGGAAGTCGAAGACTTCGACGCCCTGATCATGTTCGTCCGCACCAAGCAGGCGACCCTGGACCTGGCAAGCGCCCTTGAAGCCAAAGGCTACAAGGCTGCTGCACTGAACGGTGACATCGCTCAGAACCAGCGCGAGCGCGTTATCGATTCCCTCAAGGATGGCCGTCTGGACATCGTTGTAGCGACCGACGTTGCTGCCCGTGGTCTTGACGTTCCGCGTATCACCCACGTATTCAACGTGGACATGCCTTACGATCCAGAGTCCTACGTTCACCGTATCGGCCGTACCGGTCGTGCCGGTCGCGAAGGTCGTGCACTGCTGCTGGTAACTCCTCGCGAGCGCCGCATGCTGCAGGTGATCGAGCGTGTTACCGGTCAGAAGGTTGCGGAAGTCCGCCTGCCGGATGCCCAGGCCGTTCTGGATGCACGCATCAAGAAGCTGACCAACAGCCTGTCGCCACTGGTCGCTGATGCCGAATCGACTCACGGTGATCTGCTCGATCGTCTGACTGCCGACATCGGCTGCAGCCCGCGTGCCCTTGCTGCTGCACTGCTGCGCAAGGCTACCAACGGTCAGGCACTGACCCTGGCAGCCATCGAGCGCGAGCGTCCACTGGTTCCGAACAACGCCCCGCGCGGTGATCGTCCAGAGCGCAGCAGCGACCGTGGTGATCGTCCTGAGCGTGAGCGTCGTGCGCCGGTTCCATTGGCCGAAGGCCGTGCTCGTTGCCGTACCGCGCTGGGTGCGCGTGATGGTATCGCTGCCAAGAACCTGCTGGGTGCCATCCTCAACGAAGGCGGCCTGGCCCGCGAAGCTATCGGCCGCATCCAGGTGCGTGACAGCTTCAGCCTGGTCGAGCTGCCGGAAGATGGTCTTGAGCGTCTGCTGACCAAGCTCAAGGACACCCGTGTTGCTGGCAAGCAGCTCAAGCTGCGTCGCTATCGCGAAGACTGATCGGCTTCTGAGCTGATAGGTCAATAAAAAATCCCCGACTGGTTCGGGGATTTTTTTGCGCTGAATTCAGGCGACTCGGCGTTTTCGGATTCAGCCGAACCGATAGATATCCATTCCGAGCGCCCCCATAGTGAAGCCTTGATGGGCAACACTGAATGCTCCGCCTGCGCCCCGTGCGAAATACAGCGGCAGCAAATGCTCGTCACTCGGGTGCGCTCGCATCGCATGGGGGGCGAGACTGCGGTAGTGGTGCAGGGCGGCTTCATCTTCTTTTTGCAGCTTGTCGATCATCCAGTCACGAAACGTCACAGCCCATGGCTCTGCGCTTCCGGGGCCGGCGTTCCAGTCCAGATCGCGCAGGTTATGCGTGATGCTGCCAGAGCCGATAATCAATACACCCTGTTCGCGCAGGCTGGCCAGCGCGCGGCCTACCCGTGTCTGGAGCTCGGGCCCCTGAAGGCTAGGCAGTGAGATCTGCACCACCGGAATATCGGCGTTCGGGTACATCAACGACAAGGGCACCCAGACGCCGTGGTCGAACGGTCGTCTGCTGTCGATGCGTGCGGGCAGATCGCTGGCGGCCAGCAGCTCGACTATTGTGCGGCTCAGTTCAGGCAGACCTTTCGCCGGGTATTGCACCGCAAACAATTCAGCTGCAAAACCGCCGAAATCATGCCAGGTCTCGGGTTGTGGGTTGCCGTTGACGATCAGTTCGTGGCTTTCCCAGTGTGCAGACACCACTACGATGGCGCGAGGCCTGGGCAAGCTGGCGGCCAATCGCGTCAGGGCGGGGCCACTCTCGCCGGGCTCCAGCGCGAGCATGGGGGAGCCATGGGAAATAAACAGGCTTGGGAACATTTAACGCTCCAGAATATGAGAATGCCCCATAGTCGTTCATTCTCATGATCTAAATCTAATATAAGTTATGGCGCTTTTTGATCGAATTTTCAGGAGGTTTCATGCAGGCGGATTTTTGGCTGCAGCGCTGGCAGGCAGGACAGATTGGCTTTCATCAGGCGCAGGTCAATCAGGACCTGCGACAGCATTGGCCTCATTTGAGACTTGAGCCTGGGGCTCGGGTTCTGGTGCCGTTGTGCGGCAAAAGCCTGGATATGAACTGGTTGATAGAGCAAGGTTGCTACGTAGTCGGCGCAGAGCTTTCCGAGGCAGCGGTAGCAGGCTATTTCAATGAGCGCGGTGTGCAACCGCAAATCACGCGCAAGGGCGACTTCAGCGTCTATGCAGCGCCGGGCATCGAAATCTGGTGCGGCGATTTTTTCGCCCTGACGGCGCACGATATTGGCCACTGCACAGCCTTTTATGACCGTGCCGCCTTGATTGCCTTGCCCTCGGGCATGCGCGAGCACTATGTGCAGCAGCTTGAAGCGTTGATGCCTCAGGCATGCAGTGGCCTGCTGGTCACCCTTGAATACGACCAAAACCTGCTCGAAGGCCCGCCATTCTCCGTGCCGCACACGTGGCTGCAGGCGTTTGTATCCGGAAGCTGGGAAATCACGAAGGTCAGCGAGCAAGATGCGCTACACAGCAGTCCCAAGGCGTTGAGGGCCGGATTGGAGCGCATGGATGAGCACGTTTATAGGTTGGAGCGTCAATCGCGCTGAGTTGGGCCTGAATTCTTCTCCGATCGCAGAACCGTGTGACGCAGAGCGTCACGAACTGCATTCCCATGCGGAGCGTGTGCAACGAGAGGTGTCCGGTAGAACACCTCTCATTGCTGTGCGCGGGGCGAAAGCTATCGCGTTGGTAGGATCAACCGCGGCGGCGCAGGGCCTCGATGCGTTGCTCCAGCGGCGGGTGGCTCATGAACAACCCTGCCAGGCCTTTCTTCAGACCGGCGTTGATACCGAACGCCGTCAGGCTGTCAGGCATGTTCACCGGTACGCCCTGTTCTGAACGCAGGCGTTGCAGCGCACCGATCATCGCGTCCGTACCGGCCAGTCGGGCACCTGCGTCGTCAGCGCGGAATTCGCGTTTGCGCGAGAACCACATGACGATGGCGCTGGCCAGAAAGCCCAATACCAGCTCGGCGAAAATCGTCGTGATGTAGTAGGCAATACCCTGACCGTTCTCGGTCTTGAAGATCACCTTGTCGACGAAGTTGCCGATGATGCGGGCAAAGAACATCACAAACGTGTTCACCACACCCTGCACCAGCGCCAGTGTGACCATGTCGCCGTTGGCAACGTGGCCGATTTCGTGCGCCAGTACGGCTTTCACCTCATCCGGCGAGAACCGCTCGAGCAGGCCCTGGCTTACCGCAACCAGTGCATCGTTCTTGTTCCAGCCCGTGGCGAATGCGTTGGCTTCATACGCCGGGAAAATACCGACTTCCGGCATCTTGATGCCCGCATCGCGGGACAGTTGTTCAACGGTCTGCAGCAACCATTGCTCATGGCGGGTGCGAGGCTGACTGATGATCTGAGTGCCGGTACTCATTTTCGCCATCCACTTGGAGATGAACAGCGAGAACAACGAGCCCGCGAAACCGAACACAGCGCAGAAAACCAGCAGCTGATTGAGGTTCAGATCAACCCCGTTGGCCGCCATGAACCCATTGAAGCCAAAAAGGCTCAGGGTGATGCTGGCAATCAGCACGACCGCAAGGTTAGTGGCCAAAAACAGCAAAATGCGCATCATGGTCGAAACGTTCTCCTCAGGTAAATATGTAACTCGATGCCGGGTATATAAGGTGATGCCCGCTGCTATTCAACAGAGGGACTATTTCAAACTGTGTCCTCTTCACGCAATCGATGGTAATCCCGCAAAGCTGAACGGCGCCTGAGCCAGAGTGGTCGATGCCTGAGGGGGTGAGGGCAGGGCGGTGATGCTGTTTTGGCAGGGCACAAATAAACTGCCCCGAACAGGTCGGGGCAGGGATGCGTTGCGAGAGGGGCGGTGTCTGTTTACTGACGATAACCCTTCAGGAAGTTACCGATGCGGCCAATGGCCTGCTCCAGCTCATCAACGCGCGGCAAGGTCACGACGCGGAAGTGATCAGGGTAGGGCCAGTTGAACGCCGTGCCCTGAACCACCAGCAGTTTTTCCGAGAGCAGCAGGTCGAGGACGAATTTTTCGTCGTTGAAGATCGGGCACACCTTCGGGTCGATGCGCGGGAATGCATACAGCGCGCCCATCGGCTTGACGCAGCTGACGCCGGGAATATCGTTGAGCAGCTCCCAGGTGCGGTTGCGTTGCTCCAACAGACGGCCTGGCGGCAGGATCAGGTCGTTGATGCTCTGATAGCCGCCCAGCGCAGTCTGGATGGCGTGCTGGCTCGGCACGTTGGCACACAGGCGCATGTTGGCCAGGATGTCGATGCCTTCGATGTAGCTCTGTGCGTTGTGTTTCGGTCCGGAAATGGCAATCCAGCCGGAGCGGAAGCCTGCGACCCGATACGACTTGGACAGACCGTTGAAGGTCAGGCACAGCAGGTCCGGTGCCAGCGAGGCAGTACAGATGTGCACGGCGTCGTCGTAGAGGATCTTGTCGTAGATTTCGTCGGAGAACACCACCAGATTATGCTGGCGAGCCAGCTCCAGCATGCCCAGCAATACCTCGCGGGAATACACTGCGCCGGTCGGGTTGTTCGGGTTGATGATCACCATGGCCTTGGTGTTCGGCGTGATTTTGGCCTTGATGTCTTCAAGGTCCGGCCACCAGTTGGCCTGCTCGTCGCACAGATAGTGCACCGGGCTGCCGCCGGACAGCGCCACTGCTGCGGTCCACAAGGGATAATCGGGTGCCGGAACCAGCACTTCGTCGCCGTTGTTGAGCAACGCCTGCATCGACATCACGATCAGCTCGGACACGCCGTTGCCCAGATAGATGTCTTCGATGCCGACGCCTTCGACCTGCTTCTGCTGGTAATACTGCATCACAGCCTTGCGGGCGCTGAACAGGCCCTTGGAGTCGCTGTAGCCCTGGGCAGTCGGCAGGTTGCGGATCACGTCCTGCAGGATTTCGTCCGGCGCCTCGAAACCAAACGGTGCCGGGTTGCCGATGTTCAGCTTGAGGATGCGATGGCCTTCCTCTTCCAGGCGTTTGGCGTGCTTGAGCACCGGCCCGCGAATGTCGTAGCAGACGTTTGCGAGCTTGTTCGATTTGTTGAACTGCATGGTGATGATCCCGAAAATGGACGAGCTGTTGCCGGCTTGCAATGAAGGTCGCAGCACGTTCGCCATGAAAATGGGTTTGTATGCGACAAACGCGGGTGCCAGACTGACGTCTGACCTGGCGCAATCATACGTGCCACCTGATCTGTGGAAAAGGTACAGATCGGGGTTTTTCGAATTCGGAGGTGTACCTGTGGACAAGTTGCAGAAAACGCTTGAAGAGTGGAAAGAGATGCTCGACCCGGCGCAGTATCAGGTTTGCCGCCTGAAAGGCACCGAGCGGCCGTTTTCCGGTAAGTACAACGAGACAAAGACAGAAGGCGTCTACCACTGCATCTGCTGCAATGAGCCGCTGTTCGATTCCACCACCAAGTTCGATTCGGGCTGCGGCTGGCCCAGCTTTTATGCGCCGCTGGAAGGTAGCGCGGTGGTCGAAGTGCGCGATGTCAGCCACGGCATGATTCGTACCGAAGTGGTCTGTGCCAAATGCGACGCTCACCTGGGTCATGTGTTTCCCGATGGTCCGCCACCGACCGGGTTGCGTTACTGCATCAACTCGGTGTGCCTGGACCTGGTCCCGCGCCAGTAGCCGGGCGATTGCTGTGCCGCTGCGCGCAGCGGCTCCGGGCTTATCGACCTGTATCAATACCGAAAATTGGCGTGCGCCGCACGCCGTTGCAGGCTAACGTCAGTGCTCACATTCCGATCCAGCCACCGCCTGGTCTTGAGGCCTCTTTTGATGAGCGAAAACCTGCTGAGTATCCCGGTCACTACGATCAAGGGAGAACAGAAAACCCTCGCCGACTACGCTGGCAAGGCGGTGCTGGTGGTCAATACAGCCAGCAAATGCGGCTTTACCCCGCAATATAAAGGCCTGGAAAAACTCTGGCTGGACTACAAGGATAAAGGGCTGGTAGTGCTGGGCTTCCCTTGCAATCAGTTCGGCAAGCAGGAACCGGGTGACGAGGGCGCGATTTCCGGGTTTTGCGAACTGAACTACGGGGTCAGCTTCCCGCTGTTCAAGAAGATCGACGTGAACGGCGCTCAGGCCCATCCCTTGTTCGTTCAGCTCAAGCAGCAGGCACCGGGGTTGCTGGGGACCGAGCGAATCAAGTGGAATTTCACCAAGTTCCTGATTGGCAGGGATGGCGCGCTGGTCAAGCGTTTCGCGCCGTTGACCAAACCCGAGGAACTGACCGGTGAAATCGAAGCGCTGCTGCGCTAAGCCGTTTCAGCGGATGTCAGCGATGGGAATCCACTGGTCCAGAATGCCCGCCAGTTCGGCGCGCCGGAACGGCTTGGCGAGGTAGTCGTTCATGCCTGCCGCCTTGCAGCGCTCTCGCTCATCGGGCATGGCGTTGGCGGTAAGCGCCACGATCGGCAGGTTTGGCCAGCGGCCGCTGCTGCGGATCTGGCGGCTGGCTTCATAGCCGTCCATGACCGGCATGTTGCAGTCCATCAACACCAGGTCAAAGTGGCCCTGCTCCAGTTGTTCCAGGGCCTCGCCGCCGTGACTGCTGATGATCACTTCGCACCCCAGCTTGCCGAGGATGCCCTTGGCCACCAGTTGATTGACCGGGTTGTCTTCCACCAACAGTACTCTGGCCATGCGCTGAGCCCTTTGCTCTGGCGCTTTTGTGTCCCTGACGCCTGTCTCTTCCTGACCGAGTACGCGCCGTAGCGTGTGGTAAAGCGCGTTGCGCGCCAGCGGTCGAGCCTGCTGTTGCAGCGGGGCAAGGGCCGTAACCTGTTCGCCGGGCATGAAATTGCCATAGGCAGTGACCAGCAGGATCGGCACGGGTGTAGTGGGGCGGATCGCAAACAGGCACTCGGGGCAGTCGGTAATGACCAGGTCCGGGCTGCTGTCGAGGTCCACGTCTTCCGGGCGATCATCAATGCTGCGTCGTTTGAGATCGACCCCCCAGGTTGGCAGCAGGTTGCCCAGCAGTTCCACCAGGCCGCTGCCGGCCGAGCTGACCACGGTGACCCGGCCCCTGAGCGCGGTCTGAGTGACTGCAGATACATGCACCGGCAACGGCAGTTCGGCGCAGAACTGACTGCCGAAGCCGGACTGCGACTGGATACTCAGCGTGCCATTCATGGCCTCACAGAGATTGTTGGTCAGCGCCAGACCCAGCCCGGTGCCGCCATACTGCCGAGTGATGGCGGTTTCTGCCTGAGTGAACGGCTGGAATATTTTCGCCTGGGCGTCCTGCGCAATGCCGATGCCGGTATCACGGACTTCGATGCGCACCCGGTTTTCTCCGCTGACATCCTTATGGTGAGTCAGACGTACATCCACGCGCCCGAAACGGGTGAACTTGAGTGCGTTGGACAGCAGGTTGCTGACGATCTGCCGCACACGGGTCGGGTCGCCGGTAACCATGGCCGGAAAGTCCGGCGCAATCAGGCAGGTCAGCTCTACGCTGGGCGCCGCGTTTTGTGACAGCAGGTTGGCGGTGTCTTCGATCAACACCCCCAGGTCGAAGGGAATGCGCTCGATCTCCAGATGACCGGCATCGAACTTGGACATGTCGAGAATATCGTTGAGCAGTTCGACCAGCACCTTGCCGGAGTCGTGGGCGATCATCAGTTGCTGGCGCTGCTCGGCGCTGAGCGGGCTGTCCAGTGACAGCGCGAGCATGCCCAGCAGGCCGTTGAGCGGCGTACGGATTTCGTGGCTCATGTGCGCCAGAAACGCCGAGCGCGCATGGGCCATGTCCAGCGCCGTACTGCGTGCTATCTGCAGTTCCTCGTTGGATTCGCGCAGGCGTATGTTGCTGGCCTTGAGCTCATTGGTGCGTGCCGAAACAATGTTTTCCAGCTCGTTGAGATGTTCGGTCAGCCGATCTTCGGCCGCGCGCCGTCTGGAGAACTCGCTGCTCATGGTTTCGAACTGACGATTGAAGGTCGCCACCAATACGCCGATTTCATCCTGCTCATGGTGAGGCGGGCAGGTTATTTTCCCTTGGTCGGGGTTGCGCGGGTCGCGACTGCTCAGTTCGCGGATCACCCTTACCAGCGGTTTGGTCAGGGTGGCATAGAACAGAATGGTCAGAATGCCGGCCAGCGCCAGGCTGCGCACGAAGCCGTTGAGCAGAGTGATCTCGGCGCGCTGCAGAAAGTGGCTGCCGAAAGCGAAGGTGTCCACGGTCAGGTACAGTGTGCCGATGGTTTCATCCGGCAAATGGTTGAGGTGCAGTTTTTCCTGAAACTGGCGGCTTTCGCCGAACAGCCAGTCGCTGAACACCCGATAACGACCTGTCGCCATGGGGCGTTCGACGCTTGCGAGCACGGCGTCATTGTTATCGGTCAGTCTGGCGCTGACCACGGCAGGCGAGCGCAGCAGCCCGAGTGTCAGCTCCTGAGCCAGCTCCGAGTCGATGTTGTAGGCAATGCGCGATGCCGGGTTCTGGATGATTTCCAGCAGTGATTTGATTTCGCGATTGATGGACGCGTCTTCGCTGGCATAATCGATTGCAATCTGGAACAGGCTCAGCAAGGTCCCCAGCGCGAAGCCGATCAATACAGCCAGGCGCGCCTGCTTGAACGAAAGCCTGTTTTTGAGCGATATATCCATGAGTACTTACTGCCACTTCTGGTTGGCCAAGCATAGCTGATAGGCACTGCTGACCAATCAGTTAAATATAAGGAGATCCCGTGGATTCTCGGTTGGATGCTTTTCTGCAACGCGCCGATGCCGTGCTGGCCCGGCTGGAACCGCTGTTGCCAGCCGTGCGCGAGCCGGTCGACTGGTCACAGACGCTGGCCGCGCGCTGGGTGCAAGAGGGGCGTAGCGGCTACCTGATGCCGTTGCAGGTGAGCCTGGATACGCGCCTGACCGATCTGATCGGCGTCGACCTGCAGCGCGATCAGTTGGGGCGCAATACACGTCAGTTCATCGATGGCCTGCCTGCCAACCATGCCTTGCTCTGGGGTTCGCGCGGCACCGGCAAGTCGTCCCTGATCCGCGCTCTGCTGGCCGAGCACGCTTCGGCCGGTTTGCGCCTGATCGAGATCGAGCGCAATCACCTGGGCGACTTGCCCCGCGTGGTCGAGCAATTGCACAAGCTGACGCAGCGTTTCGTACTGTTTTGCGATGACCTGTCGTTCGAGTCGGGTGAAGGTGACTATCGCGTGCTGAAAAGCGTGCTTGACGGCTCGCTGGAGCAGGCGCCGGATAACGTATTGCTGTATGCCACCTCCAATCGCCGCCACCTGGTGCCCGAGAAGGAAAGCGACAACGTTGACTGGAAGCACGTCGACGGCGAGCTGCACCCCAGCGAAGCCGTGGAAGACAAGATCGCATTGTCTGACCGCTTCGGCCTGTGGCTGTCGTTTTATCCGTTTACCCAGGAACATTACCTGAACGTGGTCGAGCACTGGATCACGCAACTGGCAGACAAGGCCGGCTTGCAATGGCAGCGCGACGAAAGCCTGGAAAAGGCCGCGATTCGCTGGGCGACCGCGCGTGGCAATCGCAATGGCCGCTGCGCGTATCAATTTGCACGTTACTGGGTAGGACTTGAATTGTTGGAGCAACACACATGATCGATTTGCAAAACACCGGTGCCGGCCTCAATGGTTACGGTCTGCTGGCCGCCCAGCTTGAGGCATTGCTGGCCGACGAGCGCGACTTCATCGCCAATGCGGCGCAGTTCTCGGCATTCCTCTATACGCAGATCGACGATCTGAACTGGGCGGGTTTTTACCTCAATCGCAACGAAGAACTGGTGCTGGGTCCGTTTCAGGGGCAGATTGCGTGCGTACGCATTCCCTTTGGTCGCGGCGTTTGCGGGGCGGCGGCGCAGAGTCGGCAAACCCAGCGTGTTCAGGACGTTCACGAGTTTCCCGGGCACATCGCCTGCGACAGCGCATCGAACAGCGAGCTTGTGGTGCCGTTGATCAAGGACGGGCGTCTGATCGGCGTGCTGGACCTGGACAGTCCGAGTGTGGGGCGTTTCAACGAGGTGGATCAGGCGGGGATCGAACGTCTGGCGGCTATCTTTCTGGCATCGACCGACTGCTGAGCCGCTCGACCTGCCGCTGTCCGGAGCATAGGTCCGGCAGCGGCGGGGCAGTCATCAATCGTAGATGACTTTCTTCTTCCATTCGGATTCGGTTTCGTCTGCCTTCAGGCCTTCGGTCAGCGCGTTGTCGTCGTCTTCGGATGGCGCGGTATTGGTCAGTACCATCGAGTTGGCGCGGGCCAGTTGTTTTTCCATCGCCAGCAACTGCTGTTGGTACGTCACCGGGTCCGGCTGGTTGCGCAAATACTGCACGCCGCGTTCGAACGCCAGACGAGCCTGGCCCGGCTGATCCTGGCTGAGGGCCATCTGACCGAGGTTATTGAAGAACTCGATGTGCAGCGTGACCAGAATCGTGCGGATTTCGCGGATCCAGTGTTTGGCTTCGCTGGTTTGCAGAAAGCCGTCATGCGCAGCGCGGGTCACCTGACCATGCAGGGCTTCCAGAAGGAAACGCACGTCCTTGGCCTTGGCTTCGGTCTGGATCGGCGTGACCGGGTTGGGGATGTCGATGCGTTCGCCCTTGCCGATCTGCTCTTCCAGCTCGCCGATGCGGTGCTTGAGTTGAGCGTTACCCTTGTCCAGGCTGAGCATGCGCTGCACGACGTTCAGTTCCAGACGCGTAAGCAGCAGCTTCAAGGCTGGCGACATCAACTGGCCGGGGAATACTTCGGTGATTTCGCTGCAGCGACGCAAGCGATCACTGAGTTCGACCTTGGTGCGGGCCTTCTCCAGTTTGCCGTTTTCAGCGACGTGATTCAGGTAGCCGATCGCGATGAGCAGAGCGATACCTGCTACTACCATCAGCGTGATCATGAGTGGAGTCACTGTGCAAACCTCATTTGTTCAATTAGTTTTAGTGCGAGTGTAGTGGCTAAGCACTACTGCGCATAGATGTCCCTCCTGGAGTTTGTCGGCATCTCTTCTATATAGATTAGGCAGCTGAATGATTGGCGACAGTCGGTCAGCGTCCGAACGGCATCGAAGTTATTGATTTCAATAAATTTTCACATGGGGGTTGACGACCCCTCAATCCATCCATAGAATGCGCGCCACTTACAGCGTAAAGCACACAGCGTAGCGCAAATAAGTAGTGAATGTTGTACGTGTGTCCCCTTCGTCTAGTGGCCTAGGACACCGCCCTTTCACGGCGGTAACAGGGGTTCGAGTCCCCTAGGGGACGCCATTGCGGGAATAGCTCAGTTGGTAGAGCACGACCTTGCCAAGGTCGGGGTCGCGAGTTCGAGTCTCGTTTCCCGCTCCA